>JANMEV010000691.1:0-9703 GCA_031377305.1 Planctomycetota bacterium | reverse complement strand
GTTGGGCGTAAGCCCTCCGATCTTTCGCTGCTCGATCACATCGGAGGGCTGACGCCCTGCCGCTCGCCGGATTGATGGGAACGGGACAGCGAGGGGATGTTTCAAGTGACAGCGGTTTCCCGTCGGCGGGATCTGCACTTTCTGGCGACCGACACGCGAACTCCCTGCGTCGCCCAGTTCGATCCCTCCGACGTCGGCAAAACCGCTTACTACTGGCTCCGCTGGGAAAACAACAAAGGCGAAACCAGCCCCTGATCAGCTCCCCTGTTGGCGACGATCACGGGGTGAGTGTCAACCATAGTTGCCATCGGGCCACGACGCGGGCTTGGCCCCGTCGAGCCATGATCGCAACCAGAAGTAGCCCTTCTCGCAGATCCGGCCACCGTGCGGCTCGCCCGCATGGAGCCGTGATCAAGTGGGGTCATCGATCGGCAGGGATCATCGCTCAACGGGGGCGAGCCCCGCCGTGGCGACAAGCCGCATTGGCCGGTGCCGTTTCGACGACGGCTGTCGGCACTGTTTCGCCCAAACGACGCGGGGTGCTTTTGACCGCGGGCCCACGTCAAGGCTCGTCTCGGCGGAGCGAGACGGCTACTTTTTAGACGCCGCCGGTTTCGTCGAAGGAGTCGTTGATGGTGGTGCAGGGGGTTTTGCGGCTGATGCGTTTCAGCAGGCCTTTGAGAACCTTGCCTGGGCCGACTTCATAGAAGTCGGAACAGCCTTCGCTCAACATCAGGTTGATGGAATCTTCCCAGCGGACCGGGTTCAAGACCTGGCGGATCAGGAGCTGGCGGATCTCTTCAGGATCGGTGTGAGTCTGAGCGTCCACGTTGGAAACAACTGGGATCTCAGGCGAACGGATCTCGACTTCTGCAAGAACTTCGGCCAGTGCTTCGTCTGCAGGTCGCATGATCTCAGTGTGAAACGCGCCGGCAACGGCGAGAGGAATCGCTCGACCGCCGGCAGCAACCGCGAGTTCAGCGGCTCGTTCGCAGGCGGCGTTTTCACCGCTCACGACCAGGTTGCCTGGGCAAAGAAAATTGGCGATCTGAATCGGCCCGTGCGCGGAGGCTTCTTTGCAGATCTGTTCAACCTGAGCACGCTCCAGCAACAGAATGCTGACCATGCCAGACGGAGTTGCATCGGCCGCAGCCTGCATGGCTTCACCGCGGCGCTTGACGACTCGCAAACCATCTTCGAAGGACATCGCACCAGCGAAAACCAACGCCGTGTATTCGCCGAGACTCAACCCGGCCGCCATCTCGCAGCCAAGGACGACCTCAGGAGAATCAGCTCGCAGTTTTTCCAGAGCCGCGAGGCTCGTCACGAACAGCGACGGCTGACTGATGACGGTCGAATCCAATTCCTCAGCGGGACCTTCGAAACAAATCTTTCCCAGATCAAAGCCCATGATGTCGGTGGCTCGATCAAA
This sequence comes from Planctomycetota bacterium, assembly GCA_031377305.1. Taxonomy (GTDB): domain Bacteria; phylum Planctomycetota; class Planctomycetia; order Planctomycetales; family Planctomycetaceae; genus SXXK01. Next base: position 8,271 of record JANMEV010000691.1, on the reverse strand, counting down.
CAGGTCGCGAGCTTTCGGGTACTGAGCCGCAAGCTTGCGTCCCATGCCGACATGCTGAGCACCCTGGCCCGGGAAGAATAAAGCGATCTTGGACATGGGATCTCCCAGCTAAAAACCTGTTGAAGAAGTGGTACAGGCGTCAGGCCCGTTGAATCTTCGTCGGACAGGAATGTCCAACCTACTTTTCAGGAGCGAAACCGCGTCTATGGATTCTGCAGAGCCAGCAGTTCTGTGATTCGCGAATTGATGTGGTGGTTGTCAATTTCGGTCGCCATCTTCAGGGCGTTGCGAATCGAACGGCTGTCGCTGGAACCGTGGCAGATGATGCAGACGCCATCGATCCCCAGCAGTGGTGCTCCGCCAGACTCCTGATAGTGAAACTGATCGGTGAGCTTGGCCAGTGCCTGTTTCGCAATGTCTTTCTCGGCAGACAGCACTTTCATCAATGCCCCGCCGACTGTCTTCAGCAGGAACTCGGCCATTCCTTCGCTGACTTTCAGCACCACGTTGCCGACGAAACCTTCGCAGATGATGACGTCCGCTTCACCCTGATAGACGCCACGTCCTTCAACATTGCCGATGTAAGATCCGTGCAGCTTTGACTGTCCGAGCATCGTGTGAGTGTCGCGATAAAGGTCGGTGCCTTTGCCTTCTTCACTTCCGATGTTCATCAGCCCGATACGTGGAGAAGCAATCCCCAGCATTTCTTTGGCCCAGACCGAACCCATCAGTCCGTACTGAACCAGATGTTCCGGTCGAGCGGCTGGGTTGGCGCCGACATCGATGAGGATACAAGAGCCGGTGAGCGTTGGGAGTCGCACGGCGATGCCTGGTCGCTTGACTCCTTTGAGGAACAAGCGAGTTCTCAGGCCGGCGGCCACAACCGCTCCCGTATGCCCCGCGCTGACCACGGCATCGGCATCGCCCGACGCCATCAATTGCCAGCATCGAGCGATCGAGCAATTCGGTTTTTCTCGCAGCGCAACAGTCGGCTTTTCCTCCATGCCCACGAAACCTTCGGATTCAACAATCCGAATAGACGCAGGCAGAGTACCGACTTTGGCGATTTCTTCTTCTAACTTCGCGCGATCACCAACCAGCAGGATTTCCAGATCCGCGATTCGCTCGACAGCTTCAAAAGCACCGACAACGTTGGGGCCGGGAGCAAAGTCGCCGCCCATCGCATCAAGGGCGATCCGCATGGAAACTATTCCTCTGCGTCAACCAGAGTTCGGCCCATGTAGTAGCCGCAGGTTGGGCAAATAACGTGGGTCGGAGCCATTGTGCTGCATTGCTGACACTTTGCCAGCTGTCGCGGTTTAATGGCATTATGGCTGTTACGCTTTCGCGAACGAGTCTTTGACTGCCTTCTCTTTGGTACGGCCATGACACTTCTTCCAGACGCAAACTTTGTTCAGTGAACCAGATTTTCAACGACTACCGCCGTCAACCCACGCGCAGTTTAAGTGCAGCATAGTATCGACTCCGTTACGGCCCTTTGGACCGAGTCACCGCGGCGATTCAGCGACTTCCTACGCAGCGAGGTATTGCTTTCGACACGGATCGGTTCCGGCAGCAGGCAATTTCCCAGTTTTCAGCCGCGATTTTCACACCCGTTCCGAACACCTGTTACCGTGAGTGCTGAGTCGACCGAGCGACCGGCAAAAGCCGCCTTCGAAGCAAAAACGTTGACAAATGTGCATGAATTCACAATGCGAATCGGGCATCGTGTCAAAGACTGGGTTCGATGTCAAGAAGGAGTGCCATTTTGCCCCACGAATTCGCTCGACAGTGCCTCGGCGGCCAAATCTTGCCCACCAAAGTTGGACCTCCCGTCTTTGCCAATCCCCATATCCCGGCTTTTGAGAACAAATCGATTGGGATACAACATCAATGGGTCTCAAATGGGGTGTGGGCTGACTGGCACTGAACAAATTTGGAGTGAACGATGCGTTTCGGGATTTTGACAGCGGCACTGTTGATGACCGTTTCAACCAGCTTTGGCGATGATCTCAGCAGCGACTTTGGCAGTCTGGAGCTTCGGGACTGCTTTGGCAAAGTCCATCAGCTCAGCGAACTGAAGTCGTCAAAAGTCGTGGTGATTGCATTCCTGGGGACTGAATGCCCATTGGCCAAACTCTATGGGCCGAAGCTTCAGGCAATGTCGACGCAGTTTGCCGAAAAAGGCGTTGTGTTTCTGGGAGCCTGCTCGAACCAGCAGGACAGCCTCACGGAAGTCGTGGCCTATTCGAACAAGGCGGGCATTTCGTTCCCGATGCTACTGGACAACGAGCAGAAACTGGCCGACCTGCTTCAGGCCAAACGCACGCCGGAAGTCTTCGTTCTGGATACCAATCGAGCCATCCAGTATCACGGGCGAATCGACGACCAATACGGAATCAGCGTCGCTCGCAAGACGCCGACTCAGCATGAACTCGTGGATGCCATCGAAAGCGTGCTCAAAGGAGAAACGCCGGCCGTGACATCGGCTCCGTCGGTCGGCTGTGTGATCGGCCGGCAGAATCACGTCACACCTCGCGGCGACGTTACTTTCACGAAGCATGTCGCGCCGATTCTGAATGCTCGATGCGTCGAATGTCATCGCGGCGGCGAGATCGCTCCGTTCCCGCTGACGTCGTTTGAAGAAACCATCGGCTGGGAAGCCACAATTGCCGAAGTCATTCGTGAAGACCGCATGCCTCCGTGGAATGCGAATCCGAAGTTCGGGCACTTCAAGAATGACGCTCGACTTTCTGCGGAAGAGAAGAAGACGCTTCTGACCTGGATCGACAACGGCAGCCCGCAAGGCGATCCGGCAGACTTACCTCCGCAACCGAAATTTACCGTTGGCTGGAGAATGCCCGAGCCTGACATGGTCATCCATGTTCGGGACGAACCATTCACTGTTCCCGCGACAGGCGTGGTCGACTATCAATACTTCAGTGTTGATCCGAAATTCACAGAAGACAAATACGTGACAGCAGCAGAAGCCAGACCCGACAATGCGGCTGTCGTGCATCACATCATTGCGTTTCTGATGGTTCCCGGACAACAGGATGTGAGCCTCGGAAAAATGGTCATCGGCTACGCGCCGGGAACATCCCCGCTGGTCTTTCCTTCAGGAGCGGCGATGAGAATTCCTGCTGGGTCAAAGATTCTTTTCGAAGTGCACTACACGCCGAACGGCAGCGAACAAACTGATCGAAGCTACATCGGCCTTAAGTTCGCCAACGTCAGCGATGTTACGAGCGAAGTTGTTGGCATGGAAGCCCTGAACCACAAATTGTCGATTCCGCCTGGTGCGGACAATCATACCGTTTCCGCGGTGGAACGGTTTAAGGATGACGTCACGCTGCTGAGCGTCACGCCTCATATGCACCTGCGAGGCAAAGCGTTCCGCTACGACGCAACCTATCCCGACGGCACGGCGGAAACTCTGCTCGACGTTCCCAAGTACGACTTCAACTGGCAGCTGCGTTACGAATTTGCCGAACCTAAACTGATTCCAAAGGGCACGGTGATTACCTGCACGGCCGCGTTCGACAACTCCACCGGCAATCCCAACAACCCCGATCCGACCCGCAACGTCACCTGGGGTCAACAGAGCTGGGACGAAATGATGATCGGCTTCTTCACGGGGATTCGTGATATGCCGACCAAGTAACGGATGACCATTCACCAGTCACAATTTACTGTCTTCCAACTTCACGCTTTCCGTGCCGTTCCCCAGTTCGCCAGTCGCTGAATCACGTAGAAGAACACGGGCGTCAGCAGAATGCCGAACAGCGTGACGCCCAGCATGCCGGCGAAGACAGCTGTTCCCAAAGTGCGCCGCATTTCGGCTCCGGCACCTTCGCCAAGCACGAGCGGCACGACTCCGAAGATGAAGGCGAACGATGTCATGATGATCGGTCGCAGGCGAAGTCGACACGCGTCGAGAGTCGCTTCGTACACGCTAGCGCCTTCGGTCGTTCGAGTGCGAGCGTACTCGACAATCAGGATCGCGTTTTTGCAGGCGAGCCCCACAAGGACGACGAAGCCGATCTGAGTGAAGATGTTGATGTCCATACCGGCGGTGATCACTCCGATGATTGAACACAGCAGACACATCGGCACCACCAGAATCACGGCCAATGGCAACGCCCAGCTTTCATACTGAGCCGCCAGGACCAGAAACACGAGCACCACGGCAAGCAGGAAGGCGGACATCGCCGTGTTGCCGGCCAGTTGTTGCAGAAACGCCAGTTCGGTGTATTCAACTCGCATGGACGGGGCGAGGTTTTGATCGGCCACTTTCTTCAACGCGGCAATCGCTTCACCAGAACTTGCCCCAACAGCGGCGTCAGCATTCACAAAGGCCGCCTGATACAAATTGTGGCGAATGATCATTAGCGGTCCGATCACACGCTTGATCCGAATGAAACTGGCGAGCGGTACGCTGCCTGCCGTTGCCGAAGTGACATACATCCGCTGCAAATCCGACGTCTGCATGCGGTACCGAGCATCAGCCTGAACGTTGACCTGCCAGGTGCGTCCAAACCGGTTGAAGTCGTTGACATACAGCGAACCGAAGTTGACCTGCAGAGATCCAAAAATGTCCGCGATCGACAGTCCCATCTTCTTCGCGGCGTCACGGTCAATATCCAGTTGCAGCCATGTGGTGTTTGCTCGGAAACTTGAAAACAAGTCGCGGAGTTTTGAATCCTCATCACCCGCCCGGACGATGTTTTGACTCACGGTTTCCAGCACGTCCAGCCCATTATCGCCTCGATCCTGAATCACGATCTTGAACCCGCCAGCCGTTCCCAAACCTTCAATCGGTGGTGCGCCAAGAATGTTGATATCCGCATCCTGAACTTCGCGCTGGAACAGTTGTCGCAATTCCTGAGCAACATTGTCAGCCGTACGATGCGTCGCGATACGGTCTTGGAATTCGTCCAGCATCACGTACATCGAACCAAAGTTTGGCGCGTTGGCGTTCAGCAGCAACGACTGCCCGGCGAGCGCAACGGTGTGTCGGACGCCCGACACCTGGCCCGCCAACTGCTCGACTTTTGCCATGATCTCCTGAGTTCGCTCCAACGAGGCGGAGTCTGCCAGCCGCACGTTGAGAACCAGATAGCCTTTGTCCTGAGATGGTATGAAGCCCGTCGGCGTGATCGTAAACAACTGCCAGGTTCCGTAAACCATTCCCCCGTACAACAGCAGGACAACGACGCTGCCTCGCAACAGCCAGCCGACTGTTCGAACATAACCGTTTGTGGCTCGAGCGAATCCGCGGTTGAAAACGCCGAATACAAAGGCCAGCACATGGTTGATCAGGCGACCAGCGATCCAAAGACCAACAACACAAACGAAAGCAGCGATCCACGACCAGACGATCGGCCGAACGTCTCGAAGTGCGGCGATCGACTGAGCCCATTCGGCGACGATCCCGCCGAGAAACGCGTAGCCCAGCCATGCTCCCAGAATCGCCAAACCGGGCCGAGGTAGCGCTTCATGGCTCGCCCCGTGTGACTGTCGCGGACGAAGCAGCAACACGGCCAGAGCAGGGCTGAGCGTCAGCGAGTTGAACGCCGAGATCACGGTCGAGATGGCGATTGTCACCGCGAACTGTCGAAAGAACTGTCCAACGACTCCGCTGATGAACGCGCAGGGAATAAACACGGCTGACAGCACAAGACCCACTGCAATCACTGGGCCAGCAACCATCTCCATCGCCTTGATGGCGGCGTCGCGAGGCGTCATTCCCAGTTCAATATTGTGCTCAACGGCTTCCACAACAACGATGGCGTCGTCGACAACGATCCCAACAGCCAGAACCAGTCCGAACAGCGTCAACGCATTTAAACTGAAGCCGAACGCCACCATCGCGGCAAACGTTCCAACGATGGCGACTGGCACGGCGACCAATGGAATGATGGCCGGTCGCCAGCCCTGCAGAAACACCAAAACCACAATGGCCACCAGTATCACGGCATCGCGCAGAGAGATGAAAACTTCCTTGACCGACTCGCGAATGAAGGGCGTCGTGTCATACACAATCGCGTAGTCCACTCCTTCGGGAAATCGCGACTTCAACTCGTCCATCGTGGCCTTAACGTCGGCCGCTGTGTCCAGCGCGTTGGATCCGGGAAGCTGATAAATCGACAGCGCGATTGAGGGCTTCGAATCCAGAGTGCACACCTGATCGTAGGCCATGGCTCCGAGTTCAATTCTCGCCACATCACGCAGGCGAATCATTCGACCCTGGCTGTCGGACCGCAGCACCATGTCACCGAATTGCTGCTCGCTGGTCAGACGTCCCAGTGTCGTCATCGTGTATTGAAACATCTGCCCCTGAGTCGTCGGCTGTTGCCCGATCTGGCCAGCGGCGACCTGAGAGTTCTGCTGCTCGATGGCTCGCAGAACATCCTGAGTGCTGATGTTTCGAGTCGCCATCTGCTGCGGATCCAGCCAGACTCGCATGCTGTAATCGCGCTGGCCGAGAAAGGAGATGTCGCCGACGCCAGCCACGCGAGAAAGCTCATCTCGCATCTGGATGGTCGCGTAGTTGCTCAGGTAAAGGTTGTCTCGTGAACCGTCCGACGAAAACAGGTTGATGATCATCAACACGCCGGGCGCTTTCTTCTTCACGGTGACGCCTCGACGCTGCACAAGGTCCGGCAGAGTCGGCTGAGCCAACGCGACTCGGTTCTGCACCAGCACTTGCGCAAGGTTCAGATCCGTGCCCGACGAGAACGTTACCGTCAGCGTGTACGTTCCGTCGTTGGTGCACTGCGACGACATGTAAAGCATGTCTTCAACGCCATTTACCTGCTGTTCAATCGGCGCAGCGACGGTATCGGCGACGACTTTTGCGTTGGCTCCCGGATACATCGTCGACACTTCAACAGTCGGCGGAGCGATCTCCGGATACTGCGTAATCGGCAGCGTGAACACAGCGATTCCGCCCGCCAGCGTGATGACCACGGAGAGGACGGTCGCAAAAATCGGCCGATCGATGAAGAAGCGAGAGAACATAGTTATTGGTGGTTCGATGGAGTTGTCAGAAAAATGACAATTGCCTGCGGCTCGAGGTTAAACGGCTTTGTTTTCGTTGTGCAACATGCGCCTTAACGGTTCGGTAATAAATCGCAATCGAAGAATATCCAGGATCAGCTTGCCGGTTCGTCCGATGAGTCCTTCCCGGAAGACTCGCCAATGCGACGCTCGATCGACAACCAGAAAGAACACGGGGGTCAGAAAGATTCCAAACAGAGTCACTCCCAACATTCCGCTGAAGACTGCCGTTCCTAACGCACGCCGCATTTCGGCGCCCGCTCCGGTGGCGATGACCAACGGAACGACTCCCAGAATGAAGGCCAATGATGTCATCAGGATTGGTCGCAATCTCAATCGACAGGCATCCAGAATCGACCGATGCACGTCTTCGCCCACATCGCGTCGCATTTTGGCGAATTCGACGATCAGAATTGCGTTCTTGCACGCCAGGCCGATCAGAACGACAAATCCAATCTGAGTGAAAATGTTGATGTCCATCTTCGCGAACGCAACGCCGGCGATGGAGCACAATACGCACATTGGAACCACCAGAATCACCGCCAGCGGCAGCGCCCAGCTTTCGTACAACGCCGCCAAAACGAGAAACACGAACACAACCGAAAACACGAAAAGCAACAGTCCGGTACTTCCGGAAGTGCTCTCCAAAAACGCCAGTTCCGTCCATTCGAATGCCATCGTCGACGGCAACTCGGCTCTCAGAACCTGTTCAAACGTACGAATCCCATCACCGCTGCTGACTCCCGGTGCCACATTTGCTGTGATTGCGGCGGCCGGGTACATGTTGTAGCGCGTCACCATCAATGGCCCGCTCCTCATCTCAACATTTGCCACTGAGCCCAGCGGTACCATGCGACCATCGCGGTTGCGAACCTTCAGCTTCTTCACATCTTCCGGACGATCTCGAAACTGCTGATCGGCCTGAACAACAACCTGCCACGTGCGAGCATACATGTTGAAGTCATTGACATATCGTGAACCCAGATAACCCTGCAGCGTTCCAAAGACATCGCCAAGATTCAGCCCCTGGGCAATGCAGGCATCCCGATCAACATCCACATACAACTGCGGTGCATTCACGTTGAAGACGCTGAACAATCCCTTCAATTGAGGCTGCCCGTTGCCTTTCGCCACCAGAATGTCGGTCTGTTCCTGAAGTGCCTTCAGACCCGCATCGCCTCGGTCTTCGACCATCAGCTTGATTCCGCC
>JANMEV010000704.1:0-7031 GCA_031377305.1 Planctomycetota bacterium | reverse complement strand
CTCGGTAGTTCCCCTGTGGCAAACCAACGGTCGGCGTGAAACTGGTGGTCGTTAAATCCGTGTTGCGGAGGATCTGAATCTGATTCGTGGTGATGTTATTGACCCACAGGTCGTATGTCGCCGCTCGAGCAACAGCTCTCCACGTAAACGTTGGCGTGACGGTCGGAATAACGCTGCTGCCAATGGCTGGAACAGGCCCCGTCACGGTTGAAACGGCTGGCGGCAAGACATCAACAGTGAACGCGTAGGCATTGCTCCACGGACCAGCAACGCCGTTGCCGTTGATGGCTCGCACCATCGCAACATAGTTACCCTGGGTCAAATCCTTCGTAGGATCGTAAAACGCCTGAGTTCGCGTCAGGTTTTGTTCGCGAATGAATTGAGTTGTCTGAGTCGACAGGTTGTCGATCTGCAGGTCGTATCGTGCCACGCCCTCAACAGAACTCCACACAAATCGAGGCCTGATTTCGTTTGTGGTGGCGGTCGGAGCGGTGATCACAGGCTTTGTCGGAATTGGCGCAGTTATCTTGAAGGAAACAGGATCGCTCCAGTTACTGAATTCACCCAGAACATTAAACGCCCGTACCCAAACAACATAGTCACCGTCTGGCAGCGGACTGAAATGCGTATAGGTGTTCAACGCGAGCCCCGTGGCATACACGACACGAGTACTTGAGTTACCCACAATGCGATTCACCCACACGCTGTACGAGGCGTCGTTGGTATTCTTGCCCCATTCAAAAACGGGAAAGGAATCGCCGATCGGCCCTTGAGGACGAGTAACCTTCGGCTTTTGAGGATCTGGAATGTCCACTGTAAACTGAACGACGTTACTCCAGGGCGAATTCGCATTGTTTCCGGCAACCGTCCTGACACGCGCCTGAAAATTACCTTGTGCGAACGGAGTAACTGCAGTGTGAGAAGTCGTGGTCACGGTTTGCGTGTAGTAGATCGCAACGCCGGTTGTCAGGTTGGCAACCTCAAGCTGATACGACGCAGCATTTGATCCAGCCGTCCACTCGAATTTCGGGAATAGCGTGCTGAGCGTCCCCGTCGGAGTAATCAGAGTAGGAGTCACCGGAAGCGGGATAACCGTTCCTGTCAATGTGTATTGCCCCAAACTTCCATACTGAGCAATACTGGAAACACCAACGTAGTATGTGCCACTCGCGACCGTCGTTGAAATCGACGCCGATAAACTGTTACTCGGATCCGACTGCATAATCAGCGTGCCGGCAGAGTTGTAAAGGCTCAATATTGAGTCAAGGTTTGTTCCGGGGTTTACAGTGGGAATCCCGTAAACGCTTGACAAATCTAATCCAGCCACGGACAGCGAGATCGGGCCCGAGTCCGTCTGAAACCGAAACATGTCGATATCGCCATTCGTTTCGATCACTCCCCTTGCGCTGATCGTTGGCGTCACAACTGGAATGTTGGTTGCTGAGGAAATAGTATTGCCGTGATCGTCAACGCGGAATGTTACAGTTTGATTTCGTGCTCCCGTGATAATTGCCAAGTCATCCTGCAGAGTCGTGACATTGACGACACCGGGAGCATTTGACCACGTTTCGCGTGCTGATCCGTAGGGCGCCCCCATAATTGGTCCGAGATTTGGACGCCCGCTGTCATATCCAGCCGTCTGATTCCCATTCGCGTCGTATACAGCGTTGTGGTCTAACCCAAGAGTGTGGCCGACCTCATGCGAGCCAGCCAACGAGCTGCCCTTCGAGTGATCGATGCTACCCTTTCCGGTGTTGTCGGTGAATACGTAGCAGGTGTTAACAGGACCGCCGTTGAATGAATTCAGGAATGCGATTCCGCCTGGACTACCAATCCACGCCCCGTTTCCACCAAAGGACACCCGCATTCCTTGAAAATCGTTGTACGATCCGGGATCCACTGTCGTCACATTTATATTGAACGACGAAAAATCCTCGGACATGCGATACCACATCTCCTCGATCATCCGCAGTTCTTCATCGCTGAATGTTGTGAAGTCGTTGTCGACGTCAAACACAGGCGTCACAATCGGCCCCGTACCACCGTCGGTTCGAACGCCTGGCCAATCCTGCGATTCTGAGTGACCGTCAAAATCCAGGTAGACCGTTACTGATGCGCCGGGAAGACTATTCAGTCTTGGAATCGAGGTTAATGGATTCATCTTTCCGGTCGGAGGAGCATTCGACGTGCCGGGAGGAATCGCGGGTATCGCTGGAAACACGTCTACGTTGCTCAGCAGGCAACGATCTTCAAATCGCTCGATCATCACGGACGAAGAGATAACCTGCTTCCGGCGGTTGCTCTTTGGGGCATTCTGACTGAAGGAATTCAGGAGAGTACTCAGGAACATCGCGAAATTCCTCATCGGTAAGGTCGTAAACTCAGCTAAACCCGCGCAGGCCCATTTTTTACTGCAAAATAGCGCGGGGGCAATCCGGCCATATCTCAATTCATCTTCGACAACGAATCCAGCAAATCTTCCCAAACTCGCCAAATAAGGCGCCATGCGGGATTGTCGCCAGGTGCAACTGCCACATTATCCCTCAAAGACGGAAGAGTAGACCGAACTGGAGATCCGATCGTTGTCATCCGAATCAGACGCTCATTTCCAATGACTCCAACACAATTCGTAAGTTTTTGAAGAATTCTCTCTGGTAAGCGGTGTGTGACATGGCATTAGACCATGGTATCGGGAATTGTCCATATGCCGCGAGTCCCGGGATGCCAATAACGCTATGATGGAGATGGGAAATTCGCCACATTGCGTTACAAACGGAGCCCTCTGCTGGCTGATTCGACCACTTGGACAGCGAAGTCGTCTGGCCGTCCCTCGCCGTTCCAATATCACTGAAAACCATTGGGAACAAGCCGCAGAACCGAAACCCGCATTCTCATGAATCTTCTCGCAAAAGTTCACATCTACTGCTTCTTGCTTAGCTATCTCATCGCCCTCGGCCTTGAATTGATGCAATACCTGCGCGGCCGATCGGCCGCCTTAAGGGCGTTGACTCTTATTTCAGCGGCAGCCGGGTTCCTGGCGCATACTGTTTTTTTGATTAGTCGCAGTCAGAAATCCGGATTACCCCCTCTTCTGGCGAGCCAACAGGATTGGCTGCTCGTGCTTGCCTGGCTGGGTGGTCTTTTGTACCTAATCCTGCTTTGGACTCATCATCAACACGCGAACGGACTGTTCATGCTTCCGGCGATGATCCTTCTGATCATTGTCGCCATTTTTGTGAGCAACCAGTCCGCTGGCAATTTGAAGGTGTTGGCTCAACAGCGATGGGGAATGTTCCATGCAACGTCGCTGGTGCTCGGTATTGGAGCCGTGCTTGGCGCTACCATTTCCGGGCTGATGTACCTCCTGCATCATCAGCGGCTGAGAAGTCGATCGGGGTGGCTGCAAAAGCTGTCTCTGCCAAGCCTCGAGAACCTGACGGCGATGAATCGATGGATGGTCGTTTTCTCGTTCCCCTGCCTAACGATTGGCCTTTTGACAGGTTTCCTGCTGATCACCTGGCGGAAGTCAGAAATGGAGCCTGTGCACTGGACAGATCCAACCATTGTGACCACCGTCATCGTTTGGCTGGCAATGGTTGTTCTTTTGGTCCGACTTCTTTCAAGTACTCAACAAAGCGGAAAGGCAGTTGCCCAACTGTCGCTTCTCAGTGGCGGATTCCTGCTGGTGACTGTCCTCGGGCCGATGCTATTGTCCGGGTCGGGCAAGCTCAACACCTTCCACGGTCGTCCCGCCGAAGCCCGTGAGCAACTTGCAACGCCAGACAACGGAAGAACTGTATCTCCAGCGGAGCCGCAGCAATGAACGTGCTGGTGGTAAGCTGCAATCATCACAAAGCGGGAGTTCAACTGCGTGAACGGCTCGCGTTTTCCAATGCCGAGTTGCTGAACAACGCCTATTCTCAGTGGCGAGTGACGCATCCGGATTCGGAAATCGTGGTGCTGTCAACCTGTAATCGAGTCGAAATCTATGCGGCCGATGAACGCGACGATGACGGCGTTTCCTTCGACGATATCACTCGTTTCATCAGCCAGTTCCACAATGTTCCGACCGACGAATTTGTAGGCTCCGTGCTGGCTCACTCTGGCACGGCTGCTGTCGAACATCTGTTCGAAGTCGCGTGCAGCATCGACAGCATGGTGCTTGGTGAACCACAGATTGTGAACCAAGTGAAGGAAGCCTACCGAGTCGCTCAGGAAAACGATGCCTGCGGCCCGCTGACCAATGTGCTGTTCCGGCATGCGTTGAAAGTTTCGGCTCAGGTACGTACGGAAACCGGCCTGGCCGATGGCCGAGTCTCCATCGCCAGCGTTGCTGTGGGCGATTTTGGCAAGAGCATCTTCAGCCGTTTCGACAACAAAACGGTTCTCGTCATTGGGGCCGGTGAAATGGCCGAGGAAACTTTGACTTATCTTCAGTCCGAAGGTGTCCGCAGGATCATCGTTGCGAATCGTAGTCGCGAACGAGCCGACCGCCTGGCAAGCCAGTTCAAAGGTGAAGCCGTTGACTTCTCGGCATTGGACGACTGGCTGGCTCGAGCGGACGTGATAGTCAGCACAACAGGTGCGTCGCAAACTCTGATTACTCGAACCCGCTTTGAAGCCGCTCGGGCGAAGTCGCAACGGCATCCGGTATTTATTCTGGACTTGGCAGCTCCGCGAGATTTCGATCCAGCAGCGGGCAAAGTCGACGACAACGTCTTCCTATACGACATTGATGCTCTCGAAGAGACCTGCAACCGCAATCGAGCGGCCCGTGAAGCAGAAGTCGAAAAGGCGAAGCAGATCATTGTCGCTCAAACCCGAACATTCATGCAGGAGATCTATCACCGAGCAACCGGCCCGGTGATTCATCGCCTTCGCGAACACTGGACGGACATTAGCCGAACCGAGCTGGATCGCCTGTATCGCAAACTGCCAACTCTGGATGAAACTCAGCGTCAGGCCATCGAAGCCACCATCCAGCGCATCGTGAACAAGCTCCTTCATCCGCCACTGGAAGCGCTCAAAGACGAAGCCAAAGGCGGCACCCCCGACGGCCTGCTCCACGCGATCCGAAGGCTCTTCTTCAAAGACTAGCCCTGAACCAAGCGTACTCTGAACGCGAGAAATGGAGTTCTTCAGGACGCAAGTCTGCTAAAGGCGGCTAGCTGCCGTACAGTAGATGAGTACTTTTGGCGACAGACAACGAGAAATGAACGCGTCGTTGCCTCAGGGAATTGCAGCGATCAAACGCGGTGACGTCACTGCCGCGATATCGTTTTTTGAGACGGCGGCGTTGGCGGCACCCGAGATGTCGTGGGGCTAAACTGGCTCGCATGTGCGACTTGGGTAAGCGGCGCGTATGGTAACGCACCGCCGGTCACTCGATCAAGGACAAACGCATCGACATGGGCTATGACTCGGTCGGTTTACGTCGATTAGTCGGTACGAATCTCAGACGACGACAAGCCCTGTCGCGACATCGAACTATTCGAAAGGCAATAAAGGTGAAAGGCAATAATGGTGCCATTCGTGTCAGGCACTGATCCTAGCCGTTGCGAGTCCGGCTAATTGTCGCCCGATGCTTTTGCGTCGCCTGATTCCCGGGCAGCCTGTTGTTCCATGAGCACCTTCACGGAGAAGCCTCCGACGATTTCGCCGTCTTTGTAGTACATCCAGTCGGACATTTCGCTGACCTTCTTTTGCACCTTGTCGCCGAGTTTAATGTCCTGTGCCAGGACAGGTTCGTTCGCCAAAGTTCCCATTACGAGATCGTCGCTGATCTTTGTCACCTGGACCCACATAAACTCTTTCCTGTCCTTATCCGGCGTGTCAAACGGAAATTTGACACCAAAACTCTCGGTGTTCTTCGCCTGCTTTTTGAACGCCGCTACGAATTGAGCCCATGTCTTGTGAGCCTCGGCCACGGCTTCCTTCATTTTGGGATCATCGTCGGAAGCATCCACGACTGGCACCTCCAACGCTTCACGCAAAGCCGCAATGGGATCTTCGCTCTGCAGTTGCTCAGAAAGACTGCCAGTGTTGCATGCCAGGATCTCTTCGGCAGGAATCATTACACCCAGCGTGTCCTCGTTCACTAGCGTCGCCAGCAAACGGCTCATCTGCCGGTAGAGGTTCTTCCTCGCTTTTGCCGAAGTTCCTGCTGCGGCCTCAGGAGCAAAACTTATCGCGATGAAACCGTGATGATCGAGCAGCATTTTCCTGTTTCGCAATTCCACAACAGCTTCGATGGCCGACTTTTCGACATAGGTCTCGTTGACCATCTCCAGCGTAAAGCGGTGATCGCCAGACTTGATCACAAAACGATCGTTCTTGCTGGGAAGCTTTGTCACGGAAACCGACGGAGTGGCACTGCCTTTCTTGGCGTCGTTTGACGGATTGGCGGGCCCCCAGGCTTTGTTAACCTTTTTGACGAGCACGTCCTTGGAAAGCGATGAAACCTGCGACTGCAAAAGCACGATCGACAATGTGTCTCGATCTGGCTTGACCTTTTCATCGGCAACAGAGGACCCCGTCGCGGTCGCTAAGATTACGCATATCGCAAACGTGTGGACAAGTTGCCGCAGGTATTTCATGTCTGTGCTCGCTTCAATCAAATCTGAGAGTTTACGTGATGTAGAACGCTGAACAACATGGCGTCAGGAAGGTCGAATCGTCAGCCATGCAATTTCTTCAGTCGCGATCCACTTCTTGGCCATCGACGTCCGTTGGACGTTGAGTCGACAGCCTTGATATTGTCGAGACGGTGTCGCCGAAAACTTACATTTCCAACTGGCCAACCAACCGGCCGAAAAAATCTGTCACAGACAACCGCCAACGAGACCAAAATACAAACTTCAACGAGGAATCCTGGCTTCAGTCCCGCTCGGTTGACCTTCTGCACAAGGTGGAACCGTAGCCAGAACGTCCGGGAGACTGCAACCTGAGAGTTTTTGGCGGAAATTGCGAGGTAGAGGCTTGCAGCCACTGCCTGTTACAATCAACTTCCGCGTTCCCACTTTCGTAGAGGA
>JANMEV010000678.1:0-4862 GCA_031377305.1 Planctomycetota bacterium | reverse complement strand
GACATCCTCTCTGCTGTCGTGCTGTTTGGGGGTGTGAGCCGTCACTAATTGCGGGTTTGGTGACGGCTCTTCTCATGCGCGGCGGGTTGTGGTGCGGAGGTCGATCTGCAAATTGGTATGAGTCAACAGCAAAAGAACGCGGCAACCTCATTTCGAGTTTGCCGCGTTCTGTCGGTCCGGGTGAATTGAAAAGACGGCCGTCACGAAACCTTGTGGAGCATTGAGGTTCCGCTTTGGCAGATCGAAGAGACCTCTCCTGAATATGTTCGCTGGTCCCGAGGGGACATCGCGAACAGCTTTGAAAAGCAGACCACCGAACAGAAAGTTGCAGCATGATGCTGCTATCGCTAATTGTCAGAACCACGGCAGGAAGCAGGCGCCGTTGCTTCGTGTCGCAATTCAAGGTGTTGCGTCAGAACGGGACCCAGTCCGTTCCTTCGCTCTCGCGATCGACTCCGGTCTGAAGGGCCGGCACAAGAATTGGAGCAGGAAAACAGTCCGCGACGTGAAAAGTACCGAGCCACTCAGGGATCGGCATCGAGCGATGTGATAAACTGGTAACGCGAACGGTGATCTCGTTCCTTAATCAGGAATCCCAATTAGTTCAGAAACGTGCTTCGCAACCAGGCATTCTTGCGACGTTCAACTTCCATAACCCGGCTGAAGAAACCGCCTCGAGTGCGGCGAACCGGCTGGAAGACTGCCCGCATTTGCGAAACCTGAACAACAGGGACGCTGGAATTGGATGTTGAGGCTGGCAGTACGTGAACAGCATTCTCGCCAGCTGACGCGACAGAGCTAATACCAATGACTGCCATTGCGGCAACGCTAAGAATCAAACGCATAGGAGGAGACCTTTCACGAGAGGGTAAGGACCGATCCGTGCGGATCTGTCGTCGTTACACCAAAACTACACGCTTGTTCGGATTTTGGTCGGCATGAAGTTCCGGCAGAAATCGACAACACGGCTTTCCCACCGGTCTTTTCGCCGAACTTAACAGAAGTTCGGGCGGTGTCCTTAGGATCGACGGATTCGAGATATGCCGAAAACTTCGCCAGAGCTTCGTAGCTCGTCAATGTTCAGTTTGCCGTGGACCAAAAAAGAAAGCCCGCCGCACATTCGTGCAGCGGGCTTTCCCGTATTCATCTTCTCGTCATTGACATGCGAGTCACTAATGACCACTCAGCGACTGTGCCTTGTATCCGCCCTTCGATTTGAAGTAGAGGAACAACGCAACGTAGCAGGCCAGCATAAACGTCGGGAACATGACCATCTTCCCAAGGGCTTCGAAGCTGCCGCTTTTCTTGGCTGAAGAAAGAGCAGCCACACCCGCTTCGTCAGTAATCAATTTCTCCTTGTCTGGGTCAATCGACTGGTAGGCGATTCCCATGAATTCTTTGTCAACGATCACAGCCTTGGCGACCTCTGCCGATTTTTCTGTCAAATCGGCACTGGCTGTCTGAGCTTGCACGTAACCGATAAATGGTGTGCCAAGAACTCCGACCGCGATCATACCAATTCCTGAAATGGCGTTGAGCGTCAATGCTCCGCCCTTCGGACACTGCTCGGCAGTTACGCCGAGCATTGTTGGCCAGAAGAATGTTTTCCCGAAGCCGTAAAGAGTGGCAGCCGCGAAGATCATGCCCAGACCCGAATCGCCACAGCGAGACAGCGCAAACAAACCGGCAATTGCGAGCAATGCACTGGTGATCAGCAATCCAATCGGAGACAGGCTATGCACGATGGGGCCTGCGAAGAATCGAAGCACCATCATGATGGCAGACGTATAAACCAAAACCCAAACCGGATTGCGTCCGGCGGCTTCCATTGGCTTCTCCATCAGTCCGCTGATCCAGGAGTCCGTTCCGATTTCGGTTGTTGCCAATGGCATCATGATGATGATCAGAAACGCAAGAATCCCACGGCCAAAGCTCCTCGTGTAGACACCAAACGCCACTGTCAGCAGGGCCGTCAGTCCGGGGGCGATGTAGCGATCACTGCCTTCTTTCCATCCGAACACTTCGCCCAGTTGCATAAAGATCAAGCCGAAGCCGACAAATGCTCCAAATGCTCCAAACTCGCCAAGCATGTCACGATACGACACACCAGCGGATTCCTGTTCGCTCTTGGGGAATTTTGCGCCGATCAGCATCAAAAGATAGATTACGGCAGGAATTCCAATCAGGCCGATGACAATTCGCCAGTCGCCTTCTTTCAGCACGGATTCCAAAGCAATCGTGGCAATCCCGCAGAACACAAGTCCACCGGGCCATCCCGCATGGAGGATGTTCAGCCACTTTGTCTTTTCCTTGTTGAACATCGTGGCGACGACCGGATTGATAAACGCTTCTACGGTCCCGTTGCCCAGCGCCAGGATGATGCTTGCAAGATACAGCAGGTCGTAACCAGCTTTCTGTCCGGCCACAAGTGCCTCGCCTTCAACGCCCTGCACTTTCGAATATGCCATGCATGCCAGAGTCACGTAGGCCGCAAAACACACAAAAGAAAACAGCATCGCTACCTTGTAGCCAATACGGTCAATGACAAGGCTGAAAAGAATGATCGAAATGGCAAACGGCCAAATTCCGGCACCAATCAACTCGCCGATTTTTACAGAATCCAGGTTGAATTCGGATCCGAAACGAACGCTGCACAGTGTGATTCGGCTGACGAACGCGAAAGACGTTGTCACAAGAGCAATAAAGCATCCCCAGAAAACCAGCTTCTGGCTGGCTCCCATGGATTGATCGGCTGTCGGTTCCGCCATTACGAATATCTCCACCGTGTCTCGAGTAATGAAAAGTCGAACGATCGCTGACCCAAAACGCACAACTCTCACTAAAAAGTGCGTGCAATTTGCTCAGAGTTGCCTGAAATGCGAGCGTCCCCGCTTGCATGCTAACCAGGGTCTGCACACAAATGCAATCAGCCACGCGTCCGAGTCATAATGAAAAGCCACGAGAATTCAGGCGAATCGTTAATCTCTGATTGCACGCACGCTGATGAAAGTGCTCTCGTCTCTGCCCGATTATCGCTTGGTAGGCGTTGTACAGCGTCCGATCGACAACGGTTCATTCAACGCTCGCAACAGCGTTGCTTGTGAGAGTCAGACTCAAAGTTGTTTTTCGCACGCTCAATTGCACGCCGCCGGGCAGGGACCATCCTTTTGGCTTGCCTGAGAACACGGCGCCGCTGAGGCGATGCCATTGGTCTGTATTCATCTGTTGTCGTGGCCAGTTCCGTCTCATCCACAAAACGATGAACGCGTTTCGCACCAATGGTTCCGGCCAGCTTTGTAGCTTCCTTCGATCCAGTCGGACTCCTGAGGCTGATTGCTCCAGAATGGCTGCTGCAAGAATGCGAGCGGCGATTAAATCGACAGTGCTGATCATCGACCGGGCTTGATCACCAAGCTCCAGCAACTGCGTCGCCATGCGTTCGGACGCTACTTCAGGCAGAGCTGTCATCAGTTGGCGAATTCGGTTTCTGGCAAATTCGCAGCTGCGATTGGAAGAGTCTTCGCGAAACTCAACGGCTGAATCGTGGACATATTCAAGAATGGCCTGGCGGTCAATCCGCAGCAACGGCCGAGCTACTTGAACATTGCCCGACAGACTTCTTGATTCAGGCATTCCGCTCAAGCCGCGAAGCCCAGTGCCGCGCAGCAGGCTAAACAGAATCGTCTCGACCTGATCCTGTTGATGATGAGCGGTTACGATGACAGGGAGTCGCTCCGACTGAGCCGTTCGCTGTAGAAATTCGTAACGGGCGATTCGAGCGGACTCTTCAAGACTTCCGCGTGCCCTTCCCTTCAATTCATTCGAGGCCAGTGTTTCGATCACGCACGGAATGCCGATTCGTTCGCAGAAACGTTCCACGAGTCTCGCATCATCATCGCTTTCCGAGCCGCGAAGTCCGTGATTCAAATGCGCAACGACGATGCGGCAGGTCTCGATTTCTTTATTGAGTTCGTGGATTCCATGCAACATTGCCATGCTGTCGCGTCCGCCGGAAACAGCAACCAGGATGTCCTGATTACCAGTTTTCCCGCGAGCCAGGCCATCTCGCAGGCCAGTCAGAAACGGGCGCGCATTCTGATGGCGGGATTGGAAGTCGGGCGATTTGCTCAAGGAGCGGGCTTCTGAAGGGAGAATGGCTTGGACGTCAAGTTAAGCAATGATGCGGACTTCTCAACTCAGCAGTTGTCTGCCAGTTGATTCGCAGAACTGCTTTGGTAGCATGCGCGCGTCTCTTTTTGAAGTCCAAAGGCAATTTGCCGGAAGATGGAACAAGAGTGTGAACAGAATTGGTCTCCCGGACCTGCTGTGAACATGACTTTACGATCGTTCGGCGTTGGTGTTCCAGTGCTGAACAGCCTGAATCTGTCTTTAGACTGTTTTTGTCTCTGGACGAGTGACACATACACACACATGGTTTTCCCTGGACTGCTCTTATTCCTGGTCTCCTGCCTGATTGGCCTTGTCGCATTGCGACTGGGTTCCAACAGTGTCGGCGTGCGCCGAACAGACTTCTGCCAGCGTGACGGCTGTCGTGACGGTTCTGTGATCGTGTGCATGGCGGACCCCATATTGCCTTCTGCAACGGGCCCACCGGAGCTTGGTGCGATGTGGCTGCTGGCGGAGAAGCTTGTTTGTCTGCGTGTGTGGTTGCACTCCGAGTTCACGGCTGTTCTGTTGCTGATCCAATTCAAACCGAAGGTGCCAGTTGCCTCACGGTGACACGCAGTCGTTTTAGTCAGTCCTTCACCGCTCGAAATGAGCAGGCAGAGTCGGTTTGTGAATTGAAGGGCTAGTCCATGGAAAATCCGATGATCGTTGGCGCACTCGCCTTGATCGTGGGG
>JANMEV010000674.1:0-28524 GCA_031377305.1 Planctomycetota bacterium | reverse complement strand
CGTGTTCTCCGCGTACCTCGCCGGTGGCGACATCTCACTGGGATCACTTGTTGGATTCGTCACGGTATTTGGCATTGCCGTTCGTAACGGCATCCTGCTGATCAGCAACTATCAGCATCTGTTGCAGCGCGGCGAACCGTTCAGCCAGGAATTGATAGTGAAAGGCTCCGTTGAGCGTATCGCTCCAATTCTGATGACAGCCGGAACGACTGTGCTTGCCATTATTCCGCTTGTAATTTCCGGCAATCTGCCCGGCCACGAAATTGAACATCCAATGGCAGTCGTGATCGTGGGCGGAATTATATCGTCAACTCTGCTGACATTGTTTGTGTTGCCGACGGTGTTCTGGCGGTTTGGCAGATCGCCAGCTACGACCCACCCGCACCTGCTTGAATCGCCGCCGGAAGGACGGACCGAGTCGCTGACTCCCGAACCTGATTCAACAGTCCCTGCTGTCTGAGTCCTGATCCCTGAAGTGCGGTTCCAAGTTCCGCTGGGTTGAGTGCTCCGGTCAGCAGCAAGCCGTCGATTTCTGTGACCACTTTGCGGACTTCCGTCCATGCATGGATGTAGGCCAGACTGTTTTCGGAGTATGTCTGCCGCGCCGCCAGTACCTGCAGAATACTGATCTCACCACTGCGATACCCGGCGATCGTGAGATCCAGACTTTCTTTTGCGTCCGGAAGAATGTCGTCACGCAGCGTTTCGACCTGGGCTCGGGCAGTTTCATACCGCAGAAAAGCCTCCGCCAATGAATCACGCAGAGCAAGGTGCGTTCTCGCAACTTCCTGATGAGCTTCCCGGATATCGGCGTGTGCGTGATTGATGTTTCCCTGATTCCTATTGAATACAGGGACCGGCATCGACAAGAACGTATTCACCGTATTGAACTGATTCACTTGATCCCGTTCGGCCACGACTTGCAGTGTCACATTCGGTACACCACGAGCCTGTTCGTTGATCAGCTCTGCCCGTGCATGGCTGATGCGAACCTCCGCTGAACGCAGTTGAGGGCTGCTGGAGACCAGATTCGGCCACGACGTTTCAAAATCGCGGAGCGGAATTTCTCCATCGATCGTGCCGTCGATTACGCTCTGTGGCAAATCAGGGACGCCGACAACGTGTGTCAGTTGCTGCCATGCTGTTCGGTGGCGGATCTCAGATTCACGCAGCGTCAACTTCATGGACTTGAGTTGAATTCGAACTTGCAACACATCGGCTCTGGACGCTTGTCTTGCTTCATACAACTTCTCGGTCATCGACAGTCCATCTTCTGCGATCGCGACGAGTCGGCTGGCAACGACTTCGGCCTGTTGTGACCCCAGCACGTTTAAATACCGAATTCGAACATCGTTGAGGACACGTTGAAGCTGCGCCTGAGACTGCCATTGGAGTCGATTCACATCGGCAGATTCCACCGCTTGAGCTTTCTGGCGTTTCTTTGCAGTGACAATCTCCTGGCCAATGAATACGCCGGATGATCGGGACCGTCCGTTCGGATCGGAATCAGTCCGCAGATATCCCGTTTGAGGATTGGGATACAAACCCGACTGCTGAAAACTGCCTCGGGACTGATCGACGGCTGCTGCAGCCTGGGCGAGCGTTGGATTTGACCGCCTTGCCATGTCTTCAAGGTCAGTCAGTGAAAAACTTCGTTGACCTATCGTTGCTGGGGACTCCCGATCGTCGGCAAATACCGACCGAGGAGACATCAGACCGGCAATGATTGCCGCCAGCAGCACTGCGACCACAAAGGGTCCATCCATGGAATCCTTCATCGGGCAACTCATTTTTCATACAAGGCGCGGTTCAGTTGCGCGGAGTCCTTCCGCTAGGCCAACGATTGACAACTATGTCAAAAAACACCGCTAAATCCGGGCATCGGGTTACAACCGGCACTCGCCTGCCACTATGAGGGAATTGGCTCGTAATCGGACTCTCCGTCACCGCATTGCGGAATCAATTCTTGTTTCAACTTCAGCAGCGGACACCTCTTGTTTCCATCGTCGTTTTTGCCGGGAATTTGTTCTGGTCGACGTTACTGCCACTCGACGTCGCTCTTCGTCAAAGTCGGCGATGATCGAGGTGACTAGCGATGAGGCGAAATGTCCTGACGATGCTGTCGAATTGATGACAATCCACACGCATTTTTTTGGTCGGTGTGACGAGAGTCGGTCATGTCGAGGATCTTTGCCGGCAATATGCCGCCGCCCTGGCTGCCTCAGGATTAACCATCTTGGGTCAGATGCGTTGTCGTTTTGTACCCGTCAAATCGATCGGACTGGCCAACAGATCCTCTTCACCATTTCGTTGATTATGATCGATGAGTGGAACCACGACCTATCTTAACTACTCTGGTCCGACACGCCGATGATTGGCCGGAATGTCAATTAACTGCTTGATTGAGACAGGCCAGAGATTGAAAGTTGGGGTTATGGTTCTGGCTTTGGGGGATTGTCCAGGATTGGTTGACACCGAACGATGCACTGCAGTGCTTTGTTTTTTTGGAGCTTTGACTGTACGCAAACCTGAGCTGACAGTGACCGTTGCTGGGTAGTCGTTTGTGGTTCGATGGGAAGATTCTTTGTGTGAGGCAGGTGGCTTCTCAGTGAGCATGGAAAAGAGTGGTCCGTCGGCGGAGCGGTGGGTGTACGGTACGCACGTCGACGGAACGGTGGGGCGGCGGTTGCGGTTGCGAGATGGTGGCTTGATTGCAGCGGGATGGTATTGTCGCCAGAATCGGGGGGACTGATGTTTGGCGATGCGGCCGAACATTTCCTCGCTTTTTTGATCCCACCTCTCGCTTGCCGGAGAAACATGCCATGGTCCTTCGAAGAATCTTTCAAATCGCGGCGCTCGTGCCTGGGCTTTTGGTCTGGGGCGTCAATGCCAATGCGGACGTTGGCGTGGGGGCGAAGCCCATCGAGGGCGCGGAGATGCTGATTGATGGCTCTCGGGAAATGTTGGACTCGAAGTGGAAGTACTGGGAAGGGCCGGGATTTAAGTCTTCGATGCCGATTAAATGGAAAATCGTCGACGATCCGGTTGACGGTGGCACGGCGGTGATGACTGACGATCCAGCTGCGGCGGGTGGTCGGTTTGGAGCGGCCGATCTTGTCACGAAGAAAGAGTATCGAGACTTCCGGCTGCACATCGAACTGCTGATCGTGAATCCCGGCGGGAACAGCGGAGTCTATCTTCAGAACCGCCATGAGATTCAGGTGCTCGACGGTGACAACACGCCGCACGGCATGGCAGCGATTATCAACGAGAGCGAATCTCCTTACTACGCATACAACGGCCGAGGAAGCTGGAACGCGTATGACGTTGTCTTCCGAGCCGCTCGATTCAAAGACGGCAAGCGGACAGAGAAAGCTCGCGCGACGATGTACCTGAACGGGCAGAAGGTCCATGTGAACTTCGACATCAATCAGGTCTGGGGCGGTCCGAACTCGGGGATCGATGGCGGCAACGACGGAGGCAAATGGATCACCGACACTCCCGGCGGCATCAAGCTGCAGTGCGAAGGCCACGACGTCCGTTATCGCAACACGTGGATCAAGGAGTTGACGCTCGAAACCGCTGAGACGGATTTTACGGAACCAACGACGCTGGAGTCTCGTATCCCGAAATCGGAAACTGTGCAACATCTGTTCAACGGCAAAGATCTGTCAGGCTGGAACGGCGACAAGACTCGCTGGTCCGTGGTCCACGGAATGATTCGAGGCGGCAATGACGATCAGGTGGCAAGCAGCACTTACCTGTTCACCGAAAAGAAGTTTCGCAACTTCCGGATGCTGTTCGAAGTGAAGCAAACGATGAGCGACAAGCATTCGACCATGCATTCCGCCGTTGCCGCTCTGGGTGAACAGTTTACGGATGTGGGCGATAACAAGTTTGGCTTCCGCGGGCCGCTGCTGATGTTCTGTCACGACTGGGGCATCTGGGACGCTCATCGTCGCAACCGAGTGGCTCCTGTTGGTGCTGGGCCGGAAGTCGAAAAGAAGGGCGAGTGGAATCAGATCGAAATTCTGGTCATCGGCGATCGAATTCGAATGGCGGCCAACGGACGTGAAGTGTTCGACTTTACAGATCAGCCGGAGATGCTTCAGGCCTGTCCGCTCGGATTGCAACTCCACAGCAACGGTCAACCACAGGAATATCACTTCCGTGATTTGCTGCTGACGGAGAATCCAGGCGACGGCCTGGTGACGTTTCGAAAGCCGAAGTAGTGGCAGTGTTAAAGGTTGTTGCAGCCGGAATGAAACGACGCGGCGGCGTAGCAATGATGTTTGCTATGCCGCCGGTGTCGATGACGTTCAGACCATTAAACGATAGTGAACTGCAACAGAGTGCTCCAGTTGCTGGTGACTCCGACGCTGTTGACGGCTCGCACCCAGGCTCGGTAAGTGCCCGTGGCGAGATTCGCCGTCGGCGTGTAGGACGTTGCTGTTAGATTGGTCAGATTGATGACCTTTGTCGGGCCGCCAACTTTGTCGACCCACAGCTCGTAGCGAACTGCGCCGGTGCTGGACGTCCAGGTGATCGTTGGTCTGACATTGCTGGTCGTAGCCGGAGGACCGTTCAAAGTTGGCGCGGCAATGTTGTGCACCGTGAAGTCCAAAGCCTGTGACCATGCACCAGTCGCATTTGCTCCGATCGCCTGAACCCAGACTCGATAGTTGGCAGCAGGAAAGACAGTTGTAAACGTATGCGATGTGCCAACCACGTTCTGCTCACGCACGAACAGTCCGGTTTGACGATTGGAAACCCACAAGTCGTATCGTGTGGCTCCCGGAACAGCGGTCCAGGTAAATGTGGGAGTTGTGTCAGAGATATTTGTCGCGGGCGACAGCAGCGTCGGAGCGGCCGCAACTGTAAACGTTGACGGGGTACTCCATGCTGTTCGGTTTCCGGCAGCATCGACAGCTCGAACATAGTAACGATAGTTGCCGAGATTGAGTGCGACAGGCACTGACAATGCATTCGTCGGAGATGTCGACACGGTTGTGATCTGCTGAGGTGCCGTGCCGTTCAGATCGTCGAGCCAGATATCATAGCGAACGGCGCCTGAAACAGGATCCCACTGGAGCGTGGGAGTTGGTGTCGTCAGCCGAAGCGTTGTTCGAGTCACTGGTGCGCCGCTCACTGAGAACTCATGGCCCGGGGACCAGTTACCCGTCACATCTGCATTTTTACCTCGGACAAAGTATCGATAGTTTCCAACTGGAAGAGCGACTGTCGCGGTGTATTTGGAAGTCGTGAGACCGGAAAGATCCAGGACAGTCTGTCCATTGGAAATATTGGTAACTTTGAGATCATAAGACGTGGCATTGGAAATGTCCGTCCAGTCAAAGATCGGTGTTGAATCAATCGTTGTGCGACCCGGCAGCGATGTGGTGGCAACAGGACTTGCCGCAAACGAGACAGGCAGGCTCCAGGCTCCTGCAACGCCGGCTGCATCGACAGCTCGAACCCAGACCTTGTGGTTTCCGAGAACCAGCTTAGTCGCCACAGTCCACGATGTTCCCACTATGCCAGTTTTTGTCACCACCGTACCCACGCCGCCGGTGACCTGGTTGATCTGAATCTCATAGGAGGCCGCTCCCGCAACTGGTGTCCACGATACTGTCGGCTGAGCGGACGCTCGCGTGATCGCAGGAGTCAGGATCGAAGGAACCGCCCCAGCAGGAGTCGATGGCAGCTCAAGGAAATTGAACCCGGTCGCTGCGATTCCATCAGGAAGCGACATCAGCGCGAACAGGTTGTCGAGCGTCTCGTCCGGGATAAGTGATCCCGGCTGTTCAGGTCCGTCGGCATACTGACTCGGCTGAGTCTGAGCAACGCTGTACTGGCCCGCTGGCAGATTGGAAAAACTGTAGTTTCCTGAGGCATCCGTGGTTCGATGAATGATGATTGGGTTGCCGGCATTGTCCATTCCTGCAAGAGTAACGATGGCGGCAGGAATTCTGGTGTCGCTTGAATCCAGCGAGCCGGAGCGATTGGCGTCAATCGCAACTGTACCACTGACACTGCCTGTTCCACCTGCTGCCGGTGCGGCGACAATTCTCTGTTGATTCGTCGTTGAAGATGACGCAAGGAACGGTCGCTTGGAACTATCGTAGGCACCTTCGGTAAAGTTAAAGTTGACCGCGCTTACGCCGCCGGTGAGTGCAAGGTTAAGGAAAGCATCCTGCACGATTGTTGGTGTAATCGGTGTTCCGGCAACTTCATTGTTGTCAAAGTAGAAGTTGGGCTGAACTTCGTAGACATTGTAATTCCCCGGCAAAAGGCTTGTGAAGGCGTAGGCCCCGTTTGCATCTGTAGTCGTTCGTCGAACAACGTTGGTCCCCAGAATATCGACCCCAAACAGCACAATCGAAACCGACTGCAGTGCTTTTTCAGCGACGTCTCGCAACTGATTTGAATTCAGATCCTGGAAGACGAAACCTGCGATTGAACTGCGTGTCGGTTCGATCGTCGTGAGTTCGGCGGCCGAGTTATTGCCCAGGTTGTCGTCTATTTCCGTCGAGCGAACAGAAGCGATGTTCAAAAGGTTGCCGCCCGAAGGAAGATTCAGGCTGGTGACTATGGTGAATGTCGCTGAGGCGCCCGCATTGAGTGTGCTGATTGTTGCCGAGACAACTCCACCCGAATGAGTGATCGTGCCCAGTGTGGATGTGCTTGAAACAAACGTTGTGCCGGATGCCAGAGTGTCAGTCATCACAACACCTGTCGCCTGAGAAGGCCCATTGTTCGTCACAACAATCGTATAGGTCAATTGTCCGGGAGAGAACGCAGGGTCACTGCTATCGGCCTTTGTGATGGCGACGTCGACGTGTCGTTCGACTCTTGAAGTGACCGTCTGACTGTTGTTGTTTGCATTGCTGTCGATTTCAGTGACGGTACTTAGCTGAGCCGTATTATTGATGACCTGGTCGTTCACCGTTGTTGAGCCAACCGTCAACGTAACCGTCAGTGATCGTCCCGTTCCCCTGGCAAGTGTGCCAATCGTCCAAATACCGGTCGTCGTATTGAACGTGCTGCCATTGCTGCCAACGGCTGACACGAATGACACTCCTGAAGGAAGATTGGCCGACAGCACTCCGGTATCAACGATGGTCACTCCTGACGCATCGGACGGGCCAGCGTTGGTTGCCGTGATTGTGTAGACCAGATTCCCGGCACCACTACCAGCGATCACCACGGCGGCGTTGTTGACTTTCGTGACGACGATATCGACGCTGCGATCAACGTTAGCGGTGACGGTTTGGCTGTTGTTTGTCGCGACAGTGTCGGTTTCGTTATTGGCAAACAGTGCCGCAGTGTTTGTCATCACGAGGCTATCGGAGGCACTGGATCCGACGGTTAGCGTGATCGTCAGAGTTCGACTTTCACCGGGCGTCATCGCCCCGATCGTCCAGAGACCGGTCGTTGAACTGAATGTGCTTCCGCCTGATCCAGCAGCCGACACAAACGTAACTCCAGCAGGCAGACTGGATGCGATCGCAGCAAGGTCTCGGATCACAACGCCAGACGCATCAGATAGCCCGGCATTCGTTGCTGTTACCGTGTAAACCAAATTACCAGCACCACTGCCCGCTACGATCGTGTTTGCGTTTTGCGTTTTCGTAACGGCGATATCAATTCGGCGATCCACATTGGTGGCGACGCTTTGCGAATTGTTGTTGGCGATGGAATCTATTTCGTTCACGGTGCTTACCGATGCCGTGTTATTGATCACCAGACTATCCGAAGCACTCGCACTGACTGTCAACGTCAGTGTCAAAGTCCTGCTGGCGCCTGTGTCCAGATTTCCGATTGTCCAGAGTCCGGTCGTCGCATTGAAGGTGCTTCCGCCAGTACCAGCGGCTGAAACAAACGAGACGCCTGCGGGAAGATTAGCCGCAAGGACGTTGAGATCAGCAATGGCAACTCCGGAAGCGTTCGATGGACCATTGTTCGTTGCAGTCACGGTATAGACGAGGTTGCCGGCTCCGCTGCCCGCGATGACTGGATTGATGTTGTTGAGCTTTGTCACCGCAATATCAACTCGGCGGTCAACGGCCGTCATTACTCTTTGGCTGTTGTTGTTGGCATTAGAGTCGGTCTCGTTAACGCTGCTCAGCGAGGCTGTATTGTTAATCACAAGCGTATCTGAGGCGTTCGCAGCTACGGTGAGTACTACGGTCAGAGTTCGGCTGACACCAACATCCAGATCGCCGATCGTCCACAGGCCTGTGGTTGAACTGTAGGTGCTGCCACCAGTCCCTGTGGCAGAAACCAGAGTCACGCCAACAGGAAGATTCGCCGCAAGGACATCAATGTCCGAAAGCGTCAAGCCAGACGCGTTCGATGGACCCAGATTCGTTGCCGTAACCGTGTAGACGAGGTTTCCGGTGCCGCTTCCTGCGATGACCGGGTTAATGTTCTCGACCTTCGTAACGGCGATGTCCACGCGGCGATCGACGACTGTGGTGACTTGCTGGCTATTGTTGTTCGCATTCGAATCACTTTCGTTCACATCGTCGAGAGATGCCAGATTATTGATCGTCAAATTGTCGGCTGCGCTGGATCCAACGGTCAGAGTGACAATCAGAGTTCGACTTGAGCCGACATCCAGATCGCCGATTGTCCAGAGCCCTGTGGTTGTGCTGAACGTGCTGGATCCACTTCCTACCGCTGAAACGAATGTGACTCCCACCGGAAGGTTGGCAAGCAAAACATCAGGATCGCTAATAACAACTCCTGAAGCATTTGACGGACCAGCATTGGTCGCCGTCACCACGTAAACCAGGTTGCCCGCTCCGCTCCCTGCGATGATCGGACCAGTGGTCCCCGTTTTTGTAACGACAATATCAACACTTCGATTGACGTCCGTTGTGATGGTTTGACTGTTATTGTTTGAATTCGAATCGGTCTCGGCAACAGCATTCAAAGATGCCGTGTTACTGATTACCAGACTGTCCGAAGCAGTGGCTGCAACCGTCAAAGTGATCGTCAGTGTTCGGCTGTCGCCAACGGTAAGATTGCCGATCGTCCACAAGCCGGTTGTCGAACTAAAGGTGCTCGAACCACTGCCCGTGGCTGAAACAAATGTGACTCCGGCCGGAAGATTTCCGCTGAGGACTCCCAGATCGCTGATCATAACCCCTGTCGCGTCAGATGGACCGGAATTCGTCGCCGTCACGGTATAAATCAGATTCCCAACACCGCTTCCTGCAATGACCGGGCTAATATTGTTGGTCTTTGTCACGGCAATATCAACACTGCGATCCACGTTGGTGACAACGCTTTGGCTGTTATTGAGCGGATTGAAATCCGTTTCTGTGACTGTGGCCAGCGATGCCGTGTTGTTGATCACAAGGCTGTCTGACGCACTGGCGCCCACGGTCAGTGTGACAACCAGCGTTTGGCTAGCCCCAGTTGCCAGGCTTCCGATCGTCCACACACCGGTTGTGGTGTTAAATGTGCTTGCACCACTGCCAGCAGCAGAGACGAGCGTCACGCCCGCGGGCAGATTTGCCGCAAGGATGTCAGTGTCGTTGAGAGTCAAGCCAGAGGCATCTGATGGGCCCAGATTCGTCGCAGTCACCGTGTAAACAAGATTTCCCGCTCCACTGCCAGCGATCACAGGATTGATGTTATTGACCTTTGTCACAGCAATATCGACGCTGCGGTCCACGTTGGTCACCGTCGACTGACTGTTGTTAGTCGAGTCAGAATCAGTTTCGTTGAGAGTGGTGAGTGAGGCGGTATTGTTGATCACGAGGCTGTCCGATGCCGTGGCACCTACAGTCAGAGTCACTGTCAAAGTTGCCGAGGCGCTTGGGGCGAGGCTGCCGACGGTCCAGACTCCGGTTGTTGAATTGAAGGTGGTTGTCCCGCTTCCAGTGGCCGAAACAAGCGTCACTCCGGCTGGAAGATTGGCAGCAAGAACTCCCGTGTCAGTCACGGTGACTCCGGTGGCCCCCAGTAACCCAGCGTTGTTGATCGTGACCGTGTAGACCAGGTTGCCCGCACCGCTTCCCGCGATGATTGTCGCGACGTTGGCAACTTTAGTCACAATGAGGTCAGTGGCAGCGAAGAATCCAAAATCGAGTGACAGGTTCGTATTATTGTCAGCATCACCGTCATTCGTCGGCTCAGAATTGTTCCCCAGCGTAATGGCCTGAGAAACAACGACTGTTCCCAGCAATGTTCCGTTGTCGTCACTATTCAGGTCGCCGTCAGGATCGGGGGCAACTCCGTTGCCGGTGCTGGACTGAAAACCAGCAAGGACGCCAGCTCCTGAGAAGTTGCCGGAATCCACTTGAACGATGTAGTCCCCGGGAAACAAGTTGCCGAATGAATACAAACCGCCTGCCGCCGTCGTTGTAGCGGCCACAAGCAGGTCTGTACCACTGTCAAAGCCATTGTTGTTGTTGGTGTCGTCAAACAGCGTAAGTGTAACGCCGACAATTCCCGATTCCGTCCCCGACGAAAAGAGACCGTCGTTGTTGACGTCATTGAACACGATGTTGCCAAGCGTCATCGGGATGAAGTTGGCGAAGTTTGCTGTGAGAAATGTCGGAGCATGCGACTGAAGCAGGTCACTGACCGTCGTTGTTGTTGCTACCGGTGCCTCAATGCGGAATTCGATCGCTCCGACGCTGGCGAAGTCTGCACCCGCACCGGCATTGATACCGAATGTCGAGTACGGAACAAAAAATGTATCCGGTGCTGTTGCCGCCAGTGGAACCGTGGCAATCGAAGAATCCGTGGCATTGGAATGCACGATGATTGTGACCGTGATTCCAGCGCTGCTTCCCAGGGATAGTAAAAATCCCGTTTCATTGGCGGCCGTCAAATCGACTCCACCAAGCCCTGTTGGATTCAAAGTCGTACTGCCATCAACTCCGTCCCAGATCGCCGATCCGCGGCCGGTTGCGCCAAAGTTTGCGTCGTAATTCAGGCTCAGAGGAAATGCGGCATTGTTGGCCTGGAGGTCAATGTTTCCCGCGGTAGCCTCGAGAAACAAATCTCGCTCTCCACCTATTGCGGTGGCGGACGCTGCTGAAGATGATGCCGTGGGCGTGCCGGGGAAAATCACGGACAGGTCCTGTCCTGCACCGGGATTGGCGAAGTCGTCGATAACCGTTCCTGCAGTGCCAGCCGCATCTGCGAGAGTGATATCAACGGTCACGACATCGTCGCCCGTGTGCTGCATGAACCCAGCCAATGCCTGCTGGCGAACGAAGTAGCGTCCGGCGGATAGACCAGTAAACGAATACAGCCCCGCAACACTCGTCGTCGTTCCAAGCAGCGTGTCATCGGCTCCTCCGTTATTGAAGACCAGGTCGCCACCGTCGAGATACAAATCCAGAGTGGCTCCTGCGAGCACAGTGTCATCCATAGTTTGACCGTTGTCGGTCAAATCGTTGTAGACGGTGCCGCTGATGGCACCGAGGTTTGTCACGGTCAGCAACAGGCGGGATTCAAGTGACTCCGCAGGCTTTGCTGAGTTAGTACGACGACGTTTTGACTTTCGCGCGACACTGCCAAGAAGTCCGGCGACTCGTGAACCTGAAAACCATCCCTGGTGACTCATCTTGTACTTCCTTAAAGCTTCACTGATTGTTTGCGATGGTGCCGGCAATCATCCTGCAGAACACCAGATCTTATTGTTTGGATGTTCAATGATCAGCCACGGCTGATCGTCATTGACATCGAGTGCTACCAACGTTTCTCAAGGCCGATGGAGATGCCCTGAGCAAAGTACTCCGAATCATTGAACAGGGCTGCTGGCTTCAATGGCCCTGTGAGTGGATTCTGTTCAGGCGGCAGCAGGTTGGGATTCAGCTCCGTATCGATTTGTTCCGTCGCACGCAAAACAGAGTTCCAGTACATCAGGTTGTAGCCGACCGAGAATCGCCATGTGTCTGTCAACTTGTATCCAACCGAAACATCAAACTGAGGAACTACCGAGAACTTGCTCCTGTCGAACGAACCTGAATTCGTTCGTTGTGCCAGAAGGCCACCGGGAAGTGACGTGCCCGGTTCGGCAGTGTTGGGACCGGGCGTAAAGACCGTACGGCCGCTGACATCCAAATCCTGCTGCGTCACTCCCAACGCAACTCGAATACCGCCATCGAGGGTGAATCGTCGACGCTGCGACGAAGCATAGAGCCCAAGTTCACCGCCGTAGAATCGGTTCTTTGTGCCAAACGAATCGGAGATATCAAACCGGTCGCCAGTGTCGAGCGATGTGGTGGATTCATTGACAGACAGGCGATCACGCAGGCTGGCAAATCGAGGACCGATCTGAAGCCCCATCGAGAAATTTCGAGGCCCCCGACCAGTGCATGGATCTTCCGGAGAGCATCGCTGCACTAAGGTTCGACGAAAATGCACGGCCATCGAATTTAAACGCGAAGTCGCCTTGATATCCAGCGAACCCGTATTCAGACCAGGGAAAGCGATAAGCTGAGAATCGGGAACACCGGTCCCTGTCGAGAAATTCGTAAACGGTCGTGCGATGATCGGAGTCCCGTCCGAATCGACGTGAAGACTCTCTGACGCCTTGCCCAGAATGAAGTACTCCGAATCGATCCCGTTGATTCCGCAGGGGTCAAACCAGAAGCCTGACCGAAGTCGAAAGCCACCTCGTGAGCCACCGAACAGATCTTCGCCACCGAACAGCGTTTGGGTCGTTCCTGTTCCAAGGACACCCGCAGCGGTCTGCGGCACGCCTGCATTACTTGTCGTTGCAAGCACTGGCGAACTCGCTGGCGTTGTCCACCAGATCAAGGCACTGGCTTCTGTCCAAAACGCAGGAGCATTTCCGCAAGGGCAGCAAGTGTTGCAACTGCCCGAGTTTCCACAGCCGTAATCGGGATTCTGAAAGATTGGCGTATACGGTCTAACCGGCGGAGCAATCGGACACATTCCGTCGTTTGCACAGCCACCGTACATCGGCTGCTCATAGGCACCATACGGAGCGCTGTACGGATCATTGAAGCACTCACCACCGCAATCGCCGACAGGCATGTCGCACTGGCTGCATTCTGACCCCACCGAGTTTTCGAAGCCCGAAGGACTACCAAAGCTGACGTCGCCATCCTGCGCGCACCCACAATCCCCGTCGCCGCCGAATGGCATCGAAGGCTGTGGGCCGGACATCATCGAATCCTGATACATCATTGAGGTCTGCATCGGATCAACGGACGTTACCAACGGCGACTCTGTTTGCGTTTCAAACGGCATCATTACCGGCGTCGACGAAAACCGTGCTCCCGGCGGAAGCGCGGCAGTCTGAAACTGCCTTTGCGTCACCATTTGAGGATACATTGGCGATTGCACCATCGGTGATTGCATCATTGGGGATTGCATCATTGTGGATTGGAATCCCGCCGCTGACGAACCGGCCGCAATCGAGGCAAGCAAAAGCCAAAGGCCATGAAGTCGAAAATTGAATAGGGCCATAGAGGCTGCAGCTCCAGCTGTAATAACGGAGACTCATCGTCGGCGAATGCGACTGAATGAGTGAGACAGGACAGGGCGAGAGGATGACTACGACAGGAACGAATTCAGGACGCGGAGATTTGAGGGGGATGCGTCATCGAACAATTGAGACCAACAGAGAAGGCTCACGATCGTGAACTTAGGGATGTCAGTCTGTTCGAACACAACGCATCGATTGGATCAGAACGATGACCCACGTTCTGATCGCCACTGAGTGCAGGAATACAAGACCATCGCCAGCAGGGTCAACGGTCGAAATCAAGGAAATATGGCGAGCGGCAGTATGTGCCTGTTGCAGGATCAACTTCTGAGTGCCCTTACCGCAAACGGCGGCGAAACTGCGACCTTCGATAACTACTCAGGCAACAACTGCGCTTACAAGGTTCCGCAAAATTTGCTGGTGAGTGTATTTCCTGCTGAAAGCCGTCGCTTCAAACTCGTGCCTTCGCGAAAAGTGCCTATGCGAGCAAAACTGCGGACGAAAATCGTTGCCGAACTTGAAGCAGATTTCAAGAACCCGGCAAAATCGCCAGATGTTGAGACAAATCCACGATGCTTGAATGTCTGCGTTGACCATTTGTAAAATGAGTTTTCGAAATCTGGGTTTTTCCTCAAGGAGCATCAAATGCGTTACATGATGTCGATGTGTGTTCTAGCCGCCGCAGCGTCACTGGCATGGATAAGTAGCGCAGATGAATCGAAGGCGAAGACACCGCCCGTCGCGATCGAGACGCTGCTGCCAGCTAACTGTTTTGTCGCCATGACGTATGACGGAACGGACGCGCATATGCCGACCGTCAGGGAAACGGCCGCATGGAAGGCACTGGAAGAAACAGAACTCACAGCACGGCTGCTGGATATCGTTCAGATGTTTGTTTCAGCCGCGGGCAAAGACAACGGCGTGCTCGCTCGAGAAGCGATTGAGCATGTTCGCACTCACGGGCTTTCAGCCGCTGGAAGTCTCTCGAACAGCGGAAAGGATCTGGCTCCTTATGGCGTGATCGTGCTTCACAGTGCTGGCCGCTTTATGAAGCAGATTGCTCCGATGATTGCTCAGCTTGCTGCCAGTTCGGGGAATGAAGTTACAACAAAGACAGTTGATGGTCGAAAGATCTCGATGATTGCCACCGACGTGCCTGATGTCGAAGTCAGCTGGTGGAGCGAATCGGGCCATCTTGTCATCGGAGTCGGACTGCGGGCCAGCGAGCAGATTATTGAAACAGCGACAGGAAAAAGTGACAACATCGCAAAGAATCTGAAGTGGACTCAGATGCGCAAGTCGGACCGCTACGTGGTTGATAGTTTCGGTTGGATTGATACCGGACGTCTTCTGGACCAGTTTGGCGAGATGCCACTGCCGCCAACATCATCCGGCGAAGTGATGACCGTTCGCGACCTGACGACATTGTTCGGCCTTCACAATATCCGCGAATTGACTCTGCAATCCGGCTTCAAAGGCGAGCAGACGTGGAATGACTTCCGTCTAAACGCGGACGGACCATTGACTGGCCTTGCCGCATTGCTGCAGCAAAAGGCATTGTCACTGAATGACTTGCCTCCGATGCCAAAAGGCACGACTGGCTTCGCTGCGGCAAGGTTTGACCTGGCAGGTTCCTATGACACAGTGCTCGATACCGTTCGGTCTTTGCTGCAGAAGGTCGAACCGCAGGGTGAAGCGGATCTGGATCAAGCTCTGGAACGAATGGAACAGGTCTTCGGCGGCGATCCTCGGACAGAACTGATCGCTGGCCTTGGCGATGTCTGGTGCATCTTTGCAGACCCAGCCGCACTGCCAATTCCCATCGGCTTCTCGCCAGTGGCGGCGGTGAGTGTGAAAGACAAAGAGACGCTGGTGGGCGGCATCGGTAAAGTCCTCGACCTGATCGAACAGGAAGCGGCGGGCAACCCCAACTTTTCGATTCGACGCAGCAACAAAGACGGCCGAGAGATTTACTCGTTCAATGCTTCGGGAATGCCCATCGTGCCAACAATTGTGATCAGCGACAAATGGCTCGTGGCAAGCCTGACGCCGGGTTCCGCGCAGTCGATGGCTCAACGAGAATCCGGCAAGCTGCCCGCGTGGAAGCCAACAGATCAGGTCGCCGCAGCACTGAAGGAACTGCCTCAGGAGTTTTCGTCGATCACTGTTGCCGATCCGGCTCCGACGTATCAGCAGGCCCTGCTGTTCGCGCCGATGGGTTTGACGCTTCTGGAACAGCAGGTCCTTCCTCAAATGGCCGGCGGTTCTTTGGAGATGCCATTCACCGCCGAGGACCTTCCAGCCGCTGAGCTTGTGACAGAACCAATGTTCCCCAACGTCACGGTGGGCTACAGCACGGAAAACGGAATCGCGTCAACGACTCGTCAGTCCGTCCCCGCAAATCCATTTGGAAATGTTTCCGCAGGAGTCAGCGTCCCGATTCTTGTCGCACTGTTGCTGCCTGCGGTTCAGCAGGCACGTGAAGCGGCTCGGCGAACTCAGTCGAAGAACAATCTTAAACAGATCGGCCTTGCGATGCATAACTACCACGACGTGTTCAATCAACTGCCTACAGGCACGGTGGAGAACGAAGATCTGGAGCCCGACGCACGGCTCGGTTGGGGCTACTCAATCCTTCCGTATATGGAACAAGCCGCGCTTTACAATAAGCTGGACGACGAAAGCGGATGGGAAGATGAGAGCAACTCAATGGGAGTAGAAATGGCGGTTCCCAACTTTCAAAATCCAAGTCAACCTGGTCCACGAGCAAACCCCTCGTCCGGTGATTATGTGGCCATGGCGGGTGTTGGAGAAGACGCAGCAAGCCTCGAAAACGACGATCCCAAGGCGGGAATGTTCGGATACGACCGAACATGCAGTTTTCGCGATATCACCGATGGGTTGTCCAACACAATCATGATTACGGACGCATCAAAACCGACCGCATCTTATCTTGCCGGAGGAAAAGAGACGATTCGTGGATTCAGCCAATCGCCGTATCTGAACGGTCCGGATGGCATCGGCTCGCCACACACGGGAGTGGTCCAAATACTGTTTGGGGACGGTTCCGTGCGAGCTGTTTCGGTGAACATCAATGAAGATACTTTGGAAGGACTTGCGACCAAAGCAGGAGGTGAGATCGTACCCGAGTTTTAGCTGATGCCGTCTCCCGGCGAATGCCTGCGATGAGTTTCTGAATGAGATTGTTTCACACCGACCTGTTCGTTTTGCCGCTTCCGGAAGGTCACCGCTTTCCCATGAAGAGGTATCGGTTATTGCGGGAACGACTGGAGGCCAGCGGTGTCTTTTCTGCCGAAGACATCGGTGTTCCTCCAGCGGCCTCGGACGATCAGTTAAGGCTCATTCACACTGAAGACTGGATTCGCCGAGTCACCGATGGCACATTGACGACTGACGAGTTGCGTCGATTAGGATTTCCGTGGAGCGTTCAAATGGTGGAACGCTGCCGACGATCCACGGGAGCGACAATTGCCGCGTCACGCTCCGCGTTGGAAGATGGCGTTGCTGCGAATCTTGCTGGCGGCACGCATCATGCCTTTGCTGATCGCGGGGCCGGATACTGCGTGTTCAACGACGTCGCAGTGGCTGCCCGAACGATGCAGTCAGAAGGTCGAATTCAAAAAGCATTGGTTGCGGATGGAGATGTTCATCAGGGCGACGGCACCGCGTTCCTGTTTCAGGGCGACGATTCCGTTCGTACGTTCTCACTGCATGCGGCGAAAGCGTTTCCTGCTCGCAAAATGATTGGCGACGTCGATATCGAATTGCCGCCTGGGGCTGATGACTCGCTGTATCTGGAACAATGGGCACTTGGGCTCGAACGGGCCGCTACAGATTTCGAACCGGATATCGTTTACTTCCTCGCCGGTGCAGATCCGTTTGTCGGAGACACGCTGGGCGGGCTTGCCGTTTCAAAACCCGGACTCGCTGAACGCGACAGGTTGCTGCTCGATCTGTGCCGAACAAACCGCTGGCCTTTGGTTGTTGTGATGGCCGGTGGTTACGCGGTCAACATTGATGACATCGTCGATATTCAGTTTCAGACGATCATTGAGGCGAACCACTTGCTGTGGACTTAGAAATCACCAATGTAGCCAGCAAATCGCAATGAGCCGCGCCGCGAGTTGCCCACTGCTTTCTCCCCGGAAGCCAATTTTTTGCGGCCTTTTATCGATCGATAAGGCAACAGTTGCTCGGCTTGTTGTGTCCATTACTTCGATTGAGACTGGAGAGTCGCCGTCTGCGGAATAGCAGGAATCTCCCAGCTTATCGGATCAACAACCGGTGCTGCGGCCGGCGCGCCTTCTTCAGCTGGGTCGACGTTGATTGGGAACGCTGGGTCTGATTCTTGCGCTGGGTCGGCGGGCGTTGGAGGCATACCTCTTTCAGGTGGTGCATTGGGAGCTTCAGTGTTGCCCGTTGGCGGCGTCGAACGCTGCGACTGAACGGGCGGCGCAGAAAACTGAGCAGGGAACTGCTGGGTTGGCATCATTGAAGTCGACTGCTGGCCACATCCACAGCCCGCGTTCATTGGTTCGGGCATCGCACCGCCCATGTTCATAGGCATGGATGACATCGACTCACCGCAGGTCGAACAGCCTCCGGCACCGCACGATCCATCCGAACACGAACTGTGGTCAGAAGTCTGGCCGTAGGTATCGCCCGGAAAAAGTGGAGCCGTTCTGCCGCATGACATGCCGGATCGACATCCACACTTCGACTTCCCGTGCGAGCATGTCGTGTTGCAACTGGTCGCGTTTGTGTTGCCACAGGATTGACAACCGCTGGATTGGTGTGAGGCTGATAGACAGCAACCTGACAATCCAGCAACCATCAACATCAGTACGAGCAATTCTTGCCGAATCATGTGAAACTTCCGAGGGCTCCCACAAACCACTCACGAAGCAGCATGACGCTTCAGAACAGGAATGGCTGTGTATCGTCCATCATCGACATGACGAAATCACAGCTTTAGCGATTAGGCAGAATTTGGCGATTATTCCGAGTTTAGCGATTAACCCAACGCTGCTCACATTTTTTGAGGCTCTTGATTCGTAATGCGCTGATGAACCGCCAGTGCACGTGGCTGTAAAACTCCGACAGCTATCCCCGGCATGTGAATTCGGTCGCTGATGTCCTCAAGTTCGCACAACATTAGATCAATCGTTCGATCGTCCCGCTGCTCAGCCGCTAGTTGAAGTTTTCGGGCTGGCTCGGTGAAGTCCGAAAACCCGACCGTGCCGCCGGTGCCCTTGAGTCGGTGAGCAACTTCGCGAAGTTCCTGATAGTCCATGTCGCTATGCGAAGCTCGAAGCCCGGCCATCGTCTCCTGGATACTTCCCACGAACGACTCCACGATCTCGCGAAACTCTGAAATTTCCAATGGCAGCGTCGAGTGGATCGGTGGGCGAGCCGATCGTTTCACCAGCGGTGCATGATCAGCCATTGACTCCGAAGCGGGGTTCGTCGGTGGAACCGCAGATTCCGACGACAGCCGATTGATCAAGTCGTCAATAAAGTTCAATGTGCCGTCAGGTCCTGTCGCTGCAGACGCAGTTGGCTGTGGCACAACCACAACAGATGCCGGCGCGCTGGATATGAACGGTTTGCCTTCTGCGAAGGTCTTCGCTTCAGCAACCAATTCCGGCGGTGCTTCCTGAGTCGGCAAATACTCGGAGAGTGTGCTCAGAAGCAAGTCGATATTGATCGGTTTCGTCAAAAACCCCGTACAGCCTGCGGCGACGCATCGCTGACGGTCCTGTTCCAACACGTTTGCAGTGAACGCCAGAATTGGTGTTGTCAGGCCCTGAGCCCGCAGCGTGTGCGTCGCGGTAAATCCGTCCATGACGGGCATCTGCATGTCCATCAGCATCAGATCATAACATCCGGTCGTTGCTTTCGCGACAGCGACGGCTCCGTTTTCGGCCTCGTCAACCTCTAGCCCGGCTCTCCGCAGAACGAGCCCGACAAGTTGTCGGTTGGCGGGCGTGTCGTCGGTCACGAGAATTCGAGCTGGCTTGAACCAGATCCTGAGGCCCTGCTTTCGAGTTTGGGCTGCCGATGCAAATCGCTCCGCTGCAGACTTCTCATTCAGCATCGCGACACCCGTGATTGGCCCCGTGGCAACACAGAAGTGGAACGTACTGCCAACGCCGATTTCGCTGTCGACGGCAATCTGGCCGCCCATGGCTTCCGTGAGCCGTTTGCTGATCGCGAGACCCAGTCCGGTACCACCAAACCGCCGAGTCACCGACGAATCTGCCTGCATGAATTCCCGGAACAGTCGGCCCATCTGCTCCTTTGTCATACCGATCCCAGTGTCGGTGACTTCAAAGCGAATCGCCGGCTCACCATGTTGTTCGGTCATCGACGCGACGATCTTGACGCCGCCTTCCGAGGTAAACTTGATCGCGTTACCGACCAGATTCATCAGTACCTGGCGAAGGCGAGTCGAATCAGACTGGATCGTTTCCGGAATTTCACCACGAATCGAAACCGACAAATTCAGCGACTGCTGTTCGGCCTTCATGCGAAGCACGTTCGTGACTTCGGTCATGATCTGATACGGACTGCAATCACGAATCTCCAATTCCAGTTTTCCGGCTTCAATCTTGGAGAAGTCCAGAATATCGTTGATCAGTTCAACAAGATGCGTCCCACTGGCATGAATCGTATTGAGGTACGAAGTGCGAGTTTCTTCGGAGTCTTCCAATCCTCGACGCAGGATGTCGGTGAAGCCGACGATCGCATTCATTGGGTTTCGAATCTCGTGACTCATATTGGCAAGGAAGTCGCCTTTCGCCTTATTTGCGGCGTCGGCTTCGTCCTTGGCGAGCTTCAATTCCACCTTGTTTTGCTCAAGCTGTGTGACGTCGTCCAGCGACACCATGACGCCGCGAATTTTGCCCTCGTTACCAAACAGCGGCGAACAGTTGGCTTTGAAGATGCGATGAATTCCGTGTGAGTCCACAAAATCCAGTGTCACGCCGGAAACAGATTGCTCGGATTGGCCGCACTCCGTCCACGGCATCACAGCTCCCTTGTCTCGTCTCTGGAACGTCAATTCGCTGGCTTTCCGACCAACGAGCGAATCGGCCGATCGCTGCGCGGTTTGAGCCAGCGCGTTGTTAGCCAGAAGGATTCGGTCATCGAGTCCAAGGATCATGAGGCCTTCGTTCAGAATGTCGAGCGCCTCTCGAACCCGCCGCGGTACGGCCTTTGAAGGGTCGAGGTTCTTCAGGACGAACCGGAGGAAGATTCGAAACGAGATGAAGCCACTGATTGCGACGAATGCCATCAGAGTCACGATGGAGTTTTGAAGAAAGGAGAACCAGGAGCCGCCTTCGAAGCAGACTTCCAGTGTTCCCCATTTCACTCCGGATTCTCGGGTCAGAGGGAGCTGCATAAACTGTGACTGCGACTTTTCCTGCAGATCCTTTGGCCAAAGCTCCTCATGATTTCCCCCCGAGGAAATAAGGACGCTGTCAACGGAGCGACGTATGCCGATACTGCGAATCTGAGGCTGTCGCGCGAGCGTGTTCTTCAGAACTACGTCGACACCGGCAAGATCGTCGCTCGCAAGCAGAACGACGGTGCTGAACGCCAGTGACTCGGTCATCTGCGCGCGGCCCTGGACCAGAAACTCGTTGCGATCGGAAAACAGTCCCAGCATATTGGCGCCCATGAGGATGCCCAGCATCGAGCATACAAGCCCGAATGTGATTCTTGATGCGGCCGTCATATTTTTCATGGGAACATTCCAGAACGAATCAGAATTAAAAGAGCATTTCTGAGCAGGAGAGTCGAACTGAGTTCAGTACCTGGTGTATCAACCACTGGTTTGATCGGCGACGCTTTCTGTCAGCCGATTCGGCGGTTGCTGCGGCGGTTGCTGCGGCGGAACGTTTGGCGTTATTTGAGTCTGCTGCCGATCCACAATGGATTGCAGGGATTCTTTATCTTCATCTTTCGTTTCGCCGTCGATCACCAGCAGCGGGTCAAGCATCGACCATGTCGGTATCTGAGTCAGAAGTCCAGACAGAAGCGTGCCGAATCGAACGGCCCAGATCAGGTATCCGACCGAGAAGCTCGTCGTGACAACTCCGACCGACCCAACGACCTGATCGCTGATGGAAAGCCGTTCCGAGATTCTCTCTTCAAAGCCTTCAACATTCTCCAGGTTCTGTTGAATCAGCGTTTGATAAACAGCCTCTCGCTGCAAATGCAGGACTCTCGCGGCGGCTTGCGAGGCACTATCCGAACTGACAGCGCGGTCTGAAAATCCGATGGCTCCGATCAACGTGCGACGGGTTTGAATTCGTTCGCTTGTCTCCGTCAGGTCCGAAGCTGCTGGTGCCAGTGATGGCGCGACGCTGCGAACTCGGTTGTCGGCGATAACGGCAGGAGCCGTCGTCATGATGATGCCGACTTCTTCGTCATCCTGCATCGCTGCTCCCTCGCCGGTCCCAACCACGCTGACCGGAACGACCGTGGTCGGTGGAGCAGGGTTGGCATTGATCCCTGTGCCAGTCGAATTGCTTCCTCCGGAGTTCGTGTTTGCCGAAGTGCCCGTTCCACCAGTTGAATTGCTTCCGGAGCCCGAAGAGCCCGATCCGGTTCCGAAATTTCCGGATGTCGAGGTGCCACCCGCGCCTGACGAGCCGGATGACCCGCCGCTGAGTCCGCTTCCCGCGGGCACGTTAACGACTGGTGGCAACACCGTAATCGTGGCCGTTTGAGTGACACTTCGTACCTGGCCGTCCGACGCTGCAAACAAGAACGTGTCGTTCCCGATGTATCCCGCGTTAGGAGTGTAAACGAAGGACCCGTTAGACTGCAGCACGAGGCTTCCGTTTGCTGGAGCCTGAATCAGAACTGCTTGAAGCAAATCACCATCCACGTCGGTGACACTTTGCAGGAGTCCGGGGCTGCTCATCGAAAGTGTCTGTTCGGCAAGCGTGCTGCCGGTGAAACGAAAGGCCTGAGGGGCATCGTTAACGGCCTGCACGTTGAATGACAGTTGCTGCATGACGAAGAGCCCACCGGCATCCCTTGCCTGAATATTGATCACTGCCGCGCCGTTTGCGTTCGCTCGAAGGTCATAAGAAATGATTCCGTTCGTGGCATTGATTGTCAGTGAACGAAACAACGGAGTTGGTTCGTTGACCTGAGTAATACTGAACGTCAGGGCATCTCGATCCGGGTCCTGATAAGCAGCAGCAACGCTGACTGTACCGGACGGAGCGTCTTCCAGAACAGAAACCGGAGTCATCGGCGTTCCATCCGGCGTTTCATTGACGTTTGTCAGATGAACATTGACGAGCTGAAAATCGGTCGCGCCGTTTCCATCACTGACCTGAACGCCAACCACAAAAATGTTGTCACCGTTCGCGTCATTGGGAGTATCAAAGTCCTGACTGTTCACAAATCGAAGGACGCCAGTCGCGCTGTCGATACTAAACAGTGCTCCGTCGGTCCCGCTCACGATGCTGTAAACAGGAACTGCTCCGTCAACGTCGGTACTTGTGACAATGGTCACCAGCGTTGTGTTTTCGGCGACATTGATCTGTGCAACCGCAGCACCGCCGTAGCTTGTGATGACGGGAGCTTCGTTGACGTTTGTCACAGTCACGAAGATTGTCTGAGTATCCACACGGGAACCATCGGAGACTCGAACGGTGACGTTGTAGATGTTGTTCAGATTGCTGTCGACGGGGACTTCAAAGTTTGGAGAGGAAGTGAACTTCAACTCGCCGGTTGAAGCGTTGATCGTGAACTTCGATGCATCGCTTCCTCCGCTGATCGAGTAAGCTAGTGTCTGGGCAGGTAGATCCGCATCAGTTGCAGTTACCGTTGTCACCGTTGTGGAATTCTCTGCGACGCTGATCGTTGCGTTGCCGCCACCGCCATTAGATGTGATCACGGGATTGTTGTCATTGACCGGGGCAACGGTGACAGCCAGGGTTTGAGTATCGACCAGCGTTCCATCAGACACGCTGACGAACACGTCGTAAATGTTGTCAAGGTTCGCGTCGGCGGGAACCTCGAAGTCTTGTGCCGAGACGAAAGTCAACGCACCGGTTGAACTGTTGATTGCAAACTTGGCCGCATCCGCGCCGCCGCTGATGGAATACGTCAGCGTCTGTGAGGGCAGGTCAGCGTCTGTTGCAGTGACTGTCGTCACAGCGATTGAGTTTTCAGCAACTGTAATTGCCGCAGTTAATCCGCCACCGCCGGACGTAATGGTCGGGCTGCTGTCATTGACTGGATTGATCGTCACAGCAAT
Organism: Planctomycetota bacterium; assembly: GCA_031377305.1. Classification (GTDB taxonomy): domain Bacteria; phylum Planctomycetota; class Planctomycetia; order Planctomycetales; family Planctomycetaceae; genus SXXK01. The sequence goes on along the minus strand of JANMEV010000674.1, from coordinate 4,735 downwards.
GGCCTGCGTGTCTGTGAAACTCCCGTCGCTGACTCGAACAATCACATTGTAGACATTGTTGGCCCCGTGATCGGTCGGCACTTCGTAGTCCCGCGCCGCAACAAAACTCAGGACTCCGGTACTGCTGTTGATCGTGAACCCTGCCGCATCCAGGCCACCGCTGATCGAATAGGTCAGGGTCTGCGACGGCAAATCGGCATCTGTTGCGGCGACAATTGTCACGGCTGTTGAGTTCTCATCAACGTTGATGGAAGAGGTCGCTCCGCCGCCGTTCGACGTAATCACAGGAGCATTGTCATTGACAGAAGTCACGATAACAGCAATGGCCTGAGTATCAGCAAACGTTCCGTCGCTGACTCGAACGATCACGTCGTAGACGTTATTCGCTCCGCTATCCGCTGGTACGTCAAAGTTTGGCGCGGTGACGAAGCGAAGTGCTCCCGTGCTGCTGTTGATGGAGAACTTTGCCGCATCCGCGCCGCCGCTGATGGAGTACGTCAGCGTCTGTGAGGGCAGGTCGGCGTCTGTGGCAGTTACTGTTGTCACGGCAGTTGCGTTTTCCGCGACGCTGATCGAAGCTGTTGCCCCTCCACCGTTGGAAGTGATCACGGGATTGTTGTCGTTGATCGGCAGAACAGTGATGTTCACCGTTTCCGGCAATGACGTGTTGACTCCGTCAAAGACAGTGACGATCAGAGTGTGTGTCGTTGCTGTTTCGTAGTCCAGAGCCGCGGAATTCGCGATGGAAATCGCGCCGGTGTTTGAGTTGATCGCGAAGACTCCGGCGTTGTTCCCGCCGGTGATTGTCCAGTTACTAAACGTCGTTCCCGTGTCGCCATCGGTGGCCGTCACGGTCCCAAGCGTCGTTCCAGCGGCAGCATTTTCCGAAACGCTGAAGGATTGTCCTGAAGTGATTACGGGCACAGAATCGTTAACCGGAGTAAGTGTCAGTGACACCGTGGTCGTGTCGGTCAAAGTGCCGTCGCTGATTCGATAAGTAAAACTGTCGATTGCCGTTTCGCTGCCATCATGGACGTAGCTGAAGGACCCATCGGCATTGAGCGTAAACGATGCCGCGTGGGCTGGACCGGATACAAGCGTCACTGTGAGCCGATCGCTGTCGGGATCAAGATCGTTCTCCAGCAGAGCACCTGGCCCACTAACAACGCCTGTGCTCGAAACAAAAGTTCCCTGACCGGATTTGAAGTCGGCCTTGATTTGATCGGCCGTAAGTGCCGTGGAGGAAATTCGAACTTCGTCGATCATCCCGGAGAAAGTACGGTCCGACGCTCCACTGCGATTGCCAATGAACAGATTTTGCGCCGCATCCGATTCAGCGACACCGGTTGGAGTCGAGGTTTGTGTGACCGCCAACTGGACTCCGTTCACAAAAATCTTTGGCACCTTGGACGTTGAACTGTTGTCGTACGTGACGACAACGTCCTGCCATGTGTTCAATGCTACGGATCCGGCGGCTGTTCTCCATCGCCCAGTCGCTCCAGTGAAGTCGTTTTCGAAAATCAGGTAGCCGTCCGAACCCGTTGTGCCGGCGACTTGCCATCCCCAGCCAAGAGCTCCGGTCGTCGATGTTCCTTTATCGGCGATTCGGCCGTAGCCACCTTCTCCCCAGCTTGTAGGGTTGATCCATGCCGAGATCGTGCCGCCGCCCGAGAAAATGTTGTCCACAGAAGCTGCCGAGCCGGAATTGATTAAGCTGGTGAGCCCATCAAACGCTCCCGCTCCACTGAAGATTCCTGGAGCAATGACGACGTTGGAAACTCCTCCAGAATTTGCGTAACTCGTCGAATCAATCGCATTGGTGTTCATGTGATAGACGACGACATTGTTGGAACTCCAGACTGATTCAGAGTTCTGGCCTGCTTGAGCAGTTGCATTGCCGTAGTACATCGAAATCGAGCCGCTCACCGATCCGGCGGTAATCTGCGGGACTTTGACCCAGACATAGGAATAGCTGGTTTCGTCCCACTGCTCAATCTGATAGGCGAGAGTGTTGCCGATCGAATCCACGAAACGCAGGTCCTGACCGGCGTTCTGTGTGGCCGAGTAATCGATGTGCAATGCATCAGCGGCCGAGGCATGCAGTTTCACCAGCACGACCGCGTCGTTCAGATTGGTGCTGCTGGCCGAATTGTCGAACACCAGTTGCTGGCGATATTGCCAGTTCGAATTGAACCAACCGCTGACTGCAGTCTGATTGAGGGTACCACCTTCCGTGACCGTGTAGTTGTCACCTGAAGCGACCGGCGCGTTATTTGGCGAGTCTGCGACTGTGATGGCAATCGTCTTTACCGCTGAGTTAGTTGTGCCATCCGAAACCGTCAGACTCAGCGAATAACTCGGGGTGATGTTGAAATTGAGATTTGTTCGGTCAACGACCGTCAGCTCGCCCGTCGTCGCATCGATCGCAAAGATTCCATCGTTGTTGCCCGCAGTAATCGTCCAGTTGCTGAACGTGGTACCGCCGTCTGCGTCGGTCGCGGTAACGATCCCCATGGATATGCCGTTCGCTGCCAGTTCGGAGACCGAAAATGACTGCCCTGCGGCAATAACCGGGGCGTTGTCATTCGCGTTTGTGATCGTCACCGCAATTGACTGTGCGTCCGTGAACGTTCCGTCGCTGACCCGAACTATAACGTCGTAGACTTTGTTTGAGCCGCTATCCGTGGGAGCTTCAAAATCCGGGGCTGTGACAAACGTCAGAACTCCGTTTGTACTATTGATGGCGAACTTCGCTGCATCGGCTCCGCCGGAAATCGCGTACGTCAGAGTCTGAGTGGGCAGATCCGCATCCGTTGCAGTGACAGTCGTGACGGATATGGCGTTCTCAGTCACACTGATTGCCGCAGTGGCTCCGCCGAGGTTGGAAGTGATGATGGGGGTGTTGTCGTTGAGAGCCGTAACAGTGACGGCGATCGTTTGAGTATCCGTGAGCATGCCATCGCTGACTTGCACAATCACGTCATAGACGTTGTTCGAACCATTGTCCGTCGGGGTTTCATAATTTGGTGCCGTGAGAAAAGTCAGCACACCTGTTGTGCTGTTGATGGAGAACTTCGAGGCGTCGGCTCCGCCGGAAATCGAGTATGGCAGAGTCTGTGCCGGCAAGTCAGCATCGGTCGCCGTCACCGTGGTTATGGACGTCGAATTTTCTGCAACGCTGATCGTCGAGCTGGCACCGCCACCGTTGGATGTGATCACGGGAGCGCCGTTGACGTCCGTCACTGTCAGCAGAAACGTGCTTGACGTAATCGTGGAACTGTCGTCTACGTTGACCGTGATCGTTGCGGTGCCGGATTGGTTTGGATTGGGTATCACTGTCAGTGTGCGATTTGCTCCAAAGCCTGCCAGAACAAGGCCGCCTGGGGAAACGAGTCCGGAGTTACTCGAAGAGGCCGTAACCGCAAGAATGAAGCTTGATGATTCGGCGTCGCCAATGGTAAAGCTAAGCAGGCCGGTAGTTCCGTTTTCCGGAATCGTCTGATTAGGAATCGTGGTGATCGTTGGGGGCGTATTGACAAATTGCCGAGTGTAGACACCGCTGGAATCCGCCGCAGCCGCGCCGGACCATGTGACGACGAAGCTCCCACCGGTGAGCATCGCGGCAGACGCCATGGACTGCGTGCCTGTGGTCGTTCCATTGATTCGGAATTCAAAGCTGTTCAGCGCAGTTCCACTGGCTGTGAAGTGTCGACCAAAGACGCCGTCTGTATCCCCCGTACCAGCGCCCTCCCAAACGATCAGAAAGTTGCCTGTGTCATCCATCGCGATTGATGGATTCGTTTGGTTGCCGAGAGATGTCGCGTTCGCGATTTGTGCAAACAGATTCAATGGAGTTCCATCTGCGTCAAACCGGCGGAAGTAGACTCCCGCGTCAAAAAGCGTCTGGCGGTAGGCGACTACGAAACTGCCGTCGGCCGCCATCTCCACATCGGGAGATCCGGAAGTGATATTCGATTCAATGTGGATTTCACCAGGACCTTCGGGTCCACCTATATTGTCGAACTGCTGTGCCCAAACGCCGTTTGAGTCACTCCAGACAACCACGGCCCTGCCGTCAGGTGCCATGGAAACGGAAGGCTCGCCCTGCACGCCGGACGTAGTCGAGTTGACCAGACTCTCGGACCCTGACGGAGCACCATTCGCCCCATACCATCGGCCGAAGATACCGTCAGTGTCGCCTGCGCCCTGTCCTTCCCACACAATTAGAAAACGCCCATCACTGGCCATGGCGACAACCGGAGAATCCTGGTCCCCGGTGCTCGTCATGCCAACCCGAAACTCATTACCAAGTGCCGTGCCTGCGGCATCATAACGTCGAGCGTAGACGCCATTGCCGGAACCGTCCTGACTGACGCTTGTCCAGGAGACCACGAAATCGCCGCGACCGTTCATTGCGACAGTCGCAAATTTCTGGTCACCGGTCGTGGTCTGATTGATCAGGAATTCGACGCCGACTTTGTTCCCGGCCGCATCGAACCGTTGACCATAGACGCCCCAGTCGCTTCCGTCCTGGTTCTGACTGGACCAGACAATCACATGGCTGCCGTCGCGAGCCGCCGCGACGGCGTGTGTGCTGCCTCGTGATTCGGAAGATGTGGATTGTGTATTTGTGGTGGCCGTGTTGACGAGCGATTCGGCCCGGCTGGCGAGCAATCCCTGAACTTCATAGGCACCGATGTCGGGAGCACCATCCCGAGCCGTGTTTCGTGCATCC
>JANMEV010000625.1:0-20096 GCA_031377305.1 Planctomycetota bacterium | reverse complement strand
TTTGACTTCATCACTATTGATCTGAGCCAAAGTAAGCACACTGGATGCCTTGAAGTTGTGTCGCAGACCAAGCGTGTGACCGACTTCATGAGCGACTAAGTGAGCAATCAGAGGACCGACAAATTTCTCGGGCATTCCATCCAGTTGCTGTTCCTTCTTCTCAGGCTTCTTTTCTTCCTTCTTCTCCTCTTTCTTCTCGCCTTCGGCAGGCGTAACAGCAGGGGTTTCCTGAGCTGTCAGCAATTCGATCGTCATTTTCATGACAGCCAGGTCGAACGACATTCCTTCAGCGGCAAGGCACATTCCGTTCGTTTGGCTTGGCCGATTAAGGCCATCGAATTCCTGGTCGCCCATCATGCGGGCGTCAGCGGAAGCGAGCGGATGACCGGCATAAGGCATAGCCGCCTGCTGCTCGATTCTTCGACTGATCACGTTTCGCATTGAAGGCGGAGCCAGGCGAATACGAGGATCCCATTCCGGATGCTCAGCCAGCCACGCAAGCGTATCAGCTCCGTAACCTTCCATAGCAATCTTCGGAAGACCTTCGGCGAACTGCTTCTGATAGTGGCGAATCCAGCCATCCGTCAAAATGATGTCGGCATCCAGAATCTGGCCAGTCAAAGGATGGACGCGGCTTGGTCCAATTGCAGTACCGATGTCGTTATTCAGCCAGCGAACGAAGTTGTACTGAACGTCTTCCGGATCTTTGTCCATGTGAGCGTTCGTCGTAGCGTCCTGGTAGTAAACTTCGATGGCATTGGCGATGCCAACTTTCTCGAAAGCCGTATTCCAGGCCAGAATGCCGTCTCGTACCCAGCGACGGTATCGAATCGGCGTTGTGTGTTCGATGTAGAACACGATCGGGCTCTTCGGAGGACTCAGTTCCAGTTTTGGATCTGCCTTCTCCAAGTGCCATCGATTGACGTACCGAATGCGAGTCTCGCGGTCGTCGTATTTCGCAAGGTCTGTGAACGTGGTTGTAAAGAAGCCGACGCGGCTGTCAGCGACTCGTGGCTGATACCCCGTGTTTTCAGGAATATCACTGATTGAATAATGCAAAATCTTCAACGCGCCGGCGTCTGTGGATGGCACTTCAAAGGCAATTTCAACGTTATTTTCAAATGCCTTTGCAGTCTTGATCGAGAAGATGCCTCGCATCTTCAGACCGATATCAATCTGTGCCGGGCTAAGACTGGATCGAGGATCCGGATTCAAGAGCATGGCGTCCATGTCGATGATCGGGCCGCCACCTGGTCCCATCGCGACGATTGGAACTTCCATGATCACTCGATCGGTGAAAAGACGGTCGATGGAAGACTTGGCTTCCTTGTCTCCGTTTGCGCGGATTTCGACGTTGGGCGTCATCAGTGCCAAATGCTTGTCGTATTGACGCCAGTAGACGTAAATGTCACCTGCCTGCAAGCCGGCGTAGGTTTCGCCGCTGGCAACCGTCGTTGCGATGAAGTACTTCTTCTGAGCAAACCCTCGAGGGAGCTCAGCGTACATTTGAGCATCCTTGTCGCGGGTCCAAAGCGTATACATCGGCTTGATGTTCGCCTTTGTCACGACTTTTTCGAAGCCCTCAAGCACTTTGTCTGCAGGCGGATAGTCAGGCACCGGCGGCGCTTGAGCGTGTGTACTGGATGCTCCGAATGCCAGCATTGCTGTCAGGGCTAAGTTCGGAAAGCGAAAAAGCTGCTTGACCATTAGGGGCCTTTCTCGATTGAACACTGGGTTCAAAACAATGGATACTGCTACTATCGTTGCTCTCGCCGCGTCAAAGCCAGGACTGATCTTCTAGATTCCTGAAAATCCGTTGGCGACGGTTAAACTCAGATGGCTTGGTTTGTTCGCCAATGATCAATTTCCTGGCACGCCGAACTCCTGATTCAGCACCTTGCTAAAACTACGTGAACGCCCAGATAGGCGGCACACTTCCTCGGCAAGGCATTATCGCCAGCTTCCCAAGTCTACCCGGTTTTTTCTGGTTGGGAAGTATTCCGGGGCATCCGAAAGCGAGCGGAGAAAAACTCACGGCGTTGCAGAGGCTCGACTGCTATAGCGATCTGAAACTGCCTGCGCCACGGAATTGAAGCAGCTGATTTAGTGGCTAAAGGCGTTAGAGTCGCTCGGCAGCTACCGCATCTTTGATTCAAAAGCCGTTTGACTTTGAGCTTTTGACGAATTCAGTCGCTAAACAAGGCCAACGAAAAAGCCCTTCGACCATTGAGATCGAAGGGCTTTGAGGTTTTGAGGAAATGGCCGACTCGCGGTGAGTCGTCACTTTTCCAGGTTTGAACCTATTCCTTTTCTTCGCCGCCACCCAGCGAGAACAGAGGACCAGCGCCGGAGCCTGTACCGCCTTTGAGTTCTTCGCGGGCTTTAGGAGCAGCCTGAGCTGAATCAGCTTCCGATGTGCCCGGTGTTGATGTGGCTTCTGCTTCTTTGACTTCTGTCTTTCGGCTAAGGCCGATCTTGCGTTCGCCAGTGTCGACTCGCAGGATGCGAACTTCCAGGTCCTGTCCAACCTGTACCATGTTCTCTGGATGGTCAACCTTGTGGTCGGCCAGTTCAGACACATGCAACAGACCTTCGAGGTCGTCTTCCAGTTGTACGAAGACACCAAAGTTAGTGATCTTCGTCACCTTGCCCGTGACAGTCTTGCCAGGGGCGTACTTTTCCGGAATTCGTGTTTCCCATGGATCTTCGGCAAGCTGCTTCAGGCCCAGGGCGATACGGCGACGATCTTCGTCGACGCTCAAAATCTGACATTCGATAGGATCGCCCTTCTTCAGGATTTCGTTGGCATGTGACACCTTGCGGGTCCATGACATGTCGCTGATATGAAGCAATCCATCGACGCCTTCCTGAAGTTCAACAAACGCACCGTAGTTGGTGAGGTTGCGAACCGTTCCCTTGACCAGTGTTCCTGGTGGGTACTTGGCAGTCACTTCGTCCCATGGGTTGGGCTGAGTCTGCTTCATGCCCAGTGAAATTTCCTGCTTGTCCTCGTTGATTCCGAGAACCATGACTTCGACCTTGTCGCCAATCGCAACAAGTTCGCTTGGATGATTCACTCGGCGAGTCCATGACATTTCGCTGATGTGGACCAGACCTTCGATGCCGTCTTCCAGCTTCACGAAGGCACCGTAAGACAGCACGTTGACAACTTCGCCATGAACGCGTGAGTTGACAGGGTACTTCGTTCCGATGTTCGCCCAAGGGCTGGCAGACTTCTGCTTCAGGCCGAGAGCAATCTTTTCTTTGTCGTAGTCGATGTTCAGGACCATCACTTCGATTTCGTCGTCGATCTTCACCATCTCGGTTGGATGGCTGATACGACCCCAGCTCATATCGGTGATGTGCAGAAGACCGTCGATACCACCCAGGTCCACGAACGCACCGAAGTCGGCGATGTTCTTGACGGTCCCTTTGCGAAGCTGACCGATCTCCAGGTTGGAGAGCAGGGTCTTCTTCATCTTTTCGCGTTCTTCTTCGATCAGACGGCGGCGAGAAACAACGATGTTTCTGCGAGCTTCGTCGATCTTCAGAATCATGCACTCAATTTCGTGTCCGATGTATTCTGCGATGTCGTTAGGACGTCGAATATCGACCTGGCTAGCTGGCAGAAACACGTTGACGCCGATATTGATAAGCAGACCACCCTTGATTTTGCGGATGACCTGACCTTTGACAACATCGCCCTCTTTGTGAGTGCTGATGATCTTTTCCCACTCGCGAACGCGGTCGGCTTTTCGCTTGGAAAGAACAATCAGGCCAATTGAGTCTTCGAATTCTTCGAGAAGAACTTCAATGCGTTCGCCAACCTGTGGCTGTTCATCGGCATCGTCCCATTCGTCGCGCTGGACAACACCTTCGCTCTTGTAACCAATATCAACGACAACTTCTTCGTTGTCGACTCGGACGATCGTGCCGGTCAGGATTTGATTCAGGTCGTAAGTTTGAGCCTGTTCGTGGTAGATATCTTCTTCAGCAAAGTCGGGGAACGACGCGGCAATCACCGCATCCAGCTCCGCCTCATCAACACCAAACTCCCTCATCAAATTGCGATCGACCATTCTGAAATCCACCTGACACGGGTGCCCAGCAGAAAACCCTGCCTGACACATCCGAACTCAAAAAAGTGCCTTGCGACCTGCCTCCGTGAAACATCTCACGGTACGAACGGCAAAATTCGCGGGAAACGCAGCAGTTTAAGGGACTGCTGCAGAAAAGTCCAGCCGGGCTGCTCGAAAATACGCGGCGCGTCATTTCCTGTAAAGTCTTGTCGGCAAACACCTTGCAGGCAGACATGAGACTGTCCTGTTCTTAGGGCGCGAGCCGCCCATGCGATCCAGTTTTGAACCTTTCGCCAGTGCAAACGTCAAAATCTGCACAGCTTCGTGATACATCGGTCCTTCGCGTCGAGTTCCTCGTTCTCCTTTTTGCGTTGAAACGCCCGGACATTGGCTGATTTGTGAATTGCCGGAATCTTTTGCCTCACTTACCTCGCTGATCGCGAATCCCCTGCGACTTCTGACAGCCTCGGAGTGCCACCCGTCGATTGGTCGCTGGTGCCGGGAAAAGTGTCTAAGATGCCTCTGCCGTAAAAGAAGTTCTGCCACAAGCTGTAGAATTAGTGCTGTAAACTCTGGATTTGAACCTTCGAAAGAGACCTGCATGCTGACTCTGGAACGATTCTCCTTTGGCATTGGCGACCGATTTGCGCATCAGGCAAAGTCACAATTACGAGCCTTCCAGATGCTCGCAAAAGACGGGATTGTCGTTGCTCCCGTTTGGAACAAGTCAAATCGAGAGCACACATTCATCGGCTCGGAACCGCAGAGTGTCTTCGATGCCGGGAAAGCTGCTGTTCAGGAACTCGGCTGGACAGGTGGATGGCATGTGGATGCGGACCATATTCAGCTGAAGACCGTCGATCGATTCATGGCCTGCTCCGATTTCTTTACGATCGACGTAGCCGATTCAATTGGCAAGCCCGCAGCTTCAGAAGATGTCGCTGCGTTTGTGACGCGCCACAGCGAACTGATCGGAACCTTGAGCATTCCCGGCGTTTCTGCTCCCTTAACGATCTCAAAGGCTGACGTGGAACGCGTGGCTGGGAAGTACCTTCTTGCGGTGCAGGATGCCGGAAAGATTTACCGCTACATCAGTGCGGCAAAAGGAGAAGACAACATCATCGCCGAAGTGTCGATGGACGAAACCGACGCTCCTCAGACTCCGCCGGAGCTGTTGATTATTATGGCCGCACTGGCGGATGAAAAAGTTCGTCTGCAGACAATCGCTCCAAAGTTCACCGGACGATTCAATAAGGGTGTCGACTACGTTGGAGACCTCGTCCAGTTCGAGAAGGAGTTCAACGACGATCTGGCGGTGATTGCACACGCTGTGACAACATATGGACTTCCGGCGAATCTGAAACTCAGCGTCCACAGCGGCAGCGACAAATTCAGCCTTTACCCAATCATTCGCAAGGCACTGGCTCGAACGGGTGCTGGGTTGCACCTCAAGACCGCGGGCACCACATGGCTTGAAGAGCTGATTGGACTGGCGGAAGCTGGTGGCGACGGTCTTGTATTGGCGAAGGAAATCTACGCATATGCTTTGGAGCACGTTGACGAGCTGTGTGCTCCGTATGTCAGCGTGATTGATATCGATCGCAGTAAGTTGCCAAGTGCCGCGACCGTGAAAACATGGTCCGGGCCTCGGCTGGCCAGTACGATGCGTCATATTCCCGGACATCCGGATTTCAACGCTCACGTTCGGCAGTTGCTTCATGTTTCATTCAAAATTGCCGCAAAAGCCGGGGCTCGCTACACGGACCTTCTGAAGGCAAACGAAGAAATCGTCGCAAGGCAAGTGACTGAGAATATCTACGAACGTCACATGCGACCGTTGTTTATCGGATGACGTCCTCGCGAACGATCGCGATAATTTCGGGCGTACGTGGTTGGTGAGATCGATGATTTCAAAAGACGGAACGGTGAGGCTCTCTAGTGTCTTCGGATTTACAGTCGAAATTGGCTCCGGTCCTTGGTCGAGTTCCGAGCGGAGTTTTCATCCTTGTCGCAGGCGATGGGGAAGGTCGAAAAACAGGACTCCTGGCGAGCTGGATCCAGCAGGCCTCTTTCGAGCCGCCACAGGTGACAATTGCTGTCAACAAATCTCGCTATCTGACGGACTGGCTAAAGTCTGGTTCGCCTGTTTCGATCAATCAGGTGCCAAAGGGCGAGAGCACGCTGTTCAAGCATTTCGGGAAAGGGTTCGAGCCTGACGCAGATGCCTTTGTTGGGATCGAAATGCAGGAAGGATCAACCGGACTTCCACTTCTTCTGGCGGCAATGACATCCATGGAGGGAGTCATCACCGGTCAGATGGAGGCCGGCGATCACGTGATTTTTCTGGTGACGCTGACCAACGCTGTCGCTCATCGAGACCCCGCTGAGTTTGATCCGTTCGTGCATGTTCGCAAGAACGGCTTTAGTTACTGAGTCTATGGTCCCCTCTGCTGGTTGAAGAAGTCATACGATGGCAGAACGTGTTGTTCTCGCAATGAGTGGCGGAGTTGATAGCTCGGCCGCTGCAGTTCTGCTTCACGAGCAGGGCTACGAAGTCATTGGTCTGTTTATGCGATCCGGTGAATCCGAATCCGCATGCGCGATGCCGGCGACGGGTTTGTTGCCGGTTGTTAATGCTGGTTCAAATCGTCAGGGGTGCTGCAGTTCCGAAGATGCCGCTGATGCTCGACGAGTTGCCGACCGCCTGGGGATCCCGTTTCACTCGCTGAATTTTCAGGATGCGTTTCGACGTATCAAGGACTATTTTGTCGACGAGTATCTGGCAGGACGAACTCCCAATCCGTGCGTTCAGTGCAACAACTGGCTGAAGTTTGGCAAGCTTTGGGAGTTTGCTCAACAGGTAGATGCCAATTACATCGCCACCGGCCATTACGCTCGAGTGGTGCAGGATGCCGCGACCAGCGACTGGGGTTTGTTCCGTGGTGAGGACGACAACAAGGACCAGTCGTACGTTCTGTTTGGAATTCGTCGCGAACTTCTGCCACATGTTTTGCTGCCGATCGGCACATATCAAAAACCTGACATCCGTGAGCTTGCTCGGGAATCGGGCCTGCGAGTCGCCGACAAGAAAGACAGCTACGAAATCTGCTTCGTCCCTGATCAGGACTATGCTGGATTTCTAAAACGGTATCGAGGCTATGAAGACACGGCGGGCGACTTTGTGGACCTCGCCGGCAACGTTCTTGGACATCACGACGGCTACGAACACTTCACCGTGGGTCAGCGAAAGGGCTTGGGCGTGGCGTTTGGAGAGCCTCGGTTCGTGATTCGCATCAACCCTGAAAACCGGCAGGTGATTCTGGGGCTGCGTGAAGACCTGGCATCGTCGAAGATCACCGTTCACGGAGTCAATTGGCTGTCTGATCGACCGTCGGATACCTTCCAGTGCGAAGTGAAAGTTCGTTACCGTCAGAAGTCCGAACCATGCACGATCCATGTTCATTCAGAGACGGATGTCACCGTGACTCCGGACGTTGCGATTAACGGAGTCGCCCCCGGACAGGCCGCCGTTTTCTACGAAGGTGATCGAGTCATTGGCGGTGGTTGGATCAGCGCAAATCGCTGAGTATCGAGGACCACTCTGCGACGCGAACTACCAGCGGAACAAGCCCGTTCCCCAGGTCAGCCCCGCACCGAAGCCGCACATCAGAACCAGATCGCCACGCTGAATTCGCCCTTCGCGATATGCTTCGTCGAGTGCTATCGGGATGGATCCTGCCGACGTGTTTCCGACGCGGTCAAGGTTGTTGTAAACCTTGCTGGGCGGAATGTTCATCACCTTCATTGCATGATCGATGATGCGAATGTTGGCCTGATGGAGGACAAACAGAGATACATCCTGAGGCTTTACACAAGCCTGCTCAAGCACGAACTCGATCGATTCCGTCACTGCTTGAATTGCCCATTTGAAGACGTTGCGGCCATCCATTTGAAGGAAGTGCTTTCCGTCCGCCACAAGTTCCGGCGTCAACGGCATGGAGACTCCGCCCGCTGGACGATCAAGCATACAACCGCCAGCACCGTCGGCGCCCAGTTGATAGCAGATCAGACCCTGGTCTTTATCGCCCGCGCCAAGGATCACGGCACCAGCCCCATCGCCAAACAGTGGCGCTGTGCGTTGATCGCTCGGCTGAACAATTCGGCTGTTAACGTCGGCACCAATCACCAATGCGCATTTGGAGTTCCCCGTGGCGACAAACTGTGCGCCGGTTGCAAGGGCATACATGAACCCGGAACAAGCCGCCTGGATGTCCATCGCCGGTGCGTCGAGTTTCAGCTTGTCCTGAACCAGGCAAGCCGTCGACGGGCATGTGTAGTCCGGAGTGAACGTGCCCACGACCAGTAGATCAATGTCAGTGGGAGAAACATTTGCCGCAGCAATAGCACGTTTGGCAGCTTCGACAGCAAGGTCGCTGGTCGATTCATTGTCGGCGGCAAAACGACGCTGTTGAATTCCAGTGCGGCGCTGTACCCAGCCTTCTTCGAACCCGTAACGTTGTTCCAATTCACGGTTGGTAACGATGCGAGCAGGAACATAGGAACCCACCGATCGGATGCCTACTCCGGTCAGTCGTTGGACTCGCTTCGAACGACGAAAGAGCAATCGTGGTTCTTCATTTCCGTGAGTTTCCCCTGAAGCCTTCTGCAACTCGTTTCGCACCTTTTGAGCATCAATCAAAGTCTCAATCTTTAATTCGATGGATTCAGTCAGCTGGGAGTTCATGTCGTTTGTTTCAGTTCATCGCGTGGAAGGATTGCGATTGAGGGGACCATGAGCGACATCCTCCCAGCCATCGACCGCGACGGCAGTTTAGTGACCTTTTTCGGGATTTGAAACCTCGCTTGCGGACTGCTTCCAAAAGTTGTCTCAGGCTTTGGTTCGCCAGGATCCGCTCAGAAACAGCCGTAAATACGCCGATTCCCGATCGGCATGTGTTTGTGGATCTCAAATGAAATCCGACCGGCTATCGAAAGAAGAAAGCCACAATTTCCCGGGAGTTTTCAAGTTTGATGCTGGGAATGAAGTACTGGCGGTGGCATTTCCATCGAAAGTACGACCAGCGACAGATGCTGCTTTTCTACGGGATCCAGAGGCCAAAGGATTGGGTCATAGAGCGAAGATTGAACGATTACAACGGCGATCGGGCAGCCGTTGTCCTTGGGATAATCAGGACCGTGTGAGCAATCGGCTTTCTGTATCTGCCAGTTTTTCAGCCAAATCCAACTATTCTGGGGAAGATTTCTTCGCCAGTCGAAGAAAGAAACACTGAGCAACAGGGTGGTTGCTTTCAGTGGTCCTATCAGAAGTCAGGATGACAAGAATGAAACGATTCGATTCCGCCAGTGTGTTCGTGGTTGCGGTTCTGGCTCTGCAGATGTCATCGATTGCACAGGACGGGACCGTACCGCAAGTTCCCGGCGCCCAGCAGCAGACTCCCTTGCCGGGAATCATGCCCAGTCCAAACTCAGTCGCAAAATTTGCGGCCAAGCGGACGGGTGACGCTCGTATGCCAGCGAACGCGTTCAACGGATTCGCTCAAAATCGTGCCACACCTGACCTCGGTGCTCCCGGATCATCGGGAAACGGCTTTAACCATTTTTCGCTTCCGATGGACAAGTACACAAACTGGTACCGTCCGCGTGCTGCCAGTTTGACGCAATATCAGCGATGTGCACCGGATAGTTTTCGGCCTCGTGGATTCGGTCATCTGTTCGCTACTCCGTGTGATGGTTACCGCATGGATTACGAGCCATACTCGATGAGCGATGGCATGTCTCTTTATGGGCCATCATACTTCGCTCGCATGCCTGATCCTCGCTGCCCGGACTGCGATCCAACGGCCGACGACTGCGACTCCTGCAAGAAGTGTCGCAAGTAAGCTGCGATCGCTGGAATTCGGGAACCTTGCTGCTTGCCTGCTGTCGGGAAATTTGCACGAACTGGGCTGTCTCAAGTCTGCTATCTCATCAAACGCGAGGTTCCCAGCCCGGTTCGTATTGGCGACTCCAGAGCTTCATGGCTTTATCGTTGTTCTGAATGTGACCATTGGAAGGATCGCATTTCAACGAGTCGCCCGTACGATGGGCGATGTTGCCGAGATGGCACAGCAGCGTCGATTTGTGGCCCTCTTCGATTTCTGAATTCAGCATCGATGGATCATTTGAGCGGATAGCCGCAACGAAGTTTTCGATGTGCGATTTTGTGGCGTCAGTTCCGCTGACGTTCGATGTCTCTTTGCCTTTAGCGTCGAAGAGCTTATAGCCCCATTCGTTCAGCTTAAGAGTGCCCTTGTCGCCATGAAACGTGGCGCCAAACCCGCTGCCGTCGAGTCCATATTGGTTGCAGCTCAGGCATTCCCAGACAATCTGCTTCTCGCCGGGAAACTCAAACGACACCATATGAGTGTCGGCGGTCTGCTGATCGTCGTCAAAGACATAGCGGCCTCCAGATGATACGACGCGAATTGGATAGTCGACCTGCAGGCCCCAGCGAGACAAATCAATTGAGTGAATGCCGTTGTTTCCAAGTTCACCGTTGCCGTAGTGCCAAACCCAGTGCCAGTTGTAGTGCAGTCGGTTCGATGTGAATGGCTGCCGCGGTGCAGGCCCCTGCCACAGTTCGTAGTCAATATTTGGCGGCACTTCTGCCGGAGTACCAGTTCCAATCGGGCCTCGATTCGCAGCGTACCAGCTGCGACTGTAATACACTCGTCCGAGTTTTTCGTCATGCAGCAACTTCATCGCTTCGCCGATTTTGTCGCCGCTGCGCCGCTGATTTCCCATCTGCACGCAACGTTTGTTTTTGCGAGCCGCTTCGATCAGTAACTCCCCCTCACGCGGATTATGGCAGCAGGGTTTTTCCACGTAGACATGCTTCCCAGCTGAGCAGGCGAGAATACTGGCCGGCGCATGCCAGTGATTGGGGGCCGCACAAATTAAGGCGTCAACTTCCGTGTCATCCAGAATGCGTCGGAAGTCACCGACTGCTTTGACCTCGTATCCAGCCGTTTTTGAAAAGGACTTTTGAAAGGTCTCCAGTCGTTTGCTGTCGGTATCGCAAACGTACCGAACTTCAACCTCGGGCAGACTCGAAAAGATCTCCGCAAGCGCGGAGCCCCGGCTAATGCCCATCACTCCAACAACGACTTTTGCTTTGGACGATGTCAAAGCAGCAGCCGGTTGCGACTGGGCAATCAGCGATGTCGTCGCTGAGACAGCGGCCGCATTGGCGAGAAACGAGCGTCGGGAGGACTGTTGCATGGCGGGCTTCCTGACTGGGGAATCGGCAGGTGAGGGTCGTACAGGCTTGATACTGTACAGCGCCACTTTTTTTTGTCAGCCCACTTCAGGCAGTCTGGTGTTGGTTCAACGCTTCGCTGGTTTAGCAGGCTGTTGAGTTAATCCCAACCCGAAGCGTCAGGGAGGGATTTTTGTTGAAACAACGCGGCAAATCTTATCCCTCACTCACGTTTCGGGTTGTGAAAACCCATTGAATCAACAGCCCGCTAGGCGATGAACGACATGGAGAAGACGAAGAGGATTCCCAGCCAGACGATGCCGAGGAAATGCCAGCACCAGGCCGCGAAAGTTACGCCCCACGAGTATTCGTGATCGTAGCGATCGGCAAAGGCGGACAGCGTCACCCAAAGCAATACGGATTGAGCCACAACGAAATGCATTCCATGCAAAGCTGTGAGCATCACAACGAAGCCGTGCACACCCAGTTGAGCATGCTCGGCATTTTTCACGCCTTTATCCATCGCCCAAAGTCCGAATCCCTGTACGGAGACGAACAGCATTGCGAACGACAAAGCCTTGATCAGGGCACGGCGAAACTCGAGTTGCCGCTCGCGCCTGACAAAGGCATGCGCGCGTTCCAGATACCAACTCCCAATGGCCAGAAAGACGGTGCTGACACCGAATGCCCATGGCAGGCGCACATTGCCTGATGGCGTCTGGCGGCCAAACATCCGGGCGAGCAGAACACCGAAAAGGATCAATGTTACCGCTTGCAGCAGGCTGGCCAGAAAGAATCGGCGAGCGAGAGAGACTCGAATCAAGTCCCAGCGGTTCGACATTATGACGTCATCTCAATGGCAAAGGCTCGCCCTGGAAAAGGCGAGCCCGCACAGGGTGCTGAAGTTGCTGACGATCACTTGATGACAACGCTGCTCAGTTCTCGTTCGATCGTGCTGCACAACGTGGCTGAACTGTTGACTTCGCCGTTGATCGTGGAATTAGGGAACATCA
The DNA here is from genome assembly GCA_031377305.1 of Planctomycetota bacterium. Taxonomy (GTDB): domain Bacteria; phylum Planctomycetota; class Planctomycetia; order Planctomycetales; family Planctomycetaceae; genus SXXK01. The sequence continues at coordinate 7,746 of JANMEV010000625.1, read as the reverse complement.
GTTTTGGCACTGAGCCTCGACCAACCTTTTTATAGAGGTCCACGTGTCGTTTCACATAGTCGGATGGGATTTTTGAGGAAAATTCTTTTCGGAACTTCTCGGAACCTACAAGCCGCTCCGCTTCGGCTCGGGCCGCCGCGGAGGATCGATGAGACTCGAACATCCAGTCGTGGAACTCGCGGAACTTCTTTGGATTGACTCGCCAGACAGCAATTGCAATCTTTGCGAGTTCACAGGCTCCGGCATGTCCACCGCCAGAAGCCGTGTCGTTGCATGAAGGATCGAGCGGAACTGGCAGAGCAACGATTGCAAGGTCATCACCGTACTTCTCGAACGCACCTTTGATGGCGTGATGAGTGTTTCGGCAGTGAGGACACGTGTAGTCGTACATCTCAACAAAGACGTATCGAGCTTCCGGGTTTCCGAGCAACGGCCATTGTTTTACATCGAGTGAGACCAGGTTTCCCGCTACCGTGATTATTTTACGTTCCGGCTTGGCCGGCACCGCAACTTCCGGAGCCTTTGGTTTTTCAGCCTTTGGTTTTTCATTTTCAGCCTTTTCAACATCGGGAGATGTCACCGCATCCGATTTTTGGACGGTGGCTGGCTGAGCAGCTTCCGTCTTTGCGGTGGCAGCACTTTCGGCAGACTTGTCGGACGCTTGGGACGTGGCGGCTACATCGTGAGTCTTCGCATCCTGAAAAAACGGAGCGGGAACGTTTGAAAGCATCCAAAACTTTCGCGGGACCACTAGCAGCAGCGCAGCGGCTACCGGCTGCCCGTTGTCTGCTTTCACGGCTTCTTCAGTGTTCGGAGTTTGAGGAGCATTCGCCTGACTTCCATCAGACTCAGCACCCGGCGCTTCGAAGATTTCTCCGGGCGCCTCGAACAGATCACCGGGCGGAGCGAACTCTTCCGCCACGGCATTCGGATCGGTGTCCGAAGAAGCAGGTGAAGTGGCCGCAGATGGATATTGAACGACCTGGAACGTTTCAGGTTCAGGAGTCAGCACCTGAAGTGTGATCAAAACCGCGACGGCTCCAACACTCGCTGTCGACAACTTACCCTTCATGCTGGCACTTGTTACGTGGTTTTTGAGTATCAAAGCGGCGATCAGAACGCTGCAAGTATGAACAGCGATGCAGTATGGGCAAAGCTTTCCATCGGACAGTTGCAGGCCCACGAACCAGATTGCAGACAGCCCGGCGGTGGTTGCTCCTAGAGTTAGGCCACTCCAGATTAGCTGAGTAAATTCTTTCGGAGCCTGTCGTCGAACAAACGAGAGCATGACCAACATGCTTGCGTAAAGCCCGCACGCTGGAAGGCTGACTGGAACCCCAAGGACTTTGGACCATCGGCTTTTCAGGACGTGGGCACAATCGATGACTGAGCCACCGTCACAACCGAAGACCTGCACCATATTAAGTGCGGTCCAGGCTAGATATGCGGAGATCGAAAGGCCAGCGACACACAGCACACGCAGGATCCAAATCGTGCGTGTGGAACATACTACAGACGCCCCGACGTCGGTAGAAACCGGTCCGGCTGAAAGGTTCATTGCGACACTCTCTGCGCAGAAAAATCTGCAAAAAACAGTTCCAACTGTTTTTGACCCAAACTGACGCCCGGGCAACATTGGCCACCCAGGCTAAGCGACGAAGGCGGCACTCCCCAGCGCCGACGCTTCTACTGCTTGAAGAATACAAACGGATGTTCGTACCGTCATGATGCAAAATTCTATCACGTCCCATTTTCTACAAGAATACTGATTTCCGGATGAACACGGATTACCAGACTCTCTTAGACAGGCTTCGTTGCATTCCGCGTTGTCGGATTTCCTTGCGTGCGCGGACTTGAGAGGTCTCGGCGTTCAACAGCCTGTGTCTGGAACCTGGTATCGTCGCCCAATCAAAACATGAATGAAACTGCGGCATTTTCACGCTTTTGAAGCAATGTTTTGGACACGACGGGCGCAACCGTCACTCGATCGGAGGCATGTTCGGGGAGTCAACATCGGAAAGACAATTCTGAAACTACCGACCTCGGCCGATTGAAAAGACGTCCATGGGTGAGTCGGCAACCACTCTTTCTTCAGGTCTGAATTGCCCGTTCGAAGCACTTTGGGCGACGCGGCGACGTCACTCAACGGCGACCGCTCAGGATCTGGCGAGGGCTGCTGCCGCTTGACTTGGCCGAAACATTTGTACGAGCAGACGGACCGAGGAAAGTCCGAATACGAACCCCGCGATGTTGCAGATGGCATCCGGAGCACAGCAATGGCGGCCCGGCACAAACGCCTGAAATGCCTCCATACTGATGGAATACGCCAGCAATGCAAAGATCGTGATCGGGGGAATCTCGCGACGCAGCATGGGGAAAAGCCCGAACCATGCAAACGAAATTGCCGTGAAGACGGCCGTGTGAATAATCCGGTCACTGACTTGCTCAAGCCAGGCAAGCGAGGAGTCTCGCAGGATGGCAAAGGGGTCCGGAGTCAGCAGGGACCATGAAACGAAGCAGGTCAGACAGACGGGCAAGGTCAGATAGACTGCGGCCGTCAATCGCCTCAGAGTTGGGTACTTGAAGACGGTTTCCACTCAATCGGCCACCGGAAAAGGCCGTTGATCGCACGCATCCCGTAGTGACGACAACGATTTAAATCGTCCCTGATCCGTGGAACGCAGAATCTCAAACAGCCACACAAAATGAGTAGCCCGACACATTGCCGAAAGCTGGATGATCCAAGCTCGGGTTTTTTATTCGAGCAAGCCCGATCGTTGGTCTTTAGGATGATCGCTACAATCGGCACGGAAGGTTCGCCGGACTCATTGAAATCGCTCAGGAGATTTCCAGAGTGCTCCTGTTCGATCGAGCATCATCATTCGCAGAGCATGACACTTTGAGAAGCGGCAATCGAAGAATTTCCCAACTTGCATAAGGCGCGGTGTGTCAAGGCACAGTCGTTGGCAACGGCGGGTCTCTGGACTTTGCTGTGGTGGCTCATGGGTTCCAATATGGCACGATTTCGGACATTTACCTTTGCCGGCTTGATGCTGGTGCTGAGCTGGTATGGGATGATGGCTGTCCATGAGCTCGGGCACGTCGTCGGAGCGATGTCAACAGGCGGCACGTTGCAGCGAGTCGTGCTTCACCCAATGTCCATTTCCCGGACAGATGTTTCGCCGAATCCGCACCCGGCCTGGGTCGTCTGGCTGGGGCCAGTTCTCGGCTGTCTGATGCCGTTGGCGGTGACGTGTTTTACGTCAGGATGCGAAACGACCATTCGAAAAAGTGCTCAGTTCTTTGCAGGATTCTGTCTGATCGCAAACGGCGCGTACATCGCCATCGGGTCATTCGATCAAGTCGGCGACTGCGGCGAATTGCTTCGTACCGGTGCACCTCAAGCCATCCTAATTGCCTTTGGCGCAATCACGATCCCGCTGGGATTCGCACTGTGGCACAAACTCGGTTCGCCGTCGCAGTTATGGAAGAATCCAACCGTAGTCACAACTCAAATGCTTCGACTTTCGATCATCGCTGTGATCGTCGCCACCATCGCCGGCGCTACGTTGTCTTCGAGATGATCGTTGCTGGCGATTGAAAATTCGCAAAGTTGATCGTCCAGCGACTTGGCTGGCTCTGATCGCACCTACTCCCAGGCGATCGGCCTCCCATGCGATCGGCGAAACAACGACGCAACTACTGAGCGCTCTTTAGGTCCGGTCGCAGCTTTGCGGCGTCGCGAAGATAGACGTGTTCGATCTCTTTGGGCGATCGTTCGGAATTAATGTGCAATAGCACTCGGATGCATTTGGCCATCGAGCCCGGGACAGGAATTTCCCGAGCGCATAGCAGCGGCACTTGATTCATTCCCATGGCCCGAGCAGCCTCGGCGGGAAATGCGGCAGACAGGTCTTCGGTGGTTGTAAAGACTGCAGAAATGACGTCATCGAAATCGGTGATCTGATTCCGTCGCAGGATCTCTTCCATCAATTCCCGAGCCGCCGCCCGAATCAGCGCAGCGTCGTCTGATTCCACTGTGGTTGCTCCACGAATGCCACGAACGGCCATGAACTGATGCTCCGGGATGATAACGCGAAGAACTTGGGATGACGGGGAGCCTAATTCCCCCCGTGCAAAGCAACGTCTGACTTTGTCATGCAGGCTGCCGGATTCTGATGAATTGCTCAGAAGCCGCAAGTTCGACAAGCAAATAGCACCTGAAATCCCTGAGTTCCGGACAGCGGGCGAGCGGCTGGGCGTCAGCCCTCCGTGACTTTTACGCACCGCCATGGCCGTCAATTCGCACATCAACAATCGGACGGGGCCGTCCTGGGAGGGCTCACTCACAGCCGCTCGCCGGGAGCGAGTTTTGGTCTCAAGTTTGCGGGGTTCTGTTGCCACCGCGGAACGAACTTGCAGTTTGAGGGTGCCATTGCTACCGTGCCCGCTCGTTTGCCCGCTGGACCGGTCTCCGGTTGCGGTGCGCGCTGCGAGCGGTCAGTCTTGGCCGTTTTTTTGGGGCTCTGTAACGAGAATGTCTCGGGCAGATTTCGCCTCGTCGAATTGGGGACTCGGTGCTGAAAGGTTTCAGCGATCGGCGTCGCCTGATTCGCCTTTCAACGTCGGCTGTGACGGGTCTCAGCCTATCTAATTTCTTGAGGTTCAATTCGATGGCAAAAGCAAAGTACGTTTACACTTGGGGTGATGGCAAGGCGGATGGGGACGGCTCAATGAAAGCGTTGCTCGGCGGCAAGGGCGCGAATCTCGCGGAGATGACCCGCATCAATCTCCCAGTGCCTCCCGGATTCACCATTACGACCGAAGTTTGCACCTACTTCTACGCGAACAAGAAGTCCTACCCGAAGGAACTTCAGAGCCAGATGGAAGCTGGCGTCAAGAATATGGAGAAGATCATGGGCTGCAAGTTCGGCGATGCCAAAGGCATGCCGCTGCTTGTTGCTGTTCGCTCCGGTGCTCGTGACTCCATGCCGGGTATGATGGACACGATTTTGAACCTCGGACTGAATGACGAGACCGTTCTGTCTCTCGGCACGGCAACGAAGAACGAACGATTCGCATGGGACTGCTACCGCCGCTTTATCCAGATGTACGGCGACGTCGTTCTTGGCGTGCAGAAGCGCGAAGGAGAAGATCATGAGCCGTTTGAAGTTGTGATCGAAGAGTTCAAACACAAGAAGTACAAAAAGGATATCGTCGACAGCGATCTGACTGCCGACGACCAGAAGGAACTGGTCAAGCAATTCAAGGCGCTGGTCAAAGAGCGTACCGGTAAAGTGTTCCCGAACGATCCTTGGGATCAGCTTCGCGGAGCAGCCGGAGCTGTCTTCGGCTCATGGATGAATGACCGTGCGATTGTTTATCGCCGCAAGTACAACATCCCAGCCGAGTGGGGTACCGCCGTTAACGTCCAGGCGATGGTTTACGGTAACACCGGCGACGACTCCGGTTCGGGCGTGGCGTTCACACGTAACCCGGCAAACGGTGCCAATGAGTTCTACGGTGAGTTCCTGATCAACGCACAGGGCGAAGACGTTGTCGCCGGCGTGCGAACTCCTGAGCCTGTAGCCAAGCTGCAAGCGGCCATGCCAAAAGCATTCGCCGAGCTGATGAAAGTCCGCGCGACTCTGGAGAAGCACTTTAAGGACGTGCAGGACGTTGAGTTCACAATTCAGCAGGGCAAGCTGTTCATGCTGCAGACTCGTAACGGCAAGCGAACTGCCGCTGCGGCTCTGAAGTTCAGCATGGACATGGTCAAAGAAAAGCTTATCGACTGGGAAACCGCGATCATGCGTAACCCGGCTGATCAGCTTGAGCAGCTGCTTGCTCCGGACTTCGACCTCGCAGAAATCAAGAAGGCCAAGATTCTTGCGACCGGTCTTCCTGCTGGTCCAGGTGCTGCATCTGGCGTTATCTATCTGAACGCTGACCGAGCTGCAGCTGCTGCCGAGAAGGGCGAAAGCGTTCTGCTTGTCCGCAACGAAACCTCACCGGAAGACCTCCGTGGGATGATCGCTGCTGTCGGTATCTTGACAGCCAAGGGTGGAGTGTCTTCACACGCTGCTCTGGTCGCTCGCCAGATGGGCAAGGTCTGTATCTGCGGTGCTAGCGCTGTGGAGATCGACTACAACAAGAAGACGGTCAAGATTGCTGGTCAGACCTTCAAGGAAGGCGTGGACCACCTGAGCATCGACGGGACTGCCGGCACGATCTACGGCGGTAAGGTTAAGACTGGTCCATCCAGCATCGTTATGGGAATGCTGTTCGGTGACAAGGCTGCCGCCAAGACTGAAAAGTTCCTGGCCTTCAAGCAGCTTATGGAATGGTGTGCGAAGGTGACTCGTATGGCTGTTCGCACGAACGCGGACAATCCAGAGCAAACCGAACAGGCCATCGCGTTCGGTGCTCAGGGTATTGGTCTGACACGAACCGAGCACATGTTCTTCGAAGGCGATCGTATCGACGCTGTGCGTGAGATGATTCTCGCCGACAACCTGGAAGACCGTAAGAAGGCTCTTGCGAAACTTCTGCCATATCAGCGAGAAGACTTCACGGGCATCTTCAAGGCTCTGAAGGGTCTGCCTGCGACGATCCGACTGCTCGATCCGCCGCTGCATGAATTCGTTCCTCACGACGACAAGGCTCAGGCCGACCTCGCCAAGAAGATGGGCGTGAAGCCGGACAAGGTGAAGGCTCGCGTTGCACAGTTGCACGAGTTCAACCCGATGCTCGGTCACCGTGGTTGCCGTCTGGGTATTGCGTATCCGGAAATCACGGAGATGCAGGCTCGAGCGATCTTCGAAGCGGCTGCTGACGTCGCCAAGAAGAAGATTCCAGTGAATCCTGAAGTGATGGTTCCGCTGGTTGGCTTCAAGAAGGAACTCGACCTGCAGGTGGAGATCATTCATCGAGTCGCCAAGGAAGTGATGTCTGAGAAGAAGATCACTTTCAATTACATGGTCGGCACGATGATCGAAGTCCCACGTGGTGCCCTCACCGCTGACGAAATCGCAAACACTGCGGAGTTCTTCAGCTTCGGCACGAACGACCTCACCCAGACCGCTCTCGGCATCAGCCGCGACGACATGGGTAACTTCTTGCTGCCTTACACCGAGAACGAGATCTTCAAGAAGAACCCGTTCGCGACTCTGGATCAGGTTGGCGTTGGCCAGTTGATGCAGATGGCTGTCGAGAAGGGCCGCAAGTCACGTCCGGACATTAAGCTGGGCATTTGCGGTGAACACGGTGGTGATCCAGATAGCGTTAAGTTCTGCCACAGGCTGGGTCTTAACTATGTAAGCTGCAGTCCATACCGAGTTCCTGTTGCTCGTCTCGCCGCTGCTCAGGCAGCTCTTGAAGAAGCGAAAGCGACTGAAACCAAGAAGGGCAAGAAGTAGCCACCTAAACGTAGGATGGACATTCCTGTCCGTCCTCAACTGACAGAATCAGAAGCCCGGCATCGCAAGGTGCCGGGCTTTTTTTGTTTGCCCAGCGAAGCTGGCAAACCCCGTCGCTGCTCGTCAGCGACCTCACCCAGTTCATGGGGAAGAGAATCCGACTCGCAAGGGCGTCAGTGGCAAACGCTGGGGTCTGAAGGAAGCGATAGGAGGATAATGGAGCGTAGCGAAAGCGAACCTGATTCGGCCGATTGTCGAGGCGAGCGTGCAAAAAGACGCGATGCCTGATTCATGAACAGCGACAGCAGGTGTTTGGGGACGTCTTCAT
>JANMEV010000623.1:0-7425 GCA_031377305.1 Planctomycetota bacterium | reverse complement strand
TGACATCCCCCGCTCGCCTGGAAACACATCAATTCCGGCTACTCCACGCATCGACGGTAACATGATGCGATGGCTTGAGCGACAGATCGAGGAACTGCAACGCTGTCCGTATCGAATCAGCGCGACTCAGACGCTGCTGGTGCGGCTGATCGAAGACTCCAGCGCCGCGACGGCCGACTTGCATCCGGCCCTGTATCCGGAGCTTCACTGGTGGATCAGTGCCTTCACACGCGGCTGCACAGATCATCTTCAGGAACTGCAACGTCTCGCCGCGTGGTCGGTGATCCCGCCTCCGCCGTCTGATCTCTGGGATGTTGGATCAACAGAACAGTTGAAACATCTTGCCGCGCTGCGATCGCTTTTGGCGACGCTGGATGAGGTACCCACACTGCACCAGGTAGCGTCGCTGACTCAGATTTCGGATCCGTTGATCGATGCCATCTGCGCCGAGTTCTCGACGGCTGATCCAGAGACTCCCGACACTGCCGCCATTCAGACAGCAACGGCCGCTCAGAAGTGTGAATGGTTGCAGACGCTGAAGCTGGCTTTGACGAAATCGTCGAAGCTCGCGGCAACAAGAATTCAAAGCCTCGAACAGCTCGCCGATCAGTGCTCAGAATTTGCCGACATGGATTTTGAATTCCTGCACAACAAGTCGCGGGATCTCTTCGCGATTGGCTACAACGTCAGCGAAAATCGGCTCGACGGCGGCTGCTACGATCTGCTGGCATCAGAAGCACGGCTCGCCAGTTTTGTGCTCATCGCGCAGGGACACTTCAGCCAGGAACACTGGTTCGCACTCGGTCGGTTGCTCACCAGTGCTGGCGGTGCGCCGGCTTTGCTGAGCTGGAGCGGATCGATGTTCGAGTATCTCATGCCGATGCTCGTCATGCCGACATACGAAGGCACGTTGCTCGATCAAACAGGCCGCGCTGTGGTCCGGCGGCAGATCAACTACGGTCGTCAGCGAGGCGTGCCGTGGGGCATCTCGGAATCCGGCTACAACATGGTCGATCGCGGATTGAATTATCAGTATCGCGCGTTCGGAGTTCCCGGCCTGGGGCTGAAGCGTGGACTTGCGGAAGATCTCGTCATCGCTCCGTACGCAACAGCGCTCGCGTTGATGGTGGCACCGGAAGCGGCGTGCCGGAATCTGGAGCGACTGGCTCACGACGGCCGCGAAGGAGTTTATGGTTTCTTCGAAGCTGTCGACTACACACCGTCGCGACTTCCGCCGGGAGCGAACAGCGTGACTGTGCGACAAGTGATGGCTCATCATGCGGGCATGAGTTTGCTGTCGTTGGCGTATCTGCTGCTGGACAAGCCGATGCAGCGTCGATTTTCCGCCGATCCCGCATTTCGAGCCATCGATTTGTTGTTGCACGAACGCGTGCCGCGTGCCACGGTGCCCGTGTTTCCTCATGCGATTGAGGCCAGCACGACTCGCAGTACGTCCGCCGAAGAAGCCGGCACGATGCGAGTCTTCACCGAACCTGCGGGGCCGGTTCCTGAAGTTCACCTTCTTTCCAACGGCCAATACCATGTTGTTATCAGCAGTGCTGGTGGCGGCTACAGTCGTTGGCGAGACCTTGCTGTCACCCGCTGGCGTGAAGATCCCACTCGTGACTGCTGGGGCACGTTCTGCTATCTGCGAGACCTCGACAGCGGCGTGCTGTGGTCGACGGCGTGGCATCCTACGGGAAAGCCATCAAGACCCTACGAAGCAATCTTCACTCAGGCGCGAGCCGAGTTTCGTCGGCAAGATGAACAAATCGAAACGCACGCCGAAATCAGCGTATCGACAGAAGACGACATGGAACTTCGGCGAGTCACGTTAACGAATCGCTCGGAACGCATCCGTACGATTGAAGTCACTAGTTACGCCGAAGTTGTACTGGCGACTCAGGCGCAGGATGAATCGCATCCGGCGTTCAGCAATTTGTTCGTTCAGACGGAAATCGTACATGCTCAAAGTGCCTTGTTCTGCACTCGTCGTCCCCGATCGGCGGAAGAGCGGCCTCCGTGGATGATGCACATGATGACGGTCGATGGAACTTCGACCGGTCAGCCTTCGTATGAAACTGATCGAATGAAATTCGTGGGTCGAGGTCGCAGTCTTGCATCTCCGGCGGCATTTGATGGCCGAACGGCTCTTTCCAACACCGTTGGTTCCACGCTTGACCCGATCGTCAGCATTCGGCATCAGGTCATTCTGCATCCTGGCGAATCCGTTCGAGTCGACGTCGTCACTGGCGTGGCTGAGAATCGCGCCGGAGTTCAGGGAATGGCGGAAAAATATAGCGATCCGAGCCTTGCAAATCGCGTCTTCGAAATGGCCTGGACTCGAGCTCCGATCATGCTTCAGCAACTCAACGCAACAGAAGCCGATGCACAGGCGTACGGTCGTCTTGCGGGCTCAGTGATCTATGCGACGGGGCTGCGACGTGCTCGAGCGACCGTCCTGATTCGCAATCGACGAGGCCAATCGGGGCTCTGGGGCTATGGAATCTCCGGTGATCTGCCGATCGTGCTGGTCCGTATCCGCGACAGCGACAAGATCGAACTTGTACGAGAAGCGTTTCAGGCTCATGCATATTGGCGAATGAAAGGACTGGTTGTCGACCTGGTGATCTGGAATGAAGACGATTCCGTGTATCGCCAGTCACTGCAGGATTCGATCATGGATGCCGTCGCGGCCAGTCCGGCGTCGGCGATGCTCGATCGACCGGGCGGCGTCTTCATTCGGCGCGGCGAGCAGATGTCCGACGAAGATCGCTCGCTGCTGCAAACAGTCGCTCGAGTTGTCCTGCTCGACGATGCTGGCAGTCTGATCGAACAGGTGGAGCGGCGGGGCCGAGTCGAAACTCCTGTCCTGCCCTTCAGGCCAACTCGCCGACGGACGGACATCATCGAGGCTGCAGAGCCGCTGGCTCGCGATCTGGCCTTCTTCAACGGCTTGGGAGGATTCAGTCGCGACGGCCGCGAATATGTGACTCTGCTTAAATCCGGATCCGCAACGCCTGCGCCGTGGGTGAATGTTATCGCCAATTCGCAAATCGGTACGGTCGTTTCCGAATGCGGCAGTGCCTACACCTGGGTCGACAACAGCCATGAGTTTCGTTTGACGCCGTGGACGAACGATCCTGTTTCCGACACCTGCGGGGAGGCGATTTACCTGCGAGACGAGGAAACGGGACGCTTCTGGTCGCCGTCTCCGTTACCAGCTCGTGGTACCAACACGTATCTCGCACGACACGGATTCGGATACAGCATCTTCGACTACACGGAAGACGGCATCACCACCGAACTGTGTTTCTACGTCGCTATCGACGCGCCCGTGAAGTTCGTGCGGATCAAGATTCGCAATCACTCCGGACGGGCTCGGCAAATGTCGGTCACGGGCTATTGGGAATTAGTTCTCGGCGAGTTGCGCAGCAAGTCATTAATGCACGTGATCACGGAACTCGACCCCGTGACCGGTGCGGTCTTTGCTCGCAACTTTTACAGTCCCGAGTTTGCTGACAAAGTTGTTTTCGCCGACTGCAGCGAATCCGTGCGAACCTTCACCGGGGACCGCACAGAATTCATTGGACGGAACGGGGCTTCATCGAATCCCGCTGCCATGCGCCGCGCTCGGCTTTCCAATCGGACAGGAGCCGGAACGGATCCCTGTGCAGCGATTCAGACTCACGTCAATCTCGAAAACGGGCAGGAGAAGATCATCGTCTTCACGATCGGAGCAGGTGCCGGCGACGACGCAGCGCGGAGTCTGGTACAGCGATTTCGAGGCGAAGGAAATGCACAGAAGGCTCTCGAAGGCGTCTGGCATTACTGGAGCCAGACGCTCGGCGCGGTGCATGTCGAAACACCCGACCCGGCGGTCAACTTCCTGGCGAACGGCTGGCTGGTGTATCAAACGCTGGCCTGTCGCATGTGGGCTCGCACAGGGTTCTACCAGTCCGGCGGCGCTTACGGATTTCGCGATCAGCTGCAGGACGCAATGGCACTGATCCATGCTGAGCCCGGACTGCTCCGCGAACATTTGCTTCGTGCATGTTCTCGCCAGTTTCGTGAAGGGGACGTTCAGCACTGGTGGCATCCGCCAGTTGGTCGCGGTGTGCGAACTCACTTTTCAGACGACTTCCTCTGGCTGCCCGTGGCGCTTTGTCGTTATGTGCAGATGACGGGGGATACCGGTGTGCTGGAGGAACGGATTCCATTCCTCAGCTCCCGCGCGCTGCATGCTCATGAAGAAGCGAACTACGACCTGCCGACGATCTCGGACGATGTTGGAACGGTCTACGAACATGCTCTGCGAGCCATCGACAACGGGCTGCGGTTCGGAGTTCACGGGTTGCCTCTGATGGGTTGCGGGGACTGGAACGATGGCATGAACCTCGTCGGTCAAAATGGTCAGGGCGAAAGCATCTGGCTTGCGTTCTTTCAGTATGACGTGCTGACTCAGTTCGCAAAGCTCGCGCGACAGAAGAACGACGCCGTCACTGCCGACCGACTTGTCATCGAAGCGGGACGCCTGCGCGGCCATATCGAACACAACGGCTGGGACGGCGAATGGTATCGGCGCGCGTACTTTGACGATGGAACTCCACTGGGATCCAGAGAAAACAGCGAATGCCAAATCGATTCCATCTCGCAAAGCTGGTCGATTCTGTCCGGAGCTGGCACTCAGGAGCGATCGCTTCAGGCGATGGCAAGTGTCGATCGTAGACTCGTGCGGCCCGATGCGAAGTTGATTCAATTGCTGGATCCACCATTTGACCATTCAGATTTGAATCCAGGCTACATCAAGGGCTACGTTCCCGGCGTCCGCGAAAACGGAGGCCAGTACACTCACAGCGCGATCTGGACAGTCATGGCCTTTGCCGCGATCGGCAACACAGAACGAGCCTGGGAGTTGTTCAACATGATCAATCCCGTCAATCACGGTTCAACGCCGCAGGGAATCAGCACCTATCGAGTCGAACCGTACGTCGTCGCGGCCGATGTCTACGGCGTGGAACCGCATCTGGGCCGAGGCGGCTGGACGTGGTACACTGGCTCATCCGGCTGGATGTATCGCCTGATCACGGAATCCCTGCTGGGCCTGCAGTTAGATGTCGATCGACTGCGTTTCAACCCACGGCCTCCAAAAGCCTGGCCCTCATTCAAGATCCATTATCGCTTTCATGAGACCCTTTATCACATCACCATCCTAAACGGCGGCGAAGGCAATGCAATCCGCCAGCTAACAATCGACGGAGCCGTTCAAGGTGATCCGGTTGTGCAACTGGTCAACGATCTTGGGGTTCATCAGGTAGATATTGAGTTGACATAGACAATCGCTGCGTTTGCGCTCGCCCCAGCTACTGGAAAGACATTTCACCGATGCGGCAGCATCGGGCGAGCGGCAGAAAGTAGATCCGTATTGAGCCAACCATGCCAGCCGAGGTTGCTCCTGCTGCTGTTGCCGGGTGAACAAGACTCCGTGCGAGCATCTTCTACTGCGATCATGATCTCGATCGCAGTCCGTTACGTCGTTCTTAGTCGTTTCAGTGTCATTTTGGATGGGCGCGGAAGGCCGGGCTTACCTTTCAGGCTCTGTCTTGCTCACTGATGATTCTCCGGGTGCCAAAGGGAAGTCTTACGAATTTCGTTACGACCCAGTTCAGCGACAGTGCGAAACACAATACGCAAACGGCTGCTGGTTCATCGGGCTTTTGCCGATGGCACTACTTCTGATAGATCGGCAGGTAGTGGTACTTCACGGAGAGACTCAGGACTGACATAGACGTCGAATAGACGGCACCGTGATTTCGTTCTTCACCGTTTTCGGCCAGCCATGATCCATCCGCAGACTGCTTCTCAAGCAGCATTTCCTGAACCAGTTTCTCGGCCGTCGCCGCGTGTTCGCCACCTCGCTGGTACATTCCCTGAGCGTAGTAGTAGGTGCCGTACATGCAGAATCGCTCGTTCCATTTCGGCGGATGGGCCAACAACCAGTCGGCGGCCCCTGCGACCAGCGGAGATTCGTATTCGCCGCAAACCTGCATTGCCAAAAGTCCGGCGGCCGTCATCGTGAATGTGGGATTGTTCTGATTCGGTTCGTAGCAGAAGCCGCTGGCTACTTTGTCCGGCAATCCGTTTTCGTCGAGCTTCGACGCGTACGATCGCTTCAGATACTCCACCGCATCGTGAATCGCGCTGGCTGGCACCTGTAAACCATCGTTCCTGGCCGATCGCAGTGCCATCAATTGCCAGACGGTGGCTGACAGATCAGAGTCCTTTGAATCCGGCGTGTATCGCCAGCCACCTCGGTAGTGCGTCGGCTTCTTTTCCTTCTGGGAGCTGAGGATGACATCGATCGCCTTTTGGCATCGATCATGAATCAACTGATCCTGTTCGGCCGTCGCACCCATGCCGATCATCTCAGTCAGCATCAACGTGATGATCCCGTGGCCATACATTCTCGACCCGTCTTTGTTACCGAAGTAGCCTTTATCGTCGACTCGATCTTCCTTCAGCACGAACGCAAGTGCCTGTTGCATCGCCTGACCTTCGGGACTAACGTCGGTTGGCTGAACGCCAACGCTCGCCATCGCCATGATCGACAATGCCGTCATCGTCGTGTCAATTCCCTGATCAAGAATCGCACCATCTTCACGTTGTTTGGTCATGAGAAACGCGATGGCTCGATCGACAGCGATGTCAGTTTGGTCTCGCTGAAATGCAGACGGAGCGTTGGATTCTGGTTCCTGAGCCAGCAACGTTGGCAGGCTGCTGAACAGAAACGAAACAATAACAGCGACGATGAGACGGTAGCGATTCATGGAGAGATATTTCTCGCAAAGCATTCGACGTCAATGGTCAAAACACGACGACAGTCTACAGAATCGATGTTAGCTGAGTAACGCACTTCTGCACTTCGATGAATGAGTTTGATTTTGTCAGATCTGCCGCTGCATGAAGTTCCGCGGGAAGGTCTCCCAGCAGTTCTGTATGAATCAACTGAGTCAGCCATCCGGCTCGACGAGTAGTAAAGGCGGCGTGAAGCGAGTGAAACCAGGTCTGAAGCAAACCGGCCCCTGATCCAGCCGCACTGGAGACGGCGGCTTCGCCCGCGATCGCAGCAGTTGCGCCACCCGCCACGTCTGCAAACACATGAATCACAGCCGATGCCGCCGCGTGGCCCAACATAGGGGCGACGAGTTCACCGGCGGGACCGAAGCCAACAGAAAACAGAACCACGCTGGTGACTGGTCTCACAGCCGCCGACACGTTGCTGAGCTGGCGATAGACGCTGAAAAGATCGGGCCGGGTCTTTTCAAATTCCAGCATCTGCGAGTCAACGACTTGCCGTAGTTCGTCATCAAAATCCAGAGCATCATGCTTTTGCTTCAACAGGCTTAAAAGATTGGCTCGCGATTC
>JANMEV010000619.1:0-3148 GCA_031377305.1 Planctomycetota bacterium | reverse complement strand
TGGCTGGGGTTGGAGCTGAACGCTCATTCGTGCTCGGCGGAGAACGATTTGGATGTTGATTTGCAAGGGAAAATCGCAGACCAGGTAAGCGCGTGCGAAATGTCTGGCTACATGCGAAACCAGTTGCTTCGGGATGGTGATGTCATGAGCATGCGGTGGGGGTTGGAACTTCGAGTCCCTTTCGTTGACCGCACCCTGGTGGACAATGTCGGTAAAATCTCTGCCTGTCAACGATTGAAGCACGGGAAAAAACTGCTGATTGACGCAGTACCCGAGATCCCCGAGTGGATTCGGTCTCACCCTAAGCGAGGTTTCGTTTTTCCGTTCGAACAGTGGGTGAGCACAGAATGGAAGACAACGTTTGAAGAAGTCAAAAAAAGCAGCCCGGTTCCAACCGTGACCTGGTACCGCACATGGTGTTTGTTTGTACTGAGACATTTTCTGAAGTCTACTGTTGGTATGAATGTTTAGCGTGGAGGCTGCTGTCGATCACCGGTCGCAAGTCAGACATGAAAGAAATGTTTTTCGTGTTATTCACTCTATAGCCGGGACGCGCCTTGATCATGGGGGAACTTCTCGAAGTGTGCCTGCGTTGTGTGATGCGTTGGGTGCTGCCGGGGTGAATTGGCGTTTAGTTACCGGGATCCCCGCAGACCCTCACGTGGCGTGCAATTTCCCCGTTGACATGTCTCGCGTAGTCACTGTTCGTGAATCAGGGCTGTTCAGGCAACTTGGCGTCGGCAGGGGATTCTGTCGTCATCTCGCTGCAATGATCTCGGCAAATAGTTCTCAGAATTTGGTCCATGATCACGCTGTGTGGTTGCCGACAAATCATGCCGTCGCGAAGTTTTGTCGCGAGGCAGGCATTAAGCGAATTGTGAGCCCTCGAGGAATGCTGGGAGCATGGGCCTTGAATCACGGGCGATGGAAGAAGAAACTAGCGTGGTGGGGTTATCAGCACCGGGACCTGCTTTCCGCCGATGCGTTTCATGCAACAAGCCAGCAGGAGGCAGATGAAATTCGGGCTCTCGGGCTCAAGCAGCCGATTGCCGTGATTCCCAATGGAGTCACTTTTCCGGAATCATCAACCGATCAAACTGATCTTCCTGCGGATCGGTCTCGGGTCATGCTCTTTCTGTCGCGAATTCATCCCAAGAAGGGTTTACTCTCCTTGTTGAAGGCTTGGAAAGAAGCTTCGCCGAATGGATGGCAACTGGTGCTCGCTGGTCCCGACGAGAATGGTCACCAGAAAGAAGTGGAGCAGCTGGCCGAGTCGCTGGGGATCGGCTCTCAGGTGAGTTTCCCGGGAAACCTGAACGATCTGCAAAAGTGGGATTGGTATCGCCGAGCCGATGTGTTCGTTCTGCCATCCTACAGCGAAAACTTCGGAATTGTTGTCGCTGAGGCTCTCGCCGCGGGCTTGCCCGTGATTGCGACGCACGGGACGCCGTGGGAGGAACTTCCTGTACGCCGGATTGGCTGGCATGTCCCTCATGAGATTGCAGCACTCGCAACGGCAATCACGGAAGCCACTTCAATGGATGATAAGCAGCGCAAAGCGATGGGCGAGTCTGCCAGCGCATGGGCTCACCAAGCGTTTGGCTGGGCTGGCGTGGCAGAGAAAATGACGGACTTTTATAAGTCCGTTCTTGCGACGAGTTCACTGTAGGCGTTGGCTACAGAGAGATTTGGAAACGAATTGAGACGATAGGGCGGGGGCGATGCATGACGGACATGAGTTCGGTGGACGAATATCGCTACGAAAGCGCGGATGCTTCTCATACGAGTGCGTATCTATGGAGCAAGGTTGAACAAATACTTGGGCAAGAACAGAGTCTTGTTCGCCAGGGCGGTGAGTCAAGAGTTTTTGACCTCGGTTGCGGCAACGGTGCCTTTTCAAGGCGACTGAAGCAACTAGGTATCAGTGCTTGTGGTGTTGATCTGTCTTCTTCGGGCGTTGCGTACGCCAAGTTAGCATGTCCGGAGATTCAGATTGAGGAAGGCTCCGTTTACGACGATCTGGCAAAAAAGTACGGGCAGTTTCCCGTCGTTGTAAGTCTCGAGGTGGTCGAGCATCTCTACTCTCCTCGAATCTTTGCGAAGACTCTATTTAATCTTGTTGAACCCGGAGGAAAGGCAATCGTCTCAACGCCATATCACGGCTACTTCAAGAACCTGACGCTGGCAGTGTCTGGGAAATTGGATTCCCACTTTACTGTTCTTTGGGACCATGGCCACATCAAGTTTTGGTCAATCAAGACTCTCACCTCGCTGTTGACTGAAGCGGGGTTCAGTAGGGTGAAGTTCGAGTTTGCCGGGCGAATTCCGTTGTTGGCAAAGAGTATGATTGCTGTCGCCTCCCGGCCCTGAAGCTTCAATGGTTACGAAATGAATCTGGCAGAAGTGACCGTTGTTATTCTGACTCGAAACGAAGAACCAAACATTCAGAGGTGTTTGGACGGTGTTTCCTGGGCGGCACACGTTGTAATCGTCGACTCAGAAAGCACCGACCAAACAGGCCCCATCTGTCAAAAATCTGCAAACACTCGCGTGGCATTTCGTCAATTCGACAATCACACGGACCAGTGGAATTTCGGACTGGAACAAGTCACAACCGCTTGGGTTCTCTGCCTTGATGCCGACTATGTGTGTCCACTCTCGTTGCCGCAGGAGATTGCATCGCTTTCAGGCGACGTCGACGGCTACCATGCGAGGTTTCGATATTTGATCAATGGCAATCCTCTGCGAGGGACTCTCTATCCGCCTCGTGTTTGCTTATTCTGCAAAGCAAAGCTGCGGTACGTTGCCGATGGACACACTCAACTCCTTGATGTTCGAGACGCCAAACTGAGTACACTGGCGTCTGTGATTGATCATGACGACCGAAAGCCGCTTTCACGATGGCTTGCCTCTCAATCAAAGTATGCGGTTCTGGAGGCAGATAAACTTCTCAGCACCGACAAGACTCAGCTTGGATGGAAGGATCGACTGCGATTGAAGATCGTCTTAACTCCGTTATTAACGATCGGCTACTGCCTGTTCTGGAAAAGGCTGATCCTGGATGGTCGAGTGGGGCTGTTCTACACAATGCAGCGAGCCTACGCGGAACTGCTGCTGTCGCTGGAACTTCTGGATCGGAAGCTTCGTA
>JANMEV010000583.1:0-13977 GCA_031377305.1 Planctomycetota bacterium | reverse complement strand
GGTACCACCAAGCGAAGGAAACGAAGTGCGGTGGGATGGGCGTCAGGAAGTCATAGCGTCTTGATAGTACCGCTGAAGCTGGTGAACAGCGCCCTGCTGGAGCCAGTGGAGGGAAGCGAGACGTCGGATCATGGACCCGTTTTTGAGAACCACGACAGATGCATCGAAATCTGACCATCGTGTCACCGAAACAGGAACGGACAGCAGAACTGGGTGCCGGAAGGTAGCGAATCCATGATCTGAGGAACCGTATGCTCTAATGCGAGCACGTACGGGTCTGTGGGGCCTCGGACGGTAACGCCCCGAGGCCACCCGGTCCGGAGCAGCGAACGGCTGGACGCAAAGTGGTGTCGGTCTCACTGACGCAGATTGGCCAGTGGTACTGTGTGGAGAGGGCATGATCGAGTTCGACAATGATCGTCTGCAGAATTCTTCGTCAGTCGTTGAGTCGGCTGAAAACCGCTGTCCAGCCGCGATAATCTCAATCTTGAGTGCTACACTGCGGCGGGTTATTGCACGATGGAGTTGTTTCCGGCTGGAGATGGGAACCTGCACATGACGGGCGATGTCACTCAAATCCTTCTGGAAGTGACGACTGGCAATCGGGAACGCATGGATGAGCTGTTCACATTGCTGTATACGGACCTGAAATTGGCTGCCGCCAGCGCTTTGCGAGGCGAACGACCCTATCATACTTTGCAGGCGACGGCACTGGTCAATCAGGTCTATTTGCAGTTGGTCAATCAGACTCGCGTCGATTGGCAGGATCGTTCGCATTTCTGTGCGGTCGCGGCCACGCTGATGCGGCGAATTCTGGTCGATTACGCTCGGGCTCGGCTTGCGGAGAAGCGTGGCGGTGGGGCTGCTTTGCTGTCACTGGTCATCGATCCGGCGATCATGGCCAGCCACAATGAAGTCGACATGATTGCACTGGATAATGCGTTGATAAAGCTGGCGGAATTGAATTCCCGGCATGCCCGAGTCATCGAATTGCGTTTTTTTGGCGGATTATCGATTGAAGAGACCTCCCATGTTCTGGAAGTTTCCGCGTGGACTGTCAAGAACGACTGGCGAGCGGCTCGCGCGTGGCTTTTGACGCAACTTGATGAAGAAGAATCTTCATGACTCCCGACGATTATCAGCGAATCACCGAGACTTTCCTGCGACTGTGTGAACTCTCCGCCGAGGAACGCACTGCTGCGATGGAGGAACTGAAGCAGCAGGATCTGAATTTCCATAACGCGATTGAGGCCATGTTGCGGCAGGATGATGAGGACGATTCGCGATTTCGCAGCAACACGGATGAAACATTTCGCCCCGACTCAAAAGCTGGCCATGTGATGTTTTCGTCGATGGCTCGCGGCGAAGAATTGTCCGATGATCGATACAAGCTCACTCGCCTGCATGCCACCGGCGGAATGGGGCGAGTCTGGTTGGCTCGAGATAATTCGATCGGCCGGAATGTGGCCCTGAAGGAACTGCGTCCTGAAACGCCATCGGCGCCGGGAATCTGGAATCGATTTCTGAATGAAGCGAAAGTAACCGGCCAGCTCGAACACCCGGGCATTGTCCCTGTCTACGAAGTCGATACGGATGATTCTGATAGACCATTCTACACGATGCGGTTTGTGAAAGGGCAAACTCTGCATGATGCGATCCGTGATTTCACGACGCTGCGAACAACTGGCAAATCTTCTCCGATGGAATTGCGTGACCTGATCACGTCTCTGATCGGAGTCGCTAACGCGATCGGCTACGCGCATTCTCGAGGCGTGCTGCATCGAGACCTTAAGGGCCAAAACGTGGTCCTTGGAGACTACGGCGAAGTGATTGTGCTCGACTGGGGCCTTGCCTGCATCGTCGGTGCGGCCGAAGTCGACGACGATCAATTGCCAGTGTCTGGTTCGGGAGTCTCGGATCAGACCAATGCGGGACAGGTGATTGGAACCCCCGCCTACATGTCACCGGAACAGGCGCAGGGACAGCCGGAGAAGATGAATGCTCAGACCGATGTCTTTGGCCTTGGCGGCATTCTGTACGAAATTCTGACGGGGCTGGCTCCGTTCCAGGGTGCCACGGTGTTGGAGACTCTGGAGAAAGCGAAGTTGTGCCGGCCAACGTCGCCTCTGTTGATCTGGGCTGATGCTCCAAAGGCTCTGGAAGCAATCTGTCTGAAAGCCTTGTCGAAAGATCAATCCGGGCGATACGCCTCAGCGATTGAGTTTGCCGATGACCTGCGACGCTGGCAGGCCGATGAATCGGTCTGTGCGTATCCGGATCCGTTGTCCGTTCGCATCAGCCGGTGGGCTCGCCGTCATCGAACGATGGTTGTCACCGCCGCCGCTCTTTCGGTTATGGCCATTGTGGGGTTGTCGGCAAGCACGATCCTGGTCTCTCGAGAGCAGGTCCGAACCGCCGCCGCCCAAACTCGCGCGGAGGCCAATCTTGCGAAAGCTCGCGAAGCTGTACAGCGTATGCTGACGGAAGTCGGCGATGAACGACTGAAGAATATTCCTCAGATGGAAAAGCTGCGAGAGACGCTGCTGCAGGAAGCACTCGAGTTTAACAAAGGCTTTCTGCTGGATTCCGATGATCCTGAAATTAGGAAAGAAGCTGGTCTGGCTTACGGCAATGTCGCTTCAATCTATGAGATGCTCGGTAAGTCTGATGAGGCCCTGGACTCATGGCAACACGGCCTTGCAACTCTGACGGAGCTGCATGCATCAGATCCAAAGAATTACGACTACACGCGAACGCTGGCAGGCAGCCTTTTGAGTTCGGCTTATACGCAGCAAAAACTCGGTCTTTCGGCAGAGACAGAAGCAACGTGCAGGCAAGCCCTGGAGCTGCTCGAACCTCTGGCAAAGGGCAAGTCTGTTGATGATGGAATGCTTGACGCGATCGCCTCCTGTCAGCGAACGATTGGAAACGCCAGAGTCGCAACCGGTGAGAGTGCAGATGCAGAATCGTGGTTCGAAAAGGCCTTCAAAACCTACGAACAAATGTCGGTTGACGGTCAAAAGGGCCTCAGTGTTTTGCAGAATCAATCGAACGTTCGATCGGCCTTGGGGCGTCTCATGGTGTCAGATGGTCGCACGAAGGAAGCACGCGAACAGTTCAACGACGTGCTTCGGCTGACAAGTACGCTTGTGGAAAAACAACCCGAGAATCATGAGTTCCGCGAGCTATCGGCGATGGCTTATCATTGGTTGTCGGATCTGGATCGAAGCACGGGCGATCGTGAAATGAGTCGGACTCGCGCGCTCGAAGCGTTGCAGATTCGCGAAGGCCTGGCTCGTGATTTCCCGCACATCTCGGACTATCAGTATTCTGTCGCGAGTGGGTACGGCAGCGTTGCGATTTCATTCGCCGAATCGGGTAATCCTGCAGAAGCGGAAAAATACTTTGTCAAAGGAGCAGAAGCCGCTCGCAAACTGGCAACCTCGTTTTCATCGGTACCCATTTATCGATATCAGGCGGCAACTTCAATCCGAGTTGCTGCTGTGTTCTACCTCAACACACGCCGCATTGACGAAGCCAAAGCAGAGCTGGTCGACGCAGCGAGCCGATTCCAGACCCTTGCGGCGGAATACCCGGACAACCCAATGTATCGCCTGGATCTCGCCATCGCGATGGACACACTGGCACGCTGCCATCAATTGCAGGATGCCACTGCCGAAGCACGGAAGATGTTCGAACAGTCGATCGCAATCTACGAAACACTGCTTTCCGAACAATCCGACGTAGTCAAAGTTCGGCACAAGCTGGCTCAGGATTATCGGAGTATGGGAGAACTCGCTGCTTCTGAGAAAGATATGAAAGCGGCCGAGGCGTTTCTGCGAAAAGCTCTCGCGATGCATCGTGAGACAGTGGCCGCCTTTCCTGAAATGGCCGAGCACCACCGCTGGGTGGCTGTTGGGCTGGACAAACTTGCCGATTTTCTGGTGCTGAAGGTAGGATTTGAACCCGAACTGGAAGAAGCGTTGAAGGCCGCCGACGAGTCCCTTCAAATTCGTCGCCGTCTGTTGGACGAGAATCCGAAATGGTTCCAGCCCCAGGTTGAGATTCCGTTCAGTCTGCTGCTGAAAGGAAGGATTCAACAGGCGATGAAGAATGTCGATGGCGCGGCAGCGACGTTTGAATCCGCTGCAGCGTACTGCGCCGATCTGCTGACCCGATTTCCGAATGACTCCAATGTGATCGAGGATCACGCGGGTTCGTATGAACTGCGAGCACGCCTTTATGAAACAGTCGGACAGTTGAAAGAGGCTATTGCGGAGTTCGGCAAAGCCACTGCTATTCGCCGCGAACACATCGCCAGGTTTCCTGATGAGCAGCGCGCGAAGAACGGGTTACGAGCCAACCTGGCAGACGTGGCTGAGGTGCAGCTTTCTACTGGTGATTATGATGCAGCACTGACGGCGTTGAAAGAATCGTTGGCACTGCCGGAAGACAAGTCCTGGGAAACACCGTTGCGGGCCGCAGAATTGTTGGCTAAATGCAGTCAGCGTCCAGCAACGGAGCCGTCAACCGACAACCCGCCGAAGCCCGTCACAGACGTCGTCATTGCCGACCTTGCGATCGCTCAACTGCTCGTATCCCTGAACGCCGGACACCCGAACCCGGTCGAAGCGATGGCCGCCGAGAAATTCGCTCCATTGACGATGCTGGATTCCTGGAAAGCTGTGACCGAGTTCGTCGCTGTCGCGAAACCGTAAGGTATTTACGATCGTATCCTGAAACCCCGGGGCTTCCTTCGCTCCGCTCAGTCCAGCCCCGGCCACCCGATCCATCGAAGCAAAAGAGACAGAGTACGGGCCTCCCTGCTGCGATTGGCGAGCGGGGGGCGTGATTCCCCTGATTCCCCCAATCGTTCGCGCGGTCAACCAGGGGATTGACATCCCCCGCTCGCCAACGCTTCTATTGTAAACCGACGCAGCAAAGCAGCCCGTAATTGCTGCATTTTCGCAGGCAAATTGCAAATATTGCAAAATTCTCCCTCCCAGTCGCAGCAGAAATCTCGCGTGAGATCGCGGGGAAGGCATCGTGCATGCAGGTCGACAACGATCGCGGCCGGTTTGAGCTTTCCCTGATGAATCTGGCGAGTGGTAATTTCTGTGCTGGGGGGACTGTTTATGTCGTTGCGTCAATGGCTGAAGTCAATTTCCGGTCTGGTCACTCCAAATTCAAATGGGCGAAACACTCGACGACGCCAACGGTCTGGAAATGCTGCATCGCTCCGCCGGCAGGCGTCCCTGACGTCACGAGTCGAATCGCTCGAAGCTCGTGAACTGCTTACCGAGATCACGAACCTGAATTCGCTCGTGACTGGCAACGGAATCACCACAATCGAAATCGGTGGTCTGTCTCCGGGTGAGTCCAGCTTGAATGCCGACGACGGCTACGACCAGATCAACATCGCCACGCAAGCGGAGCTGGGCGGCACTCTGCAAGTGCAGTTGCTGAACAACTTCAAGCCGAAAGCTGGCGATCGTTTCGACATTCTGACCTACGGAAATTCCGTCGGACAATTTTCCGGCGCAACCGGGCTGTTTGGGTTTGGAGATGGCTCGCTGTACTTCGAAGTCGATTCACAGCCCAACGGATTGTCCCTGGTCACTCGGCAACTGGCGGGCGGGCTTGGTGGATCGTTCAAGCCGAGCTCAACGATTGCTGCTGACAGCCTTGGGCAGTTCCTGAACTCTGAGGACTTCTCCGGAGTGGCTCCTGCGCTGACGATTGACGGAACGTTTGGGGTCGGCGATTTCCTGGAAATGCAGGGCACGTTCCATTTTGACAGCGACAAAGATCAGGAAGTGACTCTTGCGGACGGTACGACGAAGCATGTGGCTGTGATCTCCGTCGGAGCATCCAACGTCGATGCGTTTGCGGGGGTTGGTCCGTACTTTGTCGACAGTGATGGTAACGGCACGATTGATGGAGCGGACACGCCGTCGCGAGATGCTGTCGGGGTTGCCCTCACGAACCTTGACGTCGGGTTGGTGATGATGGTCGGCAATGACCTGAGCAATCCACCGAATGCAACCACGAATCCCGCTGGAGCCGTGAACTATCCAGCTCGGTACCTGGCAGTGAAGGCCACGGCTGACAGTGCGGCCATTGTGGGAACCGGGAATGCGGTCACCGCCGAGCTTTTGGATCTGACCGTGGAGATCAACCTTGCCACGTCACCGATTCAGAATCCGATCTACAGTCCGTCTGTTGTGAATTTCTCATCGCTGCCCGGCGGTGGCTTGTCAGTGCCGACTGGAGATCCAGCCAATCCAACAGTGTTGCTGAACTCTGATGAAGAAATCCTCTCTGCGACAGCCGGTGATGTGTTGCTGGAAGTCAGTGACTTTGTGCAGGTCCACGGAACCGGACTGGCCATCACAAAAGGGCCTGACAAAAACGTTACACTGAAGAACGGCCAGAGCAAAGAGGTTGCTGTTCTGACACTGGGTGCATCAGGTTTGATCGCTTTCGCGGGAATTGGTCCGTACTTCGTCGACAGCAACAACAACGGACGAATTGATGCCGGTGACACGCCCTCGTCTGACGCGGTGGGTCTGAAGATCACAAATCTGGACCTCGGTCTGGCACTGATGGTCGGTTCCGACCTGACCGCCATTCCGAGTTTGAATTCCAACCCGGATGGATATGTCAATTACCTGGCAACCTACATTGCCGCAACGGCCACCGCGGACCGCGCGGAAGTCATCGGAACTGGTGATTCGCTGAAGGCAGAGATTGTTGGACTGAATCTCGAAGTGAACCAGGCCAGGTCACGAGTTCAGGTCCCCGGGCACAAACCAGCTGTAATTGATTTCACGCAGCTTGCTGGAGGCGGCTTGACGGTGCCAACCGGCGACCCGGCGAATCCCAGTGTCCTGATCAGTTCTGGAAAAGAGATCCTCTCGGCCACTGCAGATGATATCACGCTTTCTGTGGGCACTTTCCTTTACGCTCACGGAGCCGGAGTGGCCTTCGAGAAAGGGCCCGATCAATACGTCACCCTCAAGGGTAGCACGACCACGAAGCAAGTCTCTGTTCTGACTGTCGGCGCTTCGAACATCGACGCATTTGCGGGCATCGGACCCTACTTTGTTGACAGCAATAACGACGGTACGATCGACAACAACGACACACCGTCCGCCGACGCCGTTGGTCTGGTCATTGAAAACCTCGACCTTGGCCTGACCCTGATGAAGGGTTCGGATATCACAGCAGTTCCAAACGATGCTCAAGGCGCGGTGGATTACGTTGCCACGTACATCGCTGGAAAGGCGAAAGCCGATCGAGCGACACTGGTGGGGACTCAGGACGCGGTGACAGCCGATCTGCGAAATCTGACGCTTGACGTCAATCAGGCCACCTCACGATTGGCCACTCCGCTGATTCGACCGGCTGTCGTTGATTTTTCCAAACTGGCCGGAGGCGGCTTGTTTGTTCCGACGAACGATCCGACCAACCCAACGGTTCTGATCGACTCCAACAGCAGCATCCTGTCCGCAAAGGCCGAAGACGTCACGCTGGCGATCGGGGAGTTTCTGTACGCTCACGGCGACGGAATTGCTTTTGAGAAAACCGAAAAAACGGTGACACTGAAGGGCCAGACGTCGACGAAGAATGTTTCTGTGCTGTCCGTGGGTGCCGCGAATCTGGACGCATTCGTGGGACTTGGTCCCTACTTCGTCGACAGCAACAACAACGGTCGCATCGATAACGGCGACACTCCGTCCAGCAGTGCCGTTGGTCTGGCCATTGATGATCTGGACCTCGGCTTTGCTCTGATGAGGAGCACCGATCTGACGAACGTCCCCTCGGATCCTCAGGCGGCGGTTGACTACCTGGCAACCTATTTGGCAGGAAAAGCCACCGCTGCGAGTGCGCAACTGGTGGGAATGACGGACGTCGTTACTGCGGCTCTGCGTAACGTGACTGTGGATGTGAATCTGGCTACCTCACGACTTGCGACGCCGGTGCTGAAGCCGTCCGTCGTTGACTTCACGAAGTTGGCTGGAGGCGGGCTGGCCATTCCAACCGGCGACCCGACAAACCCGAGCGTGTTACTGAATTCCAGCAAAGAGATCATCAGTGCAGCATCAGGTCGAGCGACGCTGGATGTGGCCCACACGATTTCGCTCGACGGCAGCATCGCGATCGCGAAAGAAGCAACGCAGTGGGTGCAGACCGCCGCGAATGGCGGGCCGCGGCGAATCGATATTCTTACAATTGGTGGACAGAATCTCTACGGATTCGCTGGCGTTGATGGTCCGTATCGCCGCGACACCAACGGGGATGGTGTGATCACTGGCGCCGATACGCCAAACAGCAGCGCAACGGGACTTGCGCTGGATGGGCTGACCTTTGGCATGGCCCTGATGAAGGACACGATTGGTCCAAACAAGTACGTCGGGCTGAAGGCGACCACAAACACGTTGTCACTGGTCGGTGTTAGCGGTGTGACGGCAGTCGCTCGCAATGTTGAAATCAAGTTCAACGAAGTTTCGCCCCAGCCGCCACTCGTGGCAGCTCGTTTGGACGTCATTGATTTCACTTCGTTCCCTGGCAGCAAGCTGTCCGTTGCAACGGGTGGCAACCAGACGGTGGATTTGAATTACAACGAACGACTGCTGGCAGCATCCGGTGATCTGACCGTCAACGTGCAGAACCTTGTGAACATCGATGGCGTCTTTGATGTTCAGCTGAGTCCCTCAAAGATCGTGGCGTACGTCGACGGTTCCGGATCAGTGGGAGCCAGTCCGCTGGTGTTGAATGTACAGCGTGTGAAAGGCCTGCTGGTCGTTGACGAAAAAGGGCTGGGCCTTGACGTGGATCTATCGGCCAGTGCCACGTTGCCCGGCAACACGTCGATCAACGCGGACATGAATCTGAAGGTCAACACGAGCGCTCAGAACTATGTCTACACGGTGCCGGAGAAATTTCAAAGCAAAGTCGGCTATTCGTCGCTTGCCATCTCAGCCGGTGCACCGCGACCTGATGGCAGTCATGCC
The DNA here is from genome assembly GCA_031377305.1 of Planctomycetota bacterium. Lineage (GTDB taxonomy): Bacteria > Planctomycetota > Planctomycetia > Planctomycetales > Planctomycetaceae > SXXK01. Next base: position 4,960 of record JANMEV010000583.1, on the reverse strand, counting down.
GCGCCGGGGTTCTATGTCGTGCTCGATGGCACCGGAACGATGGGTGTTGCAAACACCGTTGACATCGCAGGTGACGTTTATGCGTACGTGACCAACGATGAAGTGCAGATTAACGCCGTCGGCACGATGACCGACCGAGCGGATGTTCTGCCCACGATTCAGGTGGCTGGCGATCTGTTCCTCAGCAGTGCTGGCATGGTCGGAAGCCTGCAGATGGCCGGTGGGGGTTCTACGTCGCTGTTCAATACAGGACCGTTCAGTTTGGCCGGTCGCTTCCAGCTGGAAATCAATACGACAAGTTCCGCAAAGAGCATTCAGGTCCTGAATTACAATTCGGAAGGCACGCTGCAGACACCTGCTTTTGTTCCGGGAACTATTTCCGCGAACACTCTCCGAATCGCAGGCGGCATTTCGCTCGTGGCGGGCCCATTTACCGCAGCCGGGTCCGCACAGCTTGTCTTTGATACTAATGGGTTTGCGGTGGCACTGAATGCCACCGTCAACGTGGGATTCGGCAATGTCCATGTGGTCGGCCAGGCTGTTGTGGTCAACACTGGTTCCGGAACTGTGTTCGCCGCGCAGCTCGCGACGAATGTGAACCTCGGCGTGACGGATATCGGAGTTCGCGGTGCCGCGACACTGAAGATCAATACCAGCACAACGACAGCCTACGCAGGAGTCGCAGCAAACACATTTCTTGTGAACGTACATGGCACATTGCAGGTGATGCTGTTCAAGATGGAGAATGTCGACGTGACGCTTTCGTCCGTGGGCGGCGTCTTCAGGATCGACTTTAACAACCTTGGACTGGATTTCTTCGGTTTTGTGAGTGTCAGCGTCAGCGGCTTTGTCGAGTCGGATGGTGACTTTCAAGTCATCGGCGTCGGTTCCATGCCACCGCTGAATCTTGGACCGGTAAGTTTCAACGGCAGTGTGTCGCTGGACCTGCGAAGTTCCGGGGGCGTCCAGGTCCTGAAAGGACGATTGCAGGGTGCCGGTGGTTTGCAGATTACCTTACCGTGGCCGTTTGGTGGATCGGGAGCAGGAGCGTCAGCAACGCTGGCCGGTGACATCGAGCTCGGCAAGGCCAGTGCGTCTGTTGCTTTGACCGCCCAGTTTACCTTCACGGTCACGATCGGAATTGACATTCCGATCATCGGTCGAATCTCGAAGACGTTCACCGAGTCCTTTTCGCTGAGCGGAAGTTTTGCCTGGAGCTGGGGTGCTCCACCGATTATCGCTCGTCAGGAAGGCGATACCGTTTACCTGAATATGGGTGTGGACGGTGGACGGCGTGGATCACTTTATGCCGATCTGACTTCGGAAAACTACACAATCACTGGCTCCGGCGAATCGATCACGGTGCAGTCTCTTGGGCAGACGATGAATTTCACGGGAGTGAAGCGTGTCGTCGCTACCGACGCTGGTGCGGGGAACGACTACATCTATGTCGGCGCGGGAATCAGCGCGAATGTTGTTCTGAACGGTGGTGCCGACAACGACAGTCTCACCTATCTTGGCACGGGCACAGCGATCATCGACGGAGGTGCCGGCAATGACCTGATTCGAGGCGGCGATGGTATCGACCAGCTGATCGGCGGTTCTGGCGACGACCGCATTGATGGTCAGGGCGGCAGCGACCTGATCACCGTGAACGGCGGCTCGGATACGGTCCTTGGCGGACAGGGCAATGATCAGATTCTTGTGCTGGGCGGCACGAACGAAATCTATGGCGGCGAAGATGATGACACGGTGACAATTCGCGGCGGCGCGAACACGGTCTATGGCGAGACCGGCAATAACACAGTACAGATTGATTATTCCAATGTCAGCATTGGCCAGACAACGATCGTCGGTGATGTCCAGACTGATACCGTCAACGTCGCGATGAACTCGAATGGTGCCGCAGCCCTCTTCAACGATCACTCATTCAAATTCGGTGATCACACTCTTGTCTTCGACGATTCGCTGGAAGCCTTCAATATCACCGACAGCGGTGCTGTGACAAAGTTTGGCAGCAAAAACGCGACCGGTGGAAAACTGGGAGCCGCTCATCTGACGGTCAACGCGAATGCCATCGAGTTGAATCGAGATCTCACGGCCCCTGTCGTCGATTTTGTTGCACCGAACGGGGTCACTCTGAACGATAGTCTTGTCGTTTCTGGTGCTCTGACGATGACTGTCGCGAGCCTGACGACGGGTGCCAGCGGTGCAATCTCTGCGGACTCACTGACGGCTAGTGTCGGCGGTGCCGCGACGTTTGGTGCGCCGGTGACGATTTTGGGGGCAGTGAGTGTGTCCGCAGGAAGCATGACCACCGGATCAAGCGGAGCACTGACGGCCGGCAGCATGGCGCTGGGAGCCTCTGGCAACGTTGCGTTTGGCGGAACGATCAATGTCTCCGGGGGCATGAACGTCACGGCAAACAGTCTGACTGCCACAAACACGGTCAATGCAGGCAGCGGAGGCTGGACCATTACTGGCGCGGTGACTTTGAATGACGATCTGGTAGTCACCGGCAGCATGAATGTTTCTGCGGCTAGTCTCGCGGCCAGCAGCAATGCTCCGATCACTGCTGGCAGCATGACTCTGAACACAACCGGCGCTACCAGCTTTGGCGCACCCGTTTTTGTGAATGGCGCGATGAATGTCACGGCGAACAATCTGATTGCACAAGCCGATGTTCGGATGGCGAGCGCTTTGTGGAATGTTCTGGCTGGTTCTGTGCTGACACAGGGCACTGTAACGGTATCCGGTGAACTGAATATCAATTCGAGCAGCCTGACAATCAACAAGCAGGTCTCCGCTGGCAGCGGCAACTGGAACGTGGCGAACGCAGCATGGTCGAAAGACACTTTGAACGTCGCGGGTGTTCTTCAGATCTCGGCCGACACGGTCAAAGCCGATCGTGAAATTACGGCGGGCGGCCTGGTGATTCATTCCGACCGCAATGTCGAAATTAATGCCGATCTGACAGTGACCGGAACCATGGGCAGCGGTCAGACAGGGCTGCTTAAGATCGTTAGCGATCTGGGTCAGATTGACTTCACCGGACAGGATTTCCATGCCGTCAACGGTCACCTGATTCTGTCGGCGGCTCTGGGCTTTACGGATACGATTCGCTCCGAAGCACGCGCCCTGACTGCGATCAATCGCGGCACAGGCAGCCGCGCGAACATCACCGTCCGAGAACTCGACAGCCTGAACATTCTGAATGCCGGCCTGATCGACGGCGGTGTCTTCACTCAGGATGGCGCGATCGACATCGAACTAACGGATCGTGATTCGATGCTGACGCTCGCCAGCGGAGTCATCAGTACCGCCACCTCGGGCCAGGACATTCGGCTGATCGCTGATGACATGGATTTCGTGTCTGGTGCTAATGCGATCAGCGGCACGGGCGAGTTGACTGTTCGAGCGAAGTCGGATCCATCGGCGTATCGATTTGGTACGGTGGCGGAAACATCCGCGGGTGTTCCAGTGAATTTTGCATCTTCGCTGGACCTCGGCACACGCGACCTCGCGGCTTTCAAAGATGGCTTCAGCCACTTGAATTTTGGCAGCGGCAGTGCAAACAACACGGCGGACTTTGGGAATGCGATCTTCCGCGACGATGTGACGCTGCAGGCGGATCAAGTCACGATTCGAGGCGATGTCACAGCGACATTCACAACCGACAACGTGAACGGCGATCGTTTTGAAATCATTGCGAACACGCTCACCGTCGATGCGAAGCATTTGCACAATCCTGTTGGTGCTGCGGATTCCGGGCTGTCGGCTCGCGACATCGTTCTGGACATTCGCGATCGAACGATCATCGACGGTTGGCTGCGATCGGCGTCAGATATCAATCTGCAGACCGGCAGCGGCCTGTTTGCTCAGAGCCTGCGAGTCGGCCAGTTCGGCGAACTCTCCAGCCGACTGGCGGGCGGATCGATCACCATTGCCTCGCTGGACGATGTCCTGGTGACTGGAATGATTCAAACGACTGGTGCCAATGCGAGCACCGTGATTACGTCGCAGTCTGATTTTGCTTTGACGGGCGGATTGATTGAATCAAACGGCGCTAACAGTTCAATCGCAATCAGTGGTAAGGACGGAGTTGATGCCGATGGCCGGATCATTGCCGGTTTGACTCAGGCAGGCAGCGTATCGGACTACAACATAACCGGAGCCGGTGCAGATGTTTCTTTGACGTCTCAGCATGGCGTCCGAATCGGCGGCATCGTGGCCTCTGCGGATCAGTTGACGCTGCTGGCCGGCAGCGATTCTTCTGGCAAGAGCTTTGAACTGGATGCCACCGGGCTGGTCTACACTCGAGGCACTCAGCGCGTCGTCACGATTAACACACCGGACGATATCGAACTGCGTGGAAAAGTCATGGTGTTCGGAGACGGTTCAGACTTCGTCGTGACTTCGGCCCAGAGGATTCTCGTGTCCAATGATGTCGTGGCAGATAATCGAATCAAGATCACAGCGGGAGCCGACAGTACGGGTGTCAGCTATGACCAGCGAACCGACGGCACATTGACGACTCAACAAGGAAATGTCGAAATCAGCGGCGTGAACGATGCGTTGATCTATGGCCTGATTACCGCCTCAGGAGCCAATTCTGATGTCATTATCACGTTTGGCGATTACGTTCAGCTCGGCAATGGAGCGGCCCCACAAAGTATCACGGCTAATGATGACATTTCCATAACTACCAGCAATGCCGCCGAACTGCAAAGCATTCTGGGAACGCTGACGAGTACTCTCACGACACTGGATGCTGACGGAAAGATCAAAATCAGCGGGCCAGGAAAGGTCGAACTCCGAGGCGTTGTCGCGGCGAAAGGCTTGCGGTCGGTTGTCGATATTGATTCCGGCTCTGAGTTTCTGCTGCAGACCGGCGGCGTCATCAAAACAGAACTGGCCGACAGCGAGATCACTGTGGATGCACCGGACTGGGTTGGCATCT
>JANMEV010000581.1:0-5359 GCA_031377305.1 Planctomycetota bacterium | reverse complement strand
GGGGAACTACCGAGCGTGGGTGCGTGGCATCAATATCGCAGGCGAAGTGGGCGTTTGGAGCCCGATGTTTACATTTACAATTGACGAGCCAACGCCATCAGTGCCATCCATTACCGCTCCGGTACCAAATCCAGCAGGTTCGGTTGAGAACGATCTTCCCACCATCCAATGGGCCAGTGCCGTTGCTGCACCGTTTTATGATCTTGAGATCGACAATTCGACACTCAAGTTGACGAATGTGATTTCTGTCACTGGCCTGAGAGAGGCTCAATATACAATCCCGACGTCTCAGCGACTGGGTGAGTTCACGTATGTGGCACGTGTTCGTGCTCGCAACTCGTCGGGTGATTTGAGTGCGTGGAGCCCGGCTTATACAATCCGAATTGATATCCCAAACCCATCGACTCCAGTGATTGTTGGGCCCACCGACACATCGAGCAACACGACTCCGAAATTCCTTTGGACTCACAGTGCTGGCAACGTGCGGTACGAGATTCTCGTGCGAGATCTCGTCCGCAACGAATCCAAAGTCATTCTGGTTTCCAACCTGCAACTGGCTCCGGGCGGCTTGAATGCGTTCTATACGGTCCCTGCCTCCTCACCACTGACTCCAAGTACTTACCGATTCTGGATTCGAGCCTTCAATTCACAGGGAATGGCCAGCAGCTGGAGTGCTTCTCAGACCTTTGTGATCTCGGCGAAACTGGACACAAGCATTCTGAAGCTTCAGGGCCTAATGGAAGAAACTGACACCGTCCTTCTGTCATCGCTGCAGCGAAAGGCTATACCGCGGCCTGCAGCGGCGGAAGGTCAACATCCGGTTGCTCCAGAGGCTGCTTCGGTGGAAGTTGTTAGCCACAATCGATCACGTGCCTGGGTCATGACGCTGCCTGAAGGCTCGGTCGCAGCAGCGACTGTGGAAAGCGTTGAAGACCTGGAGCTGATCGACTCAGCGATGTCATTGCTCAGCGATCCTCGCAGCCGTGCACTCGGCGAATCGTAGATTGATCAGGTCAAAGGCCAACAATGACCACTGAGTTAAGACCCAAATCGACCATCGAAGAAATTCGTGCGAGATTTGATGTTGATGTCGAGCGATTTTCAAAGCTGGAAACCGGCCAAAGCGCGACGATTGACGCGCCGTTAGCGATGGCGTTGATCACTCAGGCGGCGGTTGCTTCAACGGATCCGATCCGCAGAGTGCTCGACGTGGGATGTGGGGCTGGTAACAACTCCATCAAACTGCGACAGGTGCTTGGAAAAGATTTCGACTGTCACCTGCTTGACCTCAGTCAACCCATGCTGATTCGCGCGGCTCAGCGAATGGCCGAGATCAACAGCGGAACCGTCACCACGATCATGAGCGACTTTCGTGACGCGGATTTAGTAACGGGGTCTTACGATGTGATTTTGGCGGCCGCTGTATTGCACCATCTTCGTGATGAAGCCGATTGGGAAGCCGCATTCGCGAAGATCCACCGAATTCTCGCCCCGGGCGGAAGTGTATGGATCACGGACTTGGTTTCGCATGAGACATGCGCGGTGCAAAGCATGATGTGGCTTCGCTATGGCGAATACCTCGCTGAGCTTGGTGGCGAAGACTACAAAGCCAAAGTCTTTGCCTATGTGGATAAGGAAGATTCCCCGCGCCCCGTCACCTATCAGCTCGATCTTTTACGTCGCGTCGGCTTTTCACAGGTCGAACTCCTGCACAAAAACTCGTGCTTTGCCGCCTTTGGGGCGGTTAAATCACGATAAGCGGCCTCGGTTCGATGCCTTCCCGGCGATCATCTGACGCCGTGCTGTCCCAGGCCATTTGCCTTGATGACTCAGGCAAAATGCTGATGATTGCCCCAAACACTCGGCTTGAAGCGCTTGATTGTCCGGGAATTCGCATCGACAATGCGCCGCGAAGAGTGTGGTGATCAATTGCTGGCTTCATGCTCATGCAGGGGCGTCTGTGGTTCACCGGGGAAATGCGGAAGCGTCGGATGGACTCGCTAGTCTTCGCCACTGACTGGTTTCTTGTTCTTCTAAGTTGCCGCCTTGTGAGAAACCAAAAGTCTCTGTTGCGGTCTGGTTGAATTCGTTTAGTTGTGATCCGGAATCGGAGTAGCTTCATGTCGTTGTTCGGTTTTGCTCGCTGGAAAATGTTTTCCCTTCACTGTGTGGCTATGGCGATTTTTGTTTCCCGTTCTGGTGAAACAACTCCGGTTGCAGCCGAGGACAAGAACGCAGCGAATGAACTGGCTCAGTACTATGGCTTCGACGGGGTTCAGTTGTTCATAGCCGATCGGCGAGCCTTCAATCTCCAGGCGGGCGATTTTACCGGCGACGGGCTAACCGACGTCCTGCTTGTCGACAACCATGATAGTTGCCTTCGTCTTTTCGCTCAGCGTCGCGAGCCTGATGCGACCGCAAAAAAATCTTCGGCCAAAGTGAACGACCTCTCCTCAGACTGGCGATTCGACATTCGCGCGATTGCCGTCGACAAGACGCTTGCCGGGATGACGACCGGCGACTTCAACGGCGACGGTCGGCTGGATGTGGCCTGCATTGGGACTCCTGATCAGCTTTCGATCCGATATCAGCCGGTGGCTGGCGAAAAGGAATGGTCAAAGAAGTGGACAACGCGATTGCCTGGCCTTGAGCCCGTTGCGTGGATGCTGGCTGCTGGCGATATGAACTCGGACAAGCGAGACGACATCGTTGTTCTTGGCAAAGAAGTCACGTTTGTGATTTATCAAAACGACAAAGGGGAGATGGAAACTCCGCAGTCGCTGATCAACACGTCTGCTCAGCTTTCCATGGTTCAGGTCGCCGATCTGAATGGTGACGGAAGAAGCGACTTATGCTACCTCGCCAATGAAGGCACCAACCGTGGACTTTGCGCACGTTTGCAGACAAATGACGGGAGACTCGGGCCAGAAGTTTGCTTCAACCTGCGGCAGCCTCGTTCTGTGACGCTGTCGAATGTCGATCAAAAGCCTGGCCATGAAATCGTCACCATCGAATCGCGAAATGGTCGCATCGTGGTGTCGTCGCTTCAGCCATCGGAAGAGAAGAAGAAGGAACTGCCCACCCGACTTCTGCAATACGGAATCGGCGCGGCGGCGGCAAGTCGCGATCGAGCTGTTGCGACTGGCGATCTGAACGGCGACAAACTGATCGATGTTGTGATTTCCGATCCTGAACAGGCTCAGGTGTTGCTGTATCTTCAGAACGGCATTGATGGTTTGGGCATGGCCGAGGTCTTCCCCAGCCTGCTTGGCGTCAGCGATCTGGCGGTGTCGGACCTGAACGGCGATTCCAAATTGGACATCGTGCTGATGAGTACCAAAGAAGGTGTGCTTGCGACCAGTCAGTTTGCTGACGGTCGAATTACCTTTCCGGAAACAATCCTCAAGAAGCCGGAAGGTGCGGAACTGGCGGCTGTGGCTGTCATCGAAGCGAGCGGGAAGCCTGAAATCGTCGTGGGAATGACGATAGGAACTGGCAACTCGATGAAGCTGGAATTTCAGCGTCTGGTTCGAAACGACGCTGGTGAGTGGGCTCGTCCTGCCTCTGACAAAAAAATCGAACTAGCCGGTGCGGTTGGGGCTCGTGGAGTCCGCTTCGTGGCAATGGATGTCAACAAGGACGGCCGGATGGATGTGTTGTCAATTCCGAGCGGCACGGCGAAGGCAGGAGTGCAGGTGCTCCTGCAGAAAGAAGATGGGGCCCTGGAGCTGGCTCAACAGAAGAATCAACTTGATCTTGGCGCTTCTGCAGCGGGAAGAACATTTGTCAGCAAAGATCGGTTGCTGGTGGCTCGCGACTCGTTCGCTCGAGCCATGTCATTCGGCGATGCCGGATGGAAGGTCGAAGATCAGTTCAATGCGGGCGAAACTTCAGCGAGCCTTTCTGGTACGGCGGCCCTGAATCTGGATGAAGAGCCAGGTGATGAAGTTGTGCTGGTCGATACCGGGGTTAAAAAACTTCGCGTCCTCAAGAAGACTGACGGACTGTACCGGCCGTGGAAGGAAGTCGATCTGGGCTCGCTGCAATTTTCATCGACAATGATTGCGGATCTCAATGGGGACGGCCGAGACGACCTGTTGCTCATCGGCAGTCAGCATTTTTCAGTGCTTTACACGGGACGTGCGGATTCTGAACTGACCGAGATTGCGACGTTTGAATCGGATCGGGACAAGTCGTATCCAGCCGATGTGATCGCTGGGGACATCAACAACGACGGACTTATCGATTTGTCCGTGATCGACACCAGCATCGATGGCATGGAAATTCTTAGCATTGACCCTGTGCGAGGAATCAAAGAAGTCACTCATTTTCGCGTGTTCGAGGAAAAGCGTCTTGTTTCTGAAGACGATGATCGCGGCACCGAGCCGCGTGAAGGCATGGTCGTGGATGTGACGGCAGATGGGCTGCCGGATTTGGTGTTCCTGTGCCACGATCGCCTGATCGTATATCCACAGGATTCGGGCAAATCAACAACTCCAGCGACGAATGATGCCGCGTCGAGCAGTGACTCGGTTCCCGCCAGTTCGTCTGGCAAGTAGACGGCTGATGGAGTTTGTCGTGTCGCCGGACCGGCTTTTCGTGCCCCGTGTGTTTTTGACCTGCGATCCTGATCCTCGAAAGAACGCTTCCATGCAGCTCGGATTTGTGAGTGCCATTCTTCCGGATATGTCATTCGATGACCTCTTCGAAAATGCGAGTAGTCTTGGCTACGACTGCGTTGAAGTGTGTTGCTGGCCAGTAGGAAAGGCTGAGCGACGCTATGCGGGCGTCAGTCACATCAACGTCGCGGAAATCACCGAGCATCTCGTGACCGAGATCCGTCGTCGTGTGGACGAGACTGGAGTGCAAATCAGCGGATTGGGGTACTATCCAAATCCGCTGAGCCCGAATACGCAGGAAGCGGAAGCTGCCGTCGCTCACATTCATGTCGTGATCGAAGCGGCCTACCGGCTTGGGGTCGAACGGGTGAACAGTTTCGTCGGGCGCGACTGGACTCTGTCCGTCGACGACAACTGGCCCCGATTTCTGAGCACATGGAAACCCATCATCCAGTTGGCCGAAGACCGCGGCATCCGAGTCGGAATCGAAAACTGTCCGATGTTGTTCTCGGCAGATGAATGGCCGGGTGGAAAGAACCTGGCGACGACTCCAGAGATCTGGACTCGCATGTTTTCCGATATCTCGTCTGACAACTTCGGGCTCAACTACGATCCGTCGCACATGATTTGGCAACACATGGATTATCTGAATCCGATGCGGCAGTTTCGGGACAAGCTGTTCCACATTCACGCCAAGGACGTGCGAATTGATCGAGCTCGTCTGGATCAGGTTGGCATCA
>JANMEV010000577.1:0-4140 GCA_031377305.1 Planctomycetota bacterium | reverse complement strand
GCAAGATCATCCGCGAAGGCCGGCGTGGATAGTATTAAAACAACCATGCACTGAGCGATCGTTCGCCTGACTTGTGGGGCCATTTTTTTCGCCACAGCACACTGGAATCCATTCCTACATAGCAAGGTGCTCTTTTGCTATGGCGGTTGAGCGTTTGGTTCGGTTGTGCGGATTAATCTGAAATTTTCAGTATTCCGTATCACCCTCATTTGACCCATCCATCCGTGGCGGGAGTCGGTAGTATCGGATAAACCTTGGATTGGTAATTTGAAGACCGGGCGTCCTGTAGAAATATCTCTAGTGGCCCTTTTGAAATACGGTCAATAACCGGCAGATGTCGCGCAAACGCAGGTTTGTTAACGAACAATCCCAAACATTCGTCAAAACTGGCTCTACCGAACATGCTTCAATGGATGTCACCAGTTTGGTTGCCACTACCCCCCAAATTGCAGGATCTCAGGACTCACGTGAGCGTTTCTTTCGCTAAGACCCTGTTGAAATGGTGTCTGGAGCTTCGGAGGTGGCCCTCAATTATTGATAATCACGTGCCCCGGAGAGTTCCAGACATCTTTCTAAACACTCTGTGAAGGATTCATGGCCAAGCGGCCATCCGCGTGACTTGTCGGGCGGAGTGCAATACTATCTGCGTTCGATAAGCTGTCAGTTTTGGCCCAGTTCCGATCAGATCACCTTCGGCCTTTGGTAGGCTTTTAAGCGGCTTGCCGGATCTTTCAGACAACCGTCAATTGCATTGGACCTGATTCATGTACACGTTCCGTATGGCTAAGCGAGTCCTGTTTGAAACGAATAAGCGACTTCTGTGGAAGCTCATTTGGAACATGGGCGTCAAGGGGTCGATGTCGGTGATGAGGCATCGCCGTCGAATGCAGAAAGGTCAGTTCTTTCCTCCATTTCTTTACGTTTCCATTATCAATAGTTGTAACCTGCGATGTCAGGGCTGTTGGGTGGATGTTGCTCATAAGCAGCAGACGATCGACGTCCCGGCCATGAATCGATTGATCACAGAGGCCAAGGAGCACGGGAACACGTTCTTCGGGATTGTCGGCGGTGAGCCTTTCATGCATCCGGAGTTGTTCGAAATCCTTGAAGGACATCCGGACTGCTACTTTCAGATTTTTACAAACGGCCAGTTCATCACGGATGAGAAAGCTCGTCGACTTTTTGAACTGGGCAACGTAACTCCATTGATCAGCGTCGAAGGCAATGAAATCATCAGTGATGAACGACGAGGCCGAAAGGATGTCTACAGCAAGACTCTTGCTGGCATCGAAAACTGCCTTAAGCACAACGTAATGACCGGCGTTTGCACCAGTCTGGCGAAGTCCAACATTGATCATCTACTAACGGAAGCCTGGATCGATCGACTGGTCGAAATGGGCGTTCTCTATACATGGTTTCACGTCTATCGACCGATGGGACCGGATGCACAGGCTGAGTTGTGCCTGACTCCCGATCAGCAGCGAAGGGCTCGGCAGTTTGTCGTCGACATGCGAGCGAAGAAACCGATCGTGATTATCGATGCCTACTACGATGGCGAAGGAAAAGCACTTTGCCCGGCAGCAAACGGCATCAGCCATCACATCAATCCGTGGGGCGACATCGAACCTTGTCCGATCGTTCAGTTCTCAAAAGAGTCAATTCATCACGAAAAGGACGATCGACATCTGTTCGAAAAGTTTACGAAGTCCGAGTACCTCGCCGACTTCCGTGAACTCGCTCAGCAGACAACTCGCGGCTGCATTGTTCTGGAGAGACCGGAGTTGCTTGCTCAGCTTGTGGAGAAACATGGAGCGAAGGATTCAACCGCTCGTGGCACCGCGATGCAGGAATTGAAGTCAATGATTCCTCGCACATCCCAATACCACCCCGGACATGAGATCCCCGAAAAGAACTGGTACTACCGCATCGCCAAGAAATTCCTCTTCAACGACTTTGGAGTATACAACGGGCGAGATCATTCGAAGACGGCCGCTCCATTCATCGTGAAGAATGCGCTAAATTCAGCGTCGCAGAACGCATCGGCGTCCGGCGACTGCTGTCAAACGACGGGCGGCTGTGGTTCAGGATCCGAGCTCGTGGAATTAGGGAGCATGCCGAAATCGTAGCGCCGGCCACGTTGCATCGAGAAAAGAAAGGCAGAAACAAAGGGTCTCAGGGAAGAAGCCACGTAGAGGACGAATTCACCATCATCGGTTCCTGACGCCTTTTCCGTTCCCTTTAGAAGGATGGAACGGCGTCTATCCAGATGACCATGCTTCATCGCTCACGCATTCATCCGTCTGCTTATGTAGTAGTCGTTACGAGATTCTGTTGTTGTCTATTTGCGGTGATTCTCGGTTCTACGGCTAGCCTGGTCGAAGCTGCGGAAAGAACATCGGAACGCGTTGCCATAGTGATGGGCACTTCAGGCTGATTCGCACTTAGCTATACACAAATCCGCCGCGCACTTCATTTCGCGTTGAACCCAAACACGTTCGCATATCTGGAGCGTTCGACCATCGCATCGCAGTCGTGGGCATTTATGGTGAAGCATCCACCTGGCATCACCAATCGCCCCCGCAACGACCGCCAAACTGACGCCACATTACATCAACAGTTTGGCACAATGAAGTTCCCCACATGTTGATTGCGGACCGGGACTGAACTTGATCCGGCGAAATCGCCCCATCGCTTTGGACTTGGTGCCCTTTTTCGGCTAAATTTGGGCGCCCGAACGCAGACGGTGCGACACGCTTCACCGATTCAACACGCAACTCTGACGAATTCAGCTGTTGAAAGTCGGACAAAGAACGCACCGTAGAGTCACCACACATGGCGCTTTTCAAAATTAACACACAGCCAACCGACAGGCAACTGCGTCAGTTCGGTGTAATCTGCGCTGGTGCGTTGCCGCTGATGGTATGGGTTTGGACGCGAAGCCAGATGGCGACTGCACTTGGAGCGATCGTCGGATTTTGCGTAACGCTGACGGGGCTTGTGACGCCTCGCCTTTTGAAGCCAGTGTTCGTGGGATTGATTTTTGTGACGATGCCGTTGGGGCTGGTTGTTGGCGAATTGATTCTGCTGCTGATCTTTTTTTGCGTGTTCCTTCCGATGGCGGTTGTGTTTAAGATCATGGGACGAGACGCCCTGCAGCGGAAGTTAACTCCCGATGTTGCAAGCTTTTGGCAGCGTCGTGTGCCGCCGTCCAGTGTGCGGAAATATTATCACCAGTCGTAATTCAAGACGGACGATCGGCGTTCCTCATGACAGACCCGAAGCCTCAGAAAAACGCAGAGAATCCCTTCGACTTCGAGCAGATGGGCCAGGAGCCGCAGTTGAGTCTGATGGCTGAGTTCTGGTTGTTCATCCGCGAAGAAAAGAAGTGGTGGCTGACTCCTATCGTGTTAGTTCTATTGCTGGCGGGAGCCGCGATTCTGTTGACTTCGACCGGCGCTGCTCCGTTCATCTATACTCTGTTTTGATGCACCACACAAGAAAACAGGACGAGGTCGAAGCCTCGTCCTGCTGGGTGCAGTGATTGAAAAGCGATACGCCTTCATCAGCAGAAGTGAGCCCCTTTGGTGTTGACATAGACGGCATACAAAGACTGGCTGGCCGTCATGAATAAGCGATTGCGTTTGGTGCCACCGAAGCAAACGTTGCCGCAGATTTCGGGCAGGATGATCTGAGCGATTCGCGCACCGTCTTCTGGTGCAAAAACATGCACTCCGTCGTAGCCCTGGCCGACCCAGCCAGCACTGGCCCAAATGTTGCCGGCGATATCGCAGCGAATCCCATCCGCGAATCCGGCTTTGGTTTCGCCGTCAGGCATGACAAGATTCATTGACGCGAATTCCCTTCCGTTTGCGAGTGACTTTGAATCCACGACATCCCAAACCTTGATGTTCTTTGGAGCTGCGTCACCGTAATGCGACGCACCAGTGTCAGCCACGTAGACCTTTTTGTAGTCGGGCGAAAAACACAGGCCGTTCGGCTTAAAGATTTCGTCGGACATCTTGACCACTTTGCCGGTGCTGGCATCAATCCGGTAAATCGCTTCCTTCTGATGAGGCTGCAGCGACGACGACTTTGAAAGTACTCCTTCATAATCCATCAACGCGCCGTAGCCGGGGTCGG
>JANMEV010000525.1:0-7463 GCA_031377305.1 Planctomycetota bacterium | reverse complement strand
TATTGGTTCCTGACCCCTTTTCCAAGCCCGCGACACATCTCTAGTCTTTATCCATGCGGTCATAGACCTGACCGTCTTTTCCAGCTCCGCGTTTCAGGATCTGTTCGCTTTCCTCTTCGGTCAGCAGATAGGCCCTGAATGTCAGGCCATCGCGCAGGCATCGAGCCGCACGGTGATTGCCGTCGATCAGGACGTGACCGTGTTCCCAGGTTCCGCCTTCGCCCGGGCCCCATAGATGGCCCAGAATTCCGGGATACTTTGTATTCACATGATCCACATGTTGCTTATAGATCTTGCTGTCATTGACAAGGTACGCAACATCGTCCCGCTCCAACTCAACCGGTTCACGACCATCGGAGACAATCTTGCGCGCGAGATCGACGTCATAAACATACGCTCGCTTCAGATATCCGTAAGTCTCAGCGCCCGTCGCGCAGTGCGGACAGTCGTCGCGGGAATCATGCGTCTTGCCCTGTCGGGCGTATTTGGGAACGATGTTCTCAGTCGATTTTCGTGACTTCTTTTTCGATTTGACAGCCATTGCTCGAATCTCACAATGCATGGATGAAAACGTCTGCAAATATCGGCAGACTTTCAATGAAAGATATGTCGCGATCCAAGTCGAGGTCGAAATTCATTCTCGGGCAGCGTCGTCCGGTCAGCGAATGAACCGCTACAAATGTCATATTCAGCAAAACCACCTCGCCACGATCGACGGCGCAGCAGAAAGGTCGGCTGCAGAAATCAATCTCCAGCCGACCCCAATGTGTTGACGGACTTTATTGCCCTTACACTGAACTAGCGTGAGCGATCCTGCTTGCCGTTCGGAGATCCATCGCGACCACCATTGCCGTAACCGTTGTTGCCTTTAGATCGGCCCTTGCGTGAGCTGCCGCCCTTCTTGCTGGATCCGTTTTTGCATTTGCCGCCCTTCTTGCTGGATCCGTTCTTGCGTGAGCTGCCGCCTTTCTTGCTGGACCCGTTCTTGCATGATCCGCCCTTCTTGCTGGATCCGTTCTTACGTGAGCTGCCGCCCTTCTTGCTGGATCCGTTCTTGCATGATCCGCCCTTTTTGCTGGACCCGTTCTTGCGTGAGCTGCCGCCTTTCTTGCTGGATCCGTTCTTGCACGATCCGCCCTTCTTGCTTGATCCATTCTTGCGTGAGCTGCCGCCCTTATTTGATCCGTTTCGGCTGCTGCCGCCGCGAGATGAACCGTTGTCATCGCAATCGTTGTTGTAGTCCATCCACGACATCATCCCCGGGACGATACGGTCTTCGAGTCGTGTGATGCGAAATTTCGGAGATGGGTTGTCGCTGTTGGTCATACGTGGATTCTTTCAAAATGAATTCGTCGATCCTGTGAAGTGACTCCGACATAGAGTCAGTTCGTAAATCGTTTCAATACAATCCACATGCCATTGCCACGTATTAGTCTTACGCAACGCTTTAACTCCATGTGTGTTAACTCCTTATGAAGAGAATGCCATTCCAGCAGGGAATCAAGTGCGTTGTTTTTATTCAACACAGCAACCTGCAGATGTTGAAACAAGTCAACAGAAATCCAACGGATACTCTCCTTCCAGAGATCCTGTGATGCGTCCTGCGAGTGGAAAAAAGGAATGCCGGTTCGGCCGATGTCGTGAGGCCAGGATGAGCGGGCAGCGAAAGTATCTGGTTCAGCTAGATGCGAATTCGTCGCATTTCTGCCATTAAGCACAATGGACTTCAGCATTTCCCGGCAAGCGTCCTTCGATGCCTGATTTGATTGCAATGCACACGATGTGATTGACTGGCTGGTCGGCTGTCGTCACGAGGCCGGTCTGATTTCGACGCTTTGTGGCGTGAAGACAACGTCTGACAATGTTGGATTGCGGACGGAAAACAGCCGAATCTCAGTTTACTGACACCACAGAATTCGACGACAAGAAAGTGCCCTCTCGAACCTGATGTGGCGGGAGACGTTTATAGTCAATCCAGGAAACATCGCCGCATGGAAGGCGATGGTTAGGCTGACCGAGTCACTCCTGTATCACGCTTTAACCCGAAAGCTCAGCCAGCTTCGCTGCACCAGATCGCTCGGTAGGGTCTAAGGTCGTACTGACGGTGCGAAGATGCCTTCGGAATGCCCCGACCGGGTGACGCACGTTTGACTGACTCCCTCCATGGAATTCTCCTCCTTCGGCGGGAATCCGCGTTCCACGCTGCGATAGTTTTGAGTCGCGGACAGACTCAGCTACGAATTCACGGAGAGTCAAGTTGCTTGCACAGTCGCTCATCATCGAGCTACTCTGCAACAATCGCCTGCCGAATCCACAACGACCTTTTCCCACCGGACTATTTATGAACCGCTCGCGCTTCGCACTTGTGTTTGCTGTCCTTTCCCTGCTGACGACGAACGCTGTGCAGGCGGACGTGAAACTGCCGGCTGTTTTCAGTGACCACATGGTGCTTCAGCAGCAACAGAAGATCCGAATCTGGGGCTGGGCTGACAAAGGTGAATCGGTCACAGTCACGATTGGCAACAACAAAGAGACCTCCAAAACCAACGACGCCGGTCGATGGCAGGTCGAGCTGCCTCCGATGGCGGCAAGCAAGACGCCCACAAACATCACCTTAAAGGGCAACAATACGGTTGAGATCACCGACGTGCTGATCGGCGAAGTTTGGCTGTGCTCGGGTCAGTCGAATATGGAATGGCCGGTGGCCGCCTGTACGAAGGCTCAGGAAGATATCGCGGCCGCCAAGTTTCCGATGATTCGACACATCAAAGTCCCGCTGGTTCCATCGACGGTGCCGCTCGAAAACTTTCAATCCAGTTGGCAGGTCTGTTCCCCGGAAACCGCAGGAGGCTTCACGGCGTGCGGCTACTTCATGGCTCGCAAGATTCATCAGGAGCTTGATGTTCCCGTAGGACTGGTCAATTCGTCATGGGGCGGCACTCGAGTCGAACCGTGGACTCCGCCGGTGGGATTTCAACGAGTTCCCGCATTGCAGGATATCTACCAGTCGGTGATTGGCCGCACTCCTGGAACGCCACAGTATCGAGATCGCCTGTCAGCTTATATCAAGACTCTGGAAGAATGGACGACTAAGGCCAAGGCCGCTGTAGGTTCCACTGAAACTCTGGCCCCAAGCCCCGCTTATCCGGCTGAGCTGACTCCGTTTGTCAGCAATCAGGATCCAACCATGCTCTACAATGGCATGATCCATTCGATCGTCGGTTTCCCGCTCCGAGGTGCCATCTGGTATCAGGGCGAATCGAATCACGGCGAAGGCATGCTTTATCTGGAAAAGAAAAAGGCTTTGATTGGCGGGTGGCGAGAGCTCTGGGGACAGGGCGACTTCCCGTTTTACTATGTCCAGATCGCTCCGTTTCAGTATGGCAATGAAGACCCGACAATCCTTGCCAAGTTCTGGGAAGCTCAGGCCGCCGTTCAGACGATTCCGAAGACCGGCATGGTCGTGATTAACGACATCGCCACGCTGAACGATATTCATCCGCCCAACAAACAGGACGTCGGACTTCGCCTGGCTCTGCTGGCGTTGAAGAACGATTACGGCAAGAAGGATGTCGTCGCGAACAGCCCGGAATTCAAGTCGCTCGAAGTCATGCAGGATGCCCTGAAGATCACGTTCACAAACACTGGCGGTGGCTTGAAGACTCGCGATGGCAAAGCACCGACTCACTTTGAAGTCATTGGCGCTGGCTCAAACGGTTTCCAGCCAGCGACAGCAAAGATCGAAGGCGATGCCGTGATCCTGACATCCGACACAGTGAAGTCTCCGGTCGCGTTTCGCTTTGCGTGGCACATGCTGGCGGAGCCGAATCTCTCCGGCGGAACAGGCTTGCCGGTCGGAGCTTTCCGAGGCGGTGAAGTGCCAGACTTCCTGAGTTCTCTGCCAATCGCGAAGGAATATTCGCTGGTCTATGATCTTGATCTGAGCAAGCTCGGGCGCGACATTAAGTACGACGTCGACAACAGCGGTTCCGTTAAAGCCTTTGATCGCATCGGCTATCTCGTGGAACTTAGTGCTGCTGGTGGTGAAGAACGCAAAGTGTTCGTGTCGATGACTGCTTTCACCGACGATGTGAAAAAGATCGGCATCCCGACGGTCGCTTCAAAGGCTCGCTTCCAGATTCCCGTCCAATCGATGGATATCTTCAGTGCTGTGAACGGGATTACTTCCGGCACGAAGATTGAAACCGGCAACATCGAATTCTGGCCGGACAATTACGGCATGCAAAATTTCGCCAAAGTGGCTGGTGCTTCTGATGCCATCTACGACGTCGGTGACGAGATGGCTCCTCCCGAAAACGGATACGGCTCAATGCAGGTTCACAACTTTGGAGCTGGCCAAACGTTGTTTGCCATCAATCAGTGGGGCAACGGTTCTGGCGCGGATCTCGGCATCGGTAACAGCCCCGGCAACACTCGCGACTGGACATTCACGTCTAACGCCGCGTCCTACTCCTCGAAGCGATTGCGAGTGTTTGTACGAACGATAAAGTAGAAGACATAGCCAGTCATGCGGCTGACTGACTTTCCCGAGGCAGAGGTTTGCCAATCATTGCTCGACGACGGATTCTTTTGAACCTGAGGAGCACGCCATGACTTTCCCAGGAAAGCTGACCATCGTGGCCGCGATGGGACAATTGCTCGTGTATTCATTGCTGCTCTTGTCTCGCTCGATTCCACCGACGACGGCTTTGGCTCCGGCTGAGTTGGATTTCAGTTCAGAATTGTTGAGGTGGAAAGAGAGTGACGCATTAAGTCGTGTCGACACCGAAATCAGGACGCAGTTGTTACCGGGCCAGCGAAAACTTTCGGAGTTGGTCAATCAGGCGCAGCAAACCGAAACGCGAACGCCCACGCAGGCATTGTCCAATTTTCATATCTTTGTCCGAGCAGGGATGTACGAGGAATCGCTACAAGAGATCCGTGACCTCAAACGGCTGCAGCGGAACGCGTCCATCAGACGCAGACGTAAGAGCCAGATTTTCCGCTATCCTTCGCTCAGATCTTGCCGAATGCCTGACGTTTTACAACGAGGACTCCGCTGAGGCAAAACAGTTGATCCTGGAAGCAAAAGCAATTGCCAAGCAGAACGACGTGGGATATTTCCCAGAGTTAAGTCCGGAGGAAGCGGCGTTGGCACTTGCTGCCGACGAGACATTGCTACTTGCCGCCGAACAGTCTCGAAGCACAGACCCCGAATATTGGCTTGATCGAGCGCGACACTTTTCCTTACGACGCAAAGACTCTGTGCAGGCGAAACATGCCTGTGTAAAAGGTTTGGCAGTCGCCCCCGCAGTTCCATTCAACGGCGGAAAGGGCGCTTCGGACCCGCGACGGGAATTGCTCACAGGGAAAGATGGTTACGTCATCCTGAGGCTTTACCCGATCAATTCATGTGACGATGGCCTTCAAGTACCGGACTGGCTGACTCGTGCCTCAGTTCTTGCGGCAAAGGCTGGCGACCGCGGCGATGCGATACGACTCTGGCGTCAGGTCGCAAACATTGACTTGAGCAACACAAAACCGGTTCAGCAACTGGTGGAAGCTGGTCTCAAGAGCGAGTTGATTGTCTTTTACGAGGAAATGCGGGCTACGTTCCCCACGTCCAATGTGCCGCCAAGGATCCTCGACGCCATTCGATGATTCGTGCCGGCAGAGGCTATCAGATCGAGGCAATGTCGATCCTGTGTTGTTTATCTCACGTTCAACGCAGGTTGTTTGAATGACGCCATCCGTTTGCAAAGTGCTGCCTTCCCTACCGTCGCCGTGCCACGGCGTGGATGGTGGTTTCTACCGGGCAGCAAGACTTCAAATCGTCCGGTACAGGCGGAAATTCTGACACGACTTTCGCGGATGCATTGAGAGTTTCTGAGGCTCCGTACCTTCGCAGAAGTCCGCACCGACGTTTGGTCGAACGACATGTAAGGGCAGCAGCCTGCGCGGTCGGAAGTGACGCGTTCGTTGCTGGGCGGACTTTTCCACATCGCTTCACTTGCTGAAAAAGTGCCCAAACTGGGGAAACATCCCCATGCACTGAAAAGCATGAGCCCCATCAATCGTAAAAAACAGCAGCGTCAAAGAAGGAACAGTCTGCACAAGCCGTTTCATTTTTATGTTTTATGACTCGCACGATCCTGGTCCCAGACCTGAGCGATCATCATGTGGCGATTCCGTGATACGTTTCAAAAAGTCACCGGCCAACATTAACCAACGAGACGGATGAGTGTTCATTGAGGTGATGACGACTCGGTTTGAAACCTTTGAAACTATGAAACTTCATGTCATCACAAACAACGTTCACTTCTTCCGTGCAATCCATGAGTTGGCCCGTGGAGTGCACCCGGGTCTGAAAACTGAACATGTCAGCGAAGAAGCCTGGATTTTTATGAGGGCCGGGGATGCCCAGAATGGTGACGTTCTGATTTCCGACGGATTGAACCTCGAAATCTGCGATCCTGAACAAAATCTCAGGAATGCATTTGCGGTTGTCGGAACTGTTTGTCACAACAACGACGAAGTGCTGGACTGGAACTGGGTTTCTCGCAACGATTTCGTCCTAAGGCTCAGAGAGCTATCGCCCATGACAACAGAGAATGTCATCACTGAAGACGTTGTTGTGCAATCGTCACATGTTCGCCTCGCGAGGTTTCGAATACCGACTTGCTGCAAACTCATCCCGGCGCTGCGTGATCGCCTGTTGACAGGTCTGCGAGACTACCATGTTGTCGAGGGAACCATGGAGCACCATTTCTGCATGGCCCTGGAAGAAGCATTGAACAATGCCTTCTATCACGGAAATCTTGAGATCAGTTCTGAACTCAAGGAAGACGGTTCGTCTCGATTCATTGAACTGGCCAGAGAACGAGAACTGCTTTCTCCATGGTGCAACCGGTATGTATACGTCACGGAGCTCGTGAGCGCGTTTGGCTTGTGGATTACGATTCAGGACGAAGGCAAAGGGTTTAACGTCAAGGCCGCTCTTGAGCGATGCGACGATCCTGAAGCACTTTTGGCGAGTGGCCGCGGCCTGTTGTTGATGCGAGGATTCTCAGACGAGGTATTCTTTAACAATCAGGGAAACGAAGTGACACTGGTCCTTTATGCGGAAGGCGAGGATCGTGAACTTCCGCTCGGTACGTGCAACTCACCGGGCAACGAGACGCGGCTGGTTCTCAGCTAAACCGATTTTCAGACTGCTGAGAGGGAAGTCCCGCTGAATCCGGCATACTGTTGACGATGTTGCCTGTTTCCAATTGCGAATCCAGACGTGAACCGACCTTCAATAGATAGTCCAGGAGTGCGATCGCTCGCAGAAACCCACGCGGATGGCATTCAATTATTTGCGACCGAGCCTCCGAAAGAGGCTCGTGGATGCCTGTTGCAGATTCATCCGGCGGCCGTTCATTCAGAAATGATACGACTGACGAAGCGAAGGACTCTCATTG
>JANMEV010000524.1:0-1867 GCA_031377305.1 Planctomycetota bacterium | reverse complement strand
TGGGAATCGTGCCTGACTCACGTCAAGTTCTGTGATGACCCGACCGGCACTGGCTGCCCAAAGTGGAACCGCGACGAAACCATTTTGCTGAAACCCGAGGACTTCTCCGGGGAGGCCATCAGGGCCTTGGAACAAATGCAGGCAACGTTGCCGATCTCGCTGACCGACAAACAAAAGGCGGTCATCCAAACCGCCAAAGTGCGGCTTAGCGAAAAACTGTACCAGCGTACGGGATGGCAGCCGCGATGCAAACCAACGGTTCTTCCATCCGGCCGAATCCTGCTACCTCTTTACACCGACACTTTTTCCATTTGCATCATGGCCATCAGTGACGATAACGGCGCATCCTGGTTTGCCGGCAAGCCAACTCTCGGATTCGGAGCTATTCAACCGTCCGTGCTTCGTCGTAATGATGGAACTCTGGTCGCCTACATGCGTGAGAACGGCTATTCCGGGCATGTCCGAGTTTCCGAGTCGATCGATGATGGAATCTCATGGGGTCCGGTGGGAGTCACCTCGTTGCCGAATCCAGGCTCGGGACTGGATGGAGTTCGACTAAAGAACGGGCACTGGATCCTGGTTCATAACGACACGCAGACTGGCCGCAACAAACTGGCGGTCAGTCTTTCGACCGACGAAGGCAAAACATGGCCGGAGTCTCGTCATCTGGAAGATCAGCCCAAGGGTTCGTTCCACTATCCCTGTGTGATTCAGACATCCGACGGAATGATTCACGCGGCCTACAGCTATTTCTGCGAACAGGGCAAGACGATGAAGCACGCCGCCTTCAATGAAGAGTGGATCCTGCAGGGCGATCAGTAATCGGCTTTGCCTTCTCGGCCAGAATCGAAGCGAGTTGAGCAATTCGCTGGACGACAGGAAATCTTGTTCGCGAGTGGATATACTTCGTTCTCTGATGAATCTGACGATGTTCTCTGCCACCGATTTGGTTTCCCATGTCTCGAATACAGCAACTGGATGCTCATGTTGTCAACCGCATTGCGGCGGGCGAGGTCATCGAACGGCCGGGCAGCGTTGTTAAAGAGCTGCTGGAAAACAGCGTCGATGCCCTGTCGACTCGCATTGAAGTCGACGTCGTCAACGGCGGCATGGATCTAATCCGAATCTCCGACAACGGCGAAGGCATTCATCCGGACGACATGCTGCTGGCTGTCACCAGTCACGCGACCAGCAAGATTCGTTCGGACGCTGATCTGGATCACGTCAGCACGCTGGGGTTTCGAGGCGAAGCGCTGGCGTCGATTGCTTCGGTGGCACGGTTTCGCATTAGAACTCGGCCGGAAGAATGCGTCGTTGGAAAGGAACTCGAAAGCCACGGCGGCCAGATTGTCGTGAACCGAGATTGCGGATGTCCTGCGGGCACGGTGATGGAAGTTCATAACCTGTTCTTCAACACGCCTGCTCGCCGACGATTCCTGAAGAAGGCATCGACGGAATTTGGTCACATCGCCGAGCAGTTTTCCCGGATCGCAATCGCCAATCCGAATCTGCATCTGGTGCTGCGCCACAACGACAAGCTGGTTTACGAACTGCCAGCCACTAGCGACGCCTTGGAACGCATTCGACGATTTCTGGGCAGCGACGTTGCCGATCATCTGATCGCTGTTTCATCCAAAGTCGAACTTCCGTCCGGTGAAAAGATCCGGCTGTGGGGCTACGTCGGTGAGCCGTCGTTGAACCGGTCAACTCGCAAGGACCAATACCTGTTTCTGAATGGCCGCTGGATTCAGGACCGCAGTCTGCAGCATGCGCTGGGCGAAGCGTACCGAGGCCTTCTGATGGTGGGCCGTCATCCGGTCAGTTTTCTGTTCCTCGAACTGCCGCCAGCGATGGTCGATGTCAACGT
>JANMEV010000521.1:0-2899 GCA_031377305.1 Planctomycetota bacterium | reverse complement strand
AAATGAGATCTGTCTGAGCTTCGACGACAGTGTTGTCTGGACGGAATCGCTCGCAAGTCAGTTCTATCTTGATGGAGAAGGTTCGCAGGTCGTTTCCGGTGCTGTTGCCGGGAAGCAGCTGACATTGAAGCTGAGAGCCTCATCCTCCGCCTCAAAGATTAGCTATCTTGACAGTGATTCATGGAGTCCGGACAACGTGCTGTATGGCGAAAACGGAATCGCTGCGCTGACGTTCTACAACGTCCCGCTTGAAGTCGCCGCGGCCGGGAAGTAGACACGATCAAACGTGCAAATGCACTGTTCGGCGATATCGCTTATGCGCATGGCCGCAGGCTGCAGTGACCTTTTCAAAGCAACGAATCTTCAAACTCTCAGTCGCCGCCTGCGAACCATTCGACTCAAACGGTGTCTAAAGTGTCAGTTGGTCTCCCCGGCCGCATTGTGTTGCCTGAGGGGAAAGCTGGGGATTCCTATCGCGCGAGTTGGCAACTTTTTGGCCGGTGCTATTTAGACGTTGCCGATGTGCCTTGCGCGGGCCGTTAATCGCCGCGTCGCCCAGATTTGGCGTCGCAGGAATTTGATTTTCGGTGCCTCCGAACGTCGCGTCGCGTCTTTCACAGCGAATTACGCTGGTTGCATGACTCGATCACAAGAATTCGCCAACTTTTCGCGAGCAACTTCGCAAACCGGGGTGAACGAGTCACAATGTTGTGAGCGTTCCATTCAAATCCCCCGTTTGCTCGCTATTTCCCCGGTTTGTAAATCGCCCAGGCCAATCGCCGGGCAAAGGAAAACGTATGAGCGACGCTCGTAATCCATCCCTGGAAGCTCTGATCCTGACCGAGATCAACGAGGTGCATTATCACCCGGTCACGCCGTCGATTCTGGGCAAAGCAATTCAGATCAAGAAGAAGCAAATGCCAGAGTTCAAAGAGGCATTGGCAACCCTGATCGAAACCGGTCGCATCCGTCAGGACAAACAGGGACGCCTTCGACCGATCGGCAGCACGGGACTGATTTCCGGAATGATTCGAAAGATCAGCAGCGGTGCCGCGTTTGTGATTCCGTCGAAACCAGATCCAAAATACAAGGATCGAGAAGGCGACATCTATGTGGGCTCGCGCGATCTAAAGGATGCTCAATCCGGCGACGAAGTGATGGTACGGTTGTCGGCCAAACGCCGTTCCAGCGGTCAGCGTTCTGGTGTCGTGGAAAAAGTGATCGAGCGAGCCACAAGCATTTTTGTGGGCACCTATATCGAATCAGGCGGACAGGGGTTCGTGCAAATCGACGGAACCGCATTCGGTGTGCCGATTCACGTGGGTGACCCCGGTGCGAAGGGCGCAACGCCAAACGACAAAGTCGTCATTGAAATTCTGCGATTTCCGACATCGAGCCGACCGGGCGAAGCGGTGCTAACGGAAGTGCTCGGCAAGCGAGGCGATCCAGGCGTCGACACGATGACGGTCGTTCACAGTCTCGGGCTTCCTTACGAATTTCCGGAAGCTGCCCTGGATGATGCTCGACGACAGGCCGATGCGTTCAAGGACGAAAATCTGGAAGGCCGAACCGATCTTACGAATGAAATAATCATCACCATCGACCCGGCCACAGCTCGCGACTTCGATGACGCGATCTCTCTGAAGAAATCTGACGATGGGCATTGGCATCTCGGAGTTCACATTGCGGACGTCGCGCATTTCGTGAAGGAGGGCAGCCCGCTGGATATTGAAGCTCGCAAACGCGGAACCAGCGTCTATCTGCCTCGCCACGTAATACCGATGTTGCCGGAATTGATCAGCAACGGGCTGGCCAGCCTTCAGCAGGGCGAAGTGCGGTTTACGAAGTCGGCCTTCATCGAATTCGATGCCGAGGGAAGCGTTGTTGGCAGCGACGTTGCCAATTCGGCAATCCGAGTCGTCCGTCGGTTTGCATACGAGGAAGTAATGCCCATCATCAGAAATCCTCGCGAACAGGCTCCTGGTGTGACGGCTCCGGTGCGTCATCTTCTGGAGAACATGTTCGAACTGGCCATGCTGCTTCGACATCGTCGCTTTGCGAAAGGCGCGTTGCAGATGGGGATTCCTGAAGTGGAGATTGACTTCGACAAGGAAGGCCTGGTCACTGGGGCCCATGAACGCCATCATGACGAAAGCCACGAAATCATTGAAGAATTCATGCTGGCTGCCAACATCGCAGTGGCTCAACTGTTGGAAAGTCGAAAGCTTCCGTTCCTGCGGCGAACTCACGGCGATCCGGATGAGCTGAAGATGCGGAACTTTGAACAGTTCTGTCTTGGCCTTGGCATCTCGTTTCGAAAGTCACAGGATCGAACGGAGCTTCAGGAGATCATTAAGTCCGTCGAAGGCAAGCCGGAGCAACGAGCTGTCAACTTTGCACTTCTCCGCAGCATGAAGCAGGCCGAGTATTCTCCTGAAGACATGGGCCACTTCGCTTTGGCTGAAGAAGACTACTGTCATTTCACCAGTCCGATTCGTCGCTATCCCGATTTAACGATTCATCGATTGATCGGACAAATTGCTGCGAAGAAGAAGCCCGTGGCTCCGCCGTTTGAGGAACTTCTGGAGCTGGGGAAAAGTTGCTCGATCACAGAACGACGAGCGGAAAAAGCCGAACGTGAACTGATTCGCATCAAGATGCTCCGCTACATGTCGGAACGCATTGGCGAAGAGATGGACGCGATCATTACGGGCGTCGAAAGTTTCGGAATGTTTTGCCAGGGAGTGGCGATTCCGGCGGAAGGCATGATCCATCTGAGTGCTCTGGCCGACGACTTCTACGTCTTCGATCAGAACACTCGGCGATTGATCGGAAGTCGAACGAAACGAGAGTTCCGGCTGGGTGATCCCATTCGAGTGGTCGTGGCGGCGGTCGATAT
>JANMEV010000506.1:0-6029 GCA_031377305.1 Planctomycetota bacterium | reverse complement strand
CCAGGCCATCAGAAATCATCCATTCGGCGATCGCAATGGCGATGTCTTCATGGCCTCGAAAGGAAGGGTGCACATGGTCAACGAGTACGCTGCCACCCACAATGCCGTTCGCACATCGCGAGCTGAGCAATTGGTGAGCGTCGATCACCGGCAGCGAACGTTCGGCCGCTATTTCGCGAAAGGCGTTTTCAAGAGGCGTCGTTATTCGCAGCGGGCAGATGTCTTCGTCACGAGCCCTCCTCAACGACCGTTCGGCGTCGTTGCTCATTCCTGCTGTGAGCTGAAGTTCCCCCAGTTCGTACCATGCGAAAGCAAAGCGAGGATCGAGTTGAACGGCCTGCTGGACCAATTCGATGGCCTTCGGGACGTCCCATGCCGCCAACGCACGTGATTGTGTTAGCAGGTTTTGAAGTTGATCCTGATCTTCATCCGACAGCGTCTGGGACATCTCTGACTTGAACGGCGGGCAATCCGTCAGACTGGACGGGGGCAGGATCATCAGCAGAGGCAGACGATGCAATTCGCAAAGGTCCGCCATGCGGCGCAGATTGTTTCGAAAGTGCTCCACCACCGCCGACGCATGGTTGTCGTCGCGATGGTAAACGGCAAGTCCGCCGTCGTGATCAAGCAACGTGTCGACCTCCTCCGGCAGCAGCGGTTTCGCCGTGGTCGACGTCGCTTGCGAATTCTTCGTGCCGGAGATCGCGTTTCGCAGCACTCGAAAACTGCGAAGATGATCGAACGCAGTAAAGGTCCTTTGAAGGACGGCCGAGTTCTGACGAATGCTGGAATAACTCACCTCTTCCAGGAACTCATTGTGCCCTTCGCAAAAGATGAACAGATCCGGTTCATACTGGCAGCATTCCTGCATCACCGGCAACAGGCGATAGCTTGCGTAGGAAACACCGCCACAGTTGACGACTTTCCAACTGCGATCGGGATTCGCCTTTTCAAGGGCGACCTGCAGGTAGGCCGGGAAGCTGGTTTCGATCGAGAACGGATTCCCCTGAACCGTCGACCCGCCGAATACGAAAATCCGAAACTCTCGTTCTGACTTGTTCACGGCGAAGGAATCTTCCTTGAAGAAACCTCGCCGGTTCGGCGACGTGTGGAAGGTCTCTCCGTTCTCGGTGTGTTCGAACAGAGGCCTAACGGACGCGAAGCCGACAAACGGATCGTCGCCCATCGTTGCAGAACCAACCCCTGTCATGACGCACAGCAGTTCGACGACAGCAAAGACCGCGACACCAAGCAACGCCGCGAGCACCCGAAACCAAATCCGACGCGCTCGAACTTGCGGTCTGGAATTCATAGGTTCCGGCTTAACGGCAGTCATTTCAGCGACTTCAACATGGATTCAATATCTTCACGTGGAATAGCTCCGACAAAACCGCCTACCTGAGTCCCGTTTCGAAAGATCCGGACATCCGGAACTGAACTGACACCGAGATGAGCGGCAAGTTCTCGGCTTTTGTCCACATCGACCGTGACAACTTCAACGTCGTCACCCCACGACTTCTTGATCTTTGAAAGGTTGGGTGCCAGCATCCTGCACGGCCCACACCACGTCGCTCCGAAGTCGACCAATACAAGCCTCTGGTCGTTTCGCTGCACCAGCGCCAGAAACTGACCTTCCTGATGTTCGACTTCGCCCGACTCCGAAACCTTCAGGTATTCGACAACTCCATCTGGCGCACCGTTAATGGAGCGACCCGCTCGGGGACCTTCTTCGCAGCCCAACACAAGCAGGGCCGCAAAGACAACGGCGACTGAAAAGTGAATTCGGTGTGGCAACATAGGGGTCGACTTCCCAAAGAAATTGTCTGATTCAGTATCAGTTTCGAAGGTGTCCATCGTTCAATTATTCCATGGACTGAACACTCAGCGTCGTCCAAAAGGACACTACCCTTCCATCATTTTTTGCTTGTACCACTGCATCGTAGACTTCAATCCGTCCGCCAGCAGTACTTTAGGCTCCCAGCCAAGCAGATTCCTCGCGCGCGTAATATCGGGGCAACGTTTTTTTGGGTCATCTTTTGGAAGTGGATGATGAACGATTTTCGACTTACTGCCAGTGACTTTGATGACAGCTTCGGCAAGTTCCAGCATAGTGTTTTCAATCGGGTTGCCGATGTTGATCGGTCCCGTGTGGTCATCCTGATCCATCAGTGCCATCATGCCGGCAATCAGGTCATCGCAATAGCAGAACGATCGAGTCTGCAGGCCATCACCGTAAACCGTGATGTCTTCGCCCTTCAGAGCCTGCATGATGAAATTTGAGACCACTCGACCATCATCCGGAGCCATGCGAGGGCCATAGGTGTTGAAGATTCGAATAATGCGGATCTCAGTCCCGTGTTCCAGGTGATAGTTCATCATCAACGATTCAGCGATTCGTTTGCCTTCGTCGTAACAACTGCGAGGCCCGATCGGATTCACATGGCCCCAGTAATCTTCTGTCTGAGGATGCACGAGCGGATCGCCATACACTTCCGACGTCGACGCATGCAGCACTCGCGCGCCACAGCGTTTGGCAAGCCCCATGATATTGACCATGCCGACTGTGGAGGTTTTGATCGTCTTAATCGGGTTGAACTGGTAAGCCTCAGGAGACGCTGGGCACGCCAGATTGAAGATCCGTTCGGCTTCGATGTACAGAGGATGGACGATATCGTGACGAATCAGTTCGAAGCGAGGATGCCCCAGCAGATGGCGTACATTCTCCTTCGAGCCTGTGAAGAAGTTGTCGACACAAATGACGTCATCGCCACGTTCGATCAATCGATCGCAAAGATGACTGCCAAGAAATCCGGCTCCGCCAGTAACGAGTACGCTTGCCATGACTTTCCTCAAGACCTTAGAACGCAATAGTAGTTTGAATCAGGAAATGTTTTCAGAGATCTGTGACGCGGCAGCAGAATTCAAAGCGGACGCTGGACGCCATGTTTTTCGCCCGGATTCTCGCTCTCGACGGCGAGCCCCATCGGTTAGCGCCTGAAGGTCTCCCTGAAACGAATCAACGATGACCTCTCTGATTTGATGAAGCCCTTGAATGATGGCATCCGGAGACGGTTCAAGTGATTGGGTATTCGTCATCGATAAGCTCCTCTGGCGTGCACACAAATGGAAGCCGGTATCCTTTTTTCGACATGAATGAATCCACACGGGGAAGGATTCGACCGTTTGCAATGTGAGTACAATTCCAAGTCAGCAAATACTCAATTTTGTGCACGGTCGCCAGACAAATATGCAATGCATCAAGTCTGGCCCTATCGGGAAGTATATGTGACAACAGCGACGCCTCCGCCAACTCAACTGCCGAATCGAGCAATTCGGCCATAGGAATGTCAGCCGCACTATCGAGACGTTCACTTGCCAATACCGGATCGCCTTCAGCAATCTCATCAATAACGTATTGAGAGGTCACCAAGTCATACTTGGAACGCTCCATCTGCCACCACCGCTGAGTCACCAATTGACGGGCAGCAGAGACGACGTGACCACTTGGCCGAGAACGCAAGTAGCTGAATATTGAAGATTCCACGTAAAGCGTCGGATTCATTCCAACCTCCGAGACCACTACGCCGTTCGCTGCGACTCAGCTAACCCAATTGCTCGATCTATACGCCGCAAAACACAATCGCGGCCAAGTAGTTCCAGAGACCTGAACAAATCGGCCCCCTGAGCCTTGCCAGTGACACACAGCCGAACAGCAGGGAAAACGTCGCCGACCTTGACCTGTTTCTCAGCGGCAAAACCCTGCAGAAGATCGTGAAGTGGCCCGGAAGTAAAGTCCACGGTTTCTGCCAGTTGTTTCCTCAAGTCTCGCAGAAGATCCATCGCCGTTTCCGGTTTCACCACCCGCTTCTGGAAGTTCTTTTCGTCGATCTTTAGCTCGTCGTCAGAAACAAAGAACTCGTCGACGTGAAAAATGTCCCCGAAAACTCGCAGACGATCAGCGGTGAGTTCAATCACGCTGGCCACTTTGGCCCGAGTCACCGGATCGTTTTCATCATCGATCAAACCGGCTTTCTTCAGGTACGGCAGGCAGCCCGCCAGCTTTTCTTCGGCCGGAAGCTGGCTCATCCAGTGAGACTGAAAGTTCAGCATCTTGTCCGGATCCAATCCGGCCGCACTCTTGATCACTCGCTCGAGTGTGAACTTTCGGATCATGTCGTCGAGCGAAAAGAACTCCGCCTGATCATCCAGTGACCAGCCCAACCGAACCAGCGCGTTCAATACGCCAGCCGGAAGGAAACCAACCTCGCGGTAGTACGCAACCATCACCGGTGACAATGCGTCCGACTTTGGATCGATCTCGATTCGGCTGAGAACCTGATCGCCAAGTTCAAACATCTTTTGAAACTGTGGATTGGTTCGATACTTGTCGATCTTGCGTTTGCTCATCTTCTCCTTCGTGCCCGGAGCCGCCACGTACGGAATATGAGCCCACTCAGGAGTCTTGTTCCCCAACGCGCGGTGCAGCAGAACCTGGATTGGAGTGTTTGGAAGATGCTCTTCAGCGCGGATGACGTGAGTGATCTCAAGGGCTGCGTCATCGACGACTGTGGCGAAGTTGTAGAGCGGCGAGCCGTCGCTGCGAGCCACCACCGGATCCGGCAGCAGACTACAATCCCATTCGACCTGACCTCGCACGTGATCGTTGATGATCACCTTGTCTGTTCGAGGCACCAGCAGACGAACGACGAACGGCTTCCCATCTGCCATCAGCTTCGCCACTTCGTCCTTGCTGATCCCCAGCGACGCACGGCTGCTGACGTAGACTCGTTTTTCCTTCTCGGCTGCTTCACGCTGGGCTTGAGTGTCTTCTGAAGCTTCAAAATCGCGATACGCTTTGCCGGAATCCAGCAATTGCTGCAGCGCGGCATCGTAAAGCGATCGTCGCTGCGACTGAAAATACGGAGCATGCGGTCCGCCAACTTCGGGGCCTTCATCCCAATCAAGCCCCAGCCAGCGAAACGCGTCCAGTATCGGCCCGAGCGCTTCTTCAATGTTGCGTTGTTGATCCGTATCATCAATTCGCAGAATGAACTGACCTCGGTTGTGGCGAGCCCACAGCCAGCAAAAGAGCGCGGTTCGCATGCCGCCGATGTGCATATAACCAGTGGGACTTGGAGCAAAACGAGTTCGAACAGTCATGGAGCGGGCTTCGGAAAAAAAACTCAGTTTCGTTGTCGGCTCGGGCTTCCCGATGGCCGAAACGTCATGCAATTGGAATGGATCGTAGCCGCCTGTTGTTCCGCCTCAAATCCCATTTGCCGTTCAGATCCTCGATTACCCTCACATCTCCCATACTTCGCTGAGAAATAGCTCCGTTCATCGCTGTGCAACGCATTGCTTTCCGGGCGGCGTGGACAAATCCCGAAAAGTCGAAATCGAGAATGCCGGCCCCATGAGTTCCTCCGCACGCACCCATATTTGCCGTTGCTTCAGAGATGATCGATTTGACGTCGACTCTGAAAACGAAGCAAGGCTGCGTCATTCACAACGCAGCCTTGCTCAGATGGAATTGGCGTGGGAGCCGATTCAGCAGTATTCGACAGCTCTCTACCGGGGAGGCCGCAGCCCCATCATCACTTCGACGTTAGATCGAAGCGGTCGAGATTCATCACTTTGCTCCATGCTGCCACGAAGTCTTTGACAAACTTCTGTTCGGCGTCTTTGCTGGCATAGACTTCCGCGATGGCTCGCAATTGTGAGTTCGAGCCGAAGATCAGGTCGACTCGCGAACCCATCCATTTCACGTCACCCGTTTTGCGATCTCGTCCTTCGAAGAAGTGATCGCAGACAGCGGACTTCTGCCACTCAGTATTCATGTCCAGCAGATTGACAAAGAAGTCGTTCGTTAGGGCAGTGTCGCCGCTGAAGAGGACGCGGCGCCCCTGCCGTTCGATGAGGTAGCCGTTGTATCCCCGGTAGTTGTCGTATTGCAGCCGTGCCCCCCAGTGGTTGACGCGAAAAGCCCTAACGAAAAGATCTCCCGCTGCGGTTGAGACCTGATGCGTTTC
>JANMEV010000462.1:0-1807 GCA_031377305.1 Planctomycetota bacterium | reverse complement strand
GCCACATGTAAGCCTCATGGAGGAGAGACCTCGATTCTGGGATGTCATCGATTCTTAAAGATGCCATGAAACGTTTTTCTCCATCCTTGGTGTAATATCGCCCAGTTTGAGTCGTTGGCCATGAGCGACCAGTTTTCGTAGTGAACAACACGACTCGAACAACGACCTCACTTACACCGTTGGAAAACTCCTTTACCAGTCTTTCTTGTTCCATGTATTCTCCATTTGTTGTTATGGCCGAAGGCGTTCTTCCGAATCCAACTTCGACCGATGCTGTCATACATCCGTCCTCGTGACGGATGTTCTTTGAAGAGGGCGGTCCGAAGACCGCCCCAAAAACCTTGCAAACCTAGCTCCGCCGCGAACTGCCAGTGTTCGCCGGCGTAAGTTGATCCTTGGCCATCTCAAGGACAGCTAAAAGGTCGTCAATGTCGGAAAGAGGAACGAACTCCGAGGAGTAAAACTGCTTTCCCCCAGCCCTCCAGCGACCGACTCGAATGACTTGCTCGTTTCTCCGAAAGGTACCGGCCGGAAAGACGAACACGGCCACATTCCCGGCATCAAAGCGATCAGCTTCTTTGGGTAGTGGACCTTCGTGGTAAGGCATGCGACACTCCGGGCAAAATCGTTCATCGACCCGCAGTGGAAACAAGACTCTCCACGGCCATTTGAGACGCCATCGTTTTCGTTGGTTGCGTGAGCGATACATGCTCATAACTGGATAACTCCAGTAATTCGGCAAAGTGCGTTCGCGTGAACGTCCCCCATGCCTACGGTTTGCAATCGATTAACGCCCTTTGTTTTTCCGTGCTCCAGGGCCAGGAGCGATGTTGCTCTCTTTGAAGAAGAGAGAAGGACTTCGATCACAACCTTTCGGCTTGAAATGTCAGCAGTGGAAGTAATTGCAGGATTGGAACAACCCGAATCGGAATTCTCTGAGCATCAGATTTCTCCGAAAGTGCTTGCCTGATTCGTGCCGCCTTCTGGGGATGAACAGTCAGGATTGAGATTTCAAAGCTGCGATCCGCAATCAGCTTCTGAAATCCCCGGCGGTTGCAATGTGTGTCGATGTCTTCGCGAATCGATTCCACAACGCGGTCCCAGCGGCCTCGTTGGCCAGCGTCCACGCGAGCCAGGCCCAGGCAACCACTTCCGGCTCCATCGAAGTAATAGGTCGATGTCATTCCAGTCTCGTCAAGATCTGGAAAATGGCGACACAGTTCGTCCCGCATCAGTCGTACACGAGGCCTATCGGACAGATGACAGAATGCGAGCATCGCGAAGGCACGAATCTTTGCGGGCTCCGTCAACGGTCCGTGCCTGCAGGTTCCTTCAAGGGCGGCAACACCTGTTTCCGTCAGAAACCAGTACCTGCAGTTGTGGTGAAGTCGTGCCGAGTCGATGAGATTCTCTCGAACCGCTTCCTTTAGAATATGCTTGATGTGTCGCGGACCGGCTCCCTGCAAAGCAATCAGTTGCTCTACAGCCGCGAACACCGTCAGACGGTAGCGTCGGATATGTGACAGCACGGCCGAGATAGAATCACCGAGTTGATTCGGTGGGTCCGCTGGTGTGCCGGAAGTGCCAGAGTTCGTAAGGCAATGTTCGTTCACAGCAATAATCATGAAACTGCTCCAGCTTTCGAAAAGTGAAATGATCTACGACATTGATAAGTCGAAACACGCGACATTCTGAGTCCTGGAGATACGCCGCAGCCGGCATGGAATTCTGCGAGTGAACCCAACACTTCGCGTCATCGGGACGCTCGCACAAGTAGTGAAGGAAGACCTCTGCAACCTGCATGTCG
>JANMEV010000422.1:0-2992 GCA_031377305.1 Planctomycetota bacterium | reverse complement strand
CCAGGCCGACCCGGCGACAAAGGTGCCAAATTGGATTCCCAATCTCGCGGTTGAGATACTCAGCGCTGGAAATACAAAGGGCGAAATGTCCCGCAAGCTTCGCGACTACTTCGAAGCAGGAGTCGAACTTGTCTGGTACGTCGATCCCTCCGACCGAACAGTTCGCGTCTACCACTCACCGGAAGCCTTTGTCATACTCGCTGACACCGATGACCTCAACGGCGAGCAGATCCTCCCTGGCTTCCGTCTCAACATCCGTGACTGGTTCGAACGCGCCAACCGCATTCGATCGAACGGTTGAGAATCTGAGGTCATCGAACTTGTACCAGAACTTCTCTCGTGAAGTCCGATCATGCAAAGTCAACAACTTAGGATGACGTAAAGTCCTTGTGTCAGGTCTTCTTGGCAAAGATCTTCGATCGGCACAGCCCGAGTTTGTTGAACCAAAACAGAAGCATCACCCACAGAGTCAGCAGGCCATAACGAGTGCTGCGGCGAAAGTTGATGCTGGAGGCTTCCGCGAAGTAGCGGACGGGAACGGGAATATCGCCGAGTCGAAAGCCGAAGTAGACGGCTTGAGCAAGAAACTGCGTGTCAAACACGAAGTCGTTGGAGTTTTCCTTCCACGGAACCGTTTCCAGAACGTCGCGCCGATAGGCTCGAAAGCCGCTGTGGAAGTCGCCGAGGTTCTGGCCGAGGGCCATGTTTTCGAAAATCGTCAGGCAGCGATTCGCGACGTACTTCCACGCCGGCATACCGCCCTGCAACGCTTCAGCTCGCGTGCGAATTCGTGAGCCCAGAATAACATCGCAATTGCCAAGTCGAATCAGTTCGGCCGCGATCGGGATCACTCGGCTGTCGTATTGATAGTCGGGATGAATCATCACGACGATATCAGCACCTCGCTCAAGGGCGGCGGTGTAACAAGTCTTCTGATTGCCGCCATAACCCGTATTGCGCTCGTGGGGGATTACGGTCAGGCCCAGCGACCGGGCAAGCTCGACGGTTTTGTCGCGGCTGCAATCGTCGACCAGAATGATTTCGTCCACGGTTCCCGGCGGAATATCTCGCAGGGTTCGTTCGAGAGTTGATTCGGCATTGTAGGCTGGCATCACGGCCACAATCTTGGGCTTGGCACTGGGCTGCATGCTGCGAGAAGTCTTCCGTTAAGAGATGGTTCTAAATCAAAAATAGCAGTGTATCGGCGGCCGTTAATTCTTCGCGAAGACGTCAGCTCTGGTATTCGTGAATGGCCTCGATCAACCGATCGATTTCTTCTCGAGAGTTGTAGTGCAGAGCACCCACTCGAACTGTCCCGCCGGGCTCAAGCCCTGCCGTTTCGGTGAATGGCAAAGCATAGTGATTGCCATTCCAGACGTACAATCCTCGCCCCGCAAGCCATTCAGCGGCCTCACGAGGCGATCGTCCATCCAGGGTGAATGAAACAGTCGGGACTCGTTGGTCCAGATCGCTGAGGTCCGAAATCCCCCACAGACGAAGTCCGGGAATACTTTTCAAGCCCGTCAGCAGAGTCTCGGAAAGTCCTCGTTCGTATTCCATGATCCGCGCGAACACTCGATCGAGTCTTGCAGATCGCCGATTGTCACGATGTCCTTCTGGTTGCGAAGCATCGTCACTATGAAAAAGGTCGTCCAGAGAGCAAAGATACTCCACCGCCGCTGCGGCACCGGCGATGCCTTCATGACACTGAGTCCCCGTCATCCATCGCCCCGGAAGCGATTCTGGCGAAGGCCGCAACTTGTAAGGTCGAATTTCTTCAAGCAGCTGACGACGTCCCCACATTATTCCCACGTGCGGCCCAAAAAACTTGTAGGCCGAACAGGCCAGAAAGTCGCAGCAGATCTGATCAACTCGAATCCGACCGTGTGGGGCAAAATGAACCGCGTCGACGAACACCAACGCCCCGAACTGATGAGCCAGTTCTGTCATCTGCTGAACGGGATTGATCGTGCCCGTTGCATTCGAAGCGTAGCCAACAGCCACCAGCTTTGTGCGATCTGACAACTTGCTGCGAAAGTCATCCTGACTCAATGTCCAGTCGTTGCTATTCATTTCAACATACCGAACGGTGACTCCTCGATCACGAGCGGCAAGGCCCCACGGAGTCACATTGGCGTCGTGGTCCAGTCGCGTGACAATGATCTCATCGCCGGGTTGCCACGACTGGCTCAACGCACGACTTAGCTGCAGCGTCAGGCTGGTCATGTTCGCACCGAACGCGACGCAGTCGGGATCATCGGCTCCCAAAAAATCGGCGAAGACCTGATGAGCGTTGTTCAGGATCGCATCGGATTCCCTTGCGGTCCGAAACGCTGCACCACGGTTGCAGTTGGTATGACGAAGATAGCTGCAGACGGCGTCGACAACGGATTCCGGAACCTGACTGCCGGCAGGGCCATCGAATAGAGCCACGTCGCGGCCATCCTGCTGCCGCTGGAGCGCCAGAAACTGAGATCGAATCTTCCGTAACGGCCAGTCCACGCGTCACTCCGGAAAAATGGCAGTCGCAAACTCAGGAGCTGCTCTCGAATGCAGACATGAAAAAAAGAGACAGGCGTTTGGACCTGTCTCTTTAAGACTTCATCGGGTGTTGAGCACCGATTCCTAGCTGTTGACCGCTGGCTTCTCTGCAACCTGCAGGCCCGGAACAGTGATCGACTTGATCCTCACTCGAGTATATTTCTGGCGATGCCCCGTGTGTCGGCGGGAGTTCTTTCGCTTTCGAAGTCGCTGAATTTCCAGCTTAGGGCCTTTTTCCGTTGCAATGACAACTTCGGCGACGACTGACGCGCCGGAAATTGTGGGGGAGCCAACAAGACTTGATCCACCACCGTTAGCAAGCAGAACGCGGTCGAAAGTAATCGAAGCACCCGCTTCGACTTCCACGCCACGATAGTCTACAGACAGGAAAGAACCTTCCTGAACACGATGCTGACGATTACCGTCTACGATCACAGCGAACATCTGAAAA
>JANMEV010000415.1:0-2309 GCA_031377305.1 Planctomycetota bacterium | reverse complement strand
GTTTCGACTACTTCTTGTTGTCCGAAGCTGGTACGTCCAGCTCGAACGAATACGTTGTCCTGGATTCGAACGTTTCGCCTGGCTTCAGAATTGTTGTCGGGAAATTGTCATGGTTGACGGAGTCTGGATAGTGCTGAGTCTCCAGACACAACGCACTACGATGTTCGTAGACCTTGCCGCCCTTCCCTTTTTGACCCTTCAGGAAATTGCCAGAATAAAACTGAACACCTGGCTCGGTCGTTGTCACTCGCATTCGGCGACGTGACTTCGGGTCAACAAGAACAGCAGCCAGAGTCATCTCAGCGCCGGGTTCTCGAGCATTCAGCACAAAGTTGTGGTCGTAACCGATCGCGGCGGTCTTGCCGATCGATTCAATTCGCTTGCCGATCACCGTTCGGTTTCGGAAATCCAGATCGGTGCCTTCAACAGGCTCAATCTTTCCAGTCGGGATCATTGTTTCATCGCCAACGGTGTACGTATCCGCGTTGAGACGCAGAACATGTTCGAGGACGGTTGGGCTGCCCTCTCCCGCCAGATTGAAATAAGCATGATTCGTCAAATTGACGGCAGTCGCTTTGTCCGTCGTGGCCGAGTACGAAATCGTGATCGAATTCGAGTCGTTGGGGACGGTGTAGGTGACAGTGACGTTCAGGTTACCCGGATAGCCTTCTTCACCATCAGGGCTTGTGTAAGTGAACTTTACTCCCGTGCCTTTTGCTCCTGTGAATGGTTTCGCTTGCCAGACAACTTTGTCCAGGCTGCGAACAACGCCGCCATGCAAATGGTTGGGCTCGTTGTTGATAGCCAGAGTGTATTCCTTACCATCGAGCGTGAACTTTCCTTTGGCGATACGATTGCAGACTCGGCCTGTGGTGCAGCCGAAGTACTGGTTGCTGTCAGATTCATAGCCGGCGACGTCGTCAAAGCCCAGAAGCACATCCGCTGTCTTGCCATCTTTGTCCGGGACGTGCAACTGCACAAGAGTCGCGCCCCGCGTCATCACTTTCGCGATCAGCCCCTTGCTGCTGGTCAGCGTGAAGATTTCAACGGCCTCACCGTCTTTTGTCTTGCCAAATGGCTCTGAAACGGGTTCACCGCCGGAAACAACAGACGTCATCAGAAACGCTCCAAAAATCAAACCACTCAACAATTTCATGGGTCACTCGCCTTGAGAATGAGGGACATACAGAAGTCGAAGCCGGGTTTCTGGAGCACTCACGTCTTCAATTCGTTCGAAAACGGGCGGCCAGCGATGTGTATGTCAGCTTCGCTCGGTGCGATTATTGAACGCTCAGCATTCAGGCACAAGGGACCCGCGATGCAAATTCGCTGAACCGAACGCTGATGGTCATGAAAGAGTGCCCATCGTCGAAGTGACGGGGCCATGGCAGGAGTCGCCATTTTCGCGTTCCGGCAGTTTTTGCCGAAATGGTCTGGTGGCATTTTGGGCGGTTTTGTACAGTCACAGGGTCATGGCTGTTGGAAGCGGGCCGGAGCGTCCGCTGAATTTGATATCAACAATCCAATGCAGGGAGGCATGGATGTCTGTTGTTCGATTTTTGCACACCGATGCGTTACGTCTTGGTTCCCCGGTGGCAGGGCTGGCTGAAAGTCCTGACTGGTTGAGAAAAGTCGCGGCATCTGCCGTTCGAACCTCCGTTACCAACGTCGTCGAAGCGGCTATTGCTGGGCGTTGTCAGTTGCTGGTGATTTCGGGTCGATTGACTGAATTGGATCAGGATCTGGACCTCGCTGTCACTTGGCTGGCTGCTCAGACCACGTTGCTTAAAGAGCATGGCGTGCGACTTGTGATCGCCGGTCATCTGGAAAGTGACTTCGCCACGTTGCGTCGTCTGGACGCTATCGCAAAGTGCTCGTGCTTCCAGACAGTGCTTGAAGGATTGAAGCCGGCGGAGACGGCGTCGTCTAGTTAGCGCTGTCCTTTATCATCTGCTGCGTCGAACGGGCGCTTTCGGTGTTGTCGTAATAACCGAGACCTGGGCCGACTGGGTCGCTGCCGCCTTGTCGCCCAACGCAAACTGCGCGATTGCCAGCGCCTGATACATCTTCGAGCGCGTCGCGTCGTTCATGGTGTAGGTGTTTTCGATGAACCGGGTCGCTGCGGTGGCGGCATCCGCATTGCGCTGCAGCTGGATCAACGTCGCCAGATACTCGTTCTGGATCTCTATATTGTGCGGAAACATCTTGAGACCCTTTTCAAAGGTCGCAAGCGCGCCAGTGAAATCCTGCTGCTCGTACTGGATCCACCCCGTCACATAGGGAAGGTTTTCCTGGTTGAGCTGCGGCTG
>JANMEV010000411.1:0-11866 GCA_031377305.1 Planctomycetota bacterium | reverse complement strand
TGGTTCTGAACTCCCCAGGAAGACTACCTGGTTGATAGGCTGGTGGTGTAAGGCGCGAAAGCGTTTGAGCTGACCAGTACTAATGGAGGAATGTTTGGCCACTTTGATTAACGGTCAGAATAAGACACACTTAGACTTCATTATTTGTATACGCAGGAAAGGGCGGCTCTGCTGTCCTTCCTGTGGTTTCCCGGTAAATCACTTGCAAGGAAACACGCGTTGCCATTCCGAACACGAACGTTAAGCTTGCAAGGCCAATGATAGTGCTTACAAGCGCGAAAGTAGGTCCTGCCGGGATCTTTCACAAAGCCAGACTTTCACGAGTCTGGCTTTTTTTATGCGCCTTTGTCAGCAGAGGCTGTTGCAGCAAGACGCTTGCTGCATGGTTGCAAGTTTTCCAGAGCGTTGGTCCCTTGTTCCTTTGTTGGGTGGCTGATCCAAAACCCGGATGGACATGGCAAATTCCGTGACGCAGATTTGGAAGCAGATGTAAACGGAATCTTTGGGTTGGCGGGGAAGCGATTGAACTGGGAAGACAACGTAACGTAAATGCCGCATTGGTCGGTCTTGTAGTAGTACTGAGTTCTGTCCGCCGGATTTGGCTGCTGTTGGTCTGGATGTATTGGGCCACGTTCATCTGAGTTCCTATTTCTCAAATCGCTTTGGAATAGAACTCTCTGGTTTGGGCTTTGTAGAGGTTCTCCGTGATTCTCTTTTGACGGAGTCGGGGAGGGAGGCCTCAGTTTGTTTTGCTTAGATTTTTGGTGTTTACCGATTTTGTTCCGTTTGTTTTGTTGCTGTAGGAAAGCTGACACAGAGCAGACTGGATGATTGAGTATCGTCTGGCGGGTCTTGATATGGCCCAGATGAAGCGAAGTGTTGTCCGGAGTTTGTATTGAGGTCCCTTGGTGATTTCGCGATTTGTTTTTCGGAAATGGACGTTGCTCCTGCTTAGTGGCAAATTTTCTTTGGCGAATACGACCGGGATGGGCCTGTTTTTAATGAACACGAGGGTCTTCTTAGGCTGCCAACTGCTAAGGAGTCTTCGAGTAGACGGCTGTGACGAGCTCTTCGTCAGAGAGGGCTGGTCTAACGTGTGCCATGATTAGACAATTTCGATGTTTTGAGAGTCGGGTGAAAGTTTTCTGCACTCCGGAGACTATTTGCCAGATCGGTTCCGAGTCACTTCGTGTCGAATCAAAGTTCTCCAATGTTGTCGTCGAGTTGTTGGGTCATCATTCTCAAGTATGATCTGGTGGACAGTGGATTCAGATCTTTCGCTACAAATTCCGTTCGCTGAATTTGGGACAGGCTTTTCGACCAGACTGTGTTGTGCATGGCTTCAGGTTGGGCGTTGACGAGCAGCCTTGTTTTGGATTCACCGGTCAGGGAGTTATGAGCTTTTCAAACTCCGCAAATTCAACCGCAGCCTCGATATCCACTCCGTTGTGAACGAATGCACCGAATGTGGCTCGATGCGAATCGCCCTTCTGAACGATGACAGTACTCTTTTCGCCCTGTTTCATTGCAGCCTGTCCATACGGATTTGCCACAAACACTCCGTAGTCGCGGTTGTGCCACCAGCTTGGGCGGAAGTTGAATGTCGCAGCCATCAAGGTGATTCCACCAGACACGTCATTGGCTTTGCCAGAGTAATCGCACCATTTCGCGAGTTGGCCCCAGGTTGTTTTGGCGGACCGCAGACCGTTCGAGTTCAGAATTCGGCCGCCGTTCTTTTCGGTCAATGGCGTCGCTAGTCTTCCACCGAATCCCATTTCTTCCTGATCCCCAAAAGCAAAATCCCTTTGCTCGGCGTGAAACGTGGAGTCCCACACCAAAATCCATCCGGCTGGACGCGACTTAAGAATGAATTGGCTGGTCAATCGGCAGAGTACCGTATTGTCGGATCCGATCAGTTGAGACTCCGTAGCAAACGTCAGCACTTCGTTTTTCGTCATCGGACGCTCAGTGAAACGCAGGTGCTCGATCTTCGCTTCGTTTCGCCAGAAGTCGTTGCCGCTGATATCTCCAAACGCAAGCCAAATGCCTGGGTGCATTGTGTTGTGATCAACCGCATCAATGCCTTCTCTCGGAGGATGAGTCCGTGTGACCTGCAGTCCATTTGGAGCATGTACACTGGAAAAGTAGGGCCGAAGGATTCGAGGATCACGAAAGACAAAATTCGCTGCGGGCCTCTGATTGAGAGAGATGACCAGTTGATCTTCCTTCTCAACAAATGAAAAAACGTGATCCGAAGCGGCGTCGCTCTCTTGAGTTGCGGCGGGATCTTTCTGCTCGTTGGCAACAAGCACGGTCGAAAGGAGCAACACAAGGCTGACCAACAGGGGAGCAGGCTTACGCATTTTAGTGCCCGATTCAACTAAGAAGAATTGCGAAGAGGACTCTTCGATGTATCTGGTGCGAACCAGATAGCGAAGATTCCCAGACCGTTGATCAACGAGCAGAGAGTGCCAACCGTTGGGTAATCACCTCCAAGTGCAGTGAAGAGCATTCCTGCTATCAGAACACCGCCTGCCGTTGCGAATCTGCCTGAATTGTATGCAAGGCCGCTGCCAGTTGCTCGTAAGTGAGTTGGATACAGCGCTGGAAGAAAGACTGCAAGCCAACCGAAAAGCAGAGTTGCCACAAACCCCTGCACAAATACGACCGGATGAAACGAAGGTTGAAGCGGTTCGGTCCATTGAAACGTAGCAATCGTTAATGCTGCTGCTCCTGCGCTGATAAGCAAATAGCTTGGTTTTCGACCCAACCAGCTTGTAAGTTGAGCACCAAGAAGACTGCCCAGAGTTGCGCCGAAGGCCCACCATCCCTGTGTCGTGAAGTCGCTGGTCAACATCTTGTGACCTTTAACATCCATCATCTTTGAATATGCAGCACTGCCCTGGAGAACTTCCAGTGCTGCTGCGGGTGAAACTCCGATTGCCTTGGCGTACAACAGTCCTTCTGCCAGAGCTATTCGATTCAGGCCAAGTACGAGGTTCGTTATCAAGTTTCATTCGCGATGCGCTTCCGCGTTCGCCAGTGTAAAACACGGATTTTCCGAGTACTGGCCAGATGTCTTCGCACCCCTCAAATGCAGCCGGGTTTCCGCCGACCATAACCATTACTTCGCCGCGGCGAGTCTGTTCGCTGGAGCCTGAAATCGGCGCATCCAAGTATTGAACGCCGAGGGCCGCCAATTGCTGGCCCATGGAACGGCAGTCTTCCGGTTCCCCTGTTGTTGTGTCGATAATCACCTGGGAGGGATGCAGCCCGTCGTGCATTTGATCAATCACTTGCGCGACGACATCGCTGGAATAGAGGCTGATGATCACGCGATCACAAACAGAAATCGGATTTTCGCTCCAGATCGCGCCACGTTGAAGGAACCGGTCGGCTTTTTCTTTGGTGCGATTCCAGATGGCCACTGAGTAGCCACTTTCCAGCAGGCGATCCGTGATCGCCGTTCCCATGAGACCAGGGCCAATGACCCCAATCCTTTTTGTGTTCGAGTCCATGCAATGATCTCAGAACTGGTGAGTTGCAATGGGACAAAGACTTGCGGTTTCCAGCAAAGTGCTCAGCCGAAGTACTCAACCGCGTTGCGGAAGACTTTAATGCCGTCGCCTTCGCCGCGGAGACCTCGGCGAGTCCATTGGGGGTGTTGAGTCGCGAAGAGGAATCGTTCCGGATGCGGCATCAGTCCGAGGACTCGGCCGGTCGTATCACACAGTCCGGCGATGTTGGCGATCGAGCCGTTTGGATTTTCTGGCTCGGGCAGGAGTCCGATACGAGTCGGGTCGCCGCTGACCTTCATCATTTCGACGGCGTTTGGTGACCAATAGCATGCAGCAAGCTGGGAGTTTTCGCGAAGCTCATCAAGCAGCTCAGGATACTTCAACGCGATGCGGCCTTCGGCGTGAGCCATTGGCACATCAAATTCATCAATGCCTTTCAGGAAGACGCTGTTGCAGGACGTCACCTTCAGTCGAACCCAGCGATCAGTGTATCGACCATTGCTGTTCCATGTCAGAGTGACCTGATCCTCCCATGATTTCTCTGCGGTGTTCTCGATGCCACGTCGCATCAGCAGCCCGGCCTTCAGGATTGTTTGAAAGCCGTTGCAGATGCCAAGTACCAGTTTGTCTGACTGCAAAAATTCCCGCATGGCTTCATTGAGCTGACCTCGCAACTGGCGAGAAAAAATCACACCGGCTCCCAGGTCGTCGCCGTAGCTGAATCCGCCTGGGACGCACAGAATCTGATACTGGCTTAGTCGGGAAGGGTCTTCGAGCAATCGGAACAGGTGCACTCGATCGGCGGACGCTCCGGCCAGCTCAAAGGCGTGAGCGGTTTCGACGTCGCAGTTCGTTCCGGGGGCTCGCAGAACGCAGACTCGAGGGGCTACCATGGTGATTTTCGCTGGGAAAAATGGGCGCAAATGGAAAGGAAGAGACCACGGGAAACACTACTGACACAATCCGCTGCGTTCAACGAGTGATTTTTATCAGCGATCCTGAGTGATTTCATCTCGCACCGTGATTCCAGACGCGAATTCTCGCACTAACGCCATTTTAAGGCTCCATCGACGGGAATCCGGAAAACACTCGACATACCTCTGCTTGAAACACTCAACCGATTGACGCAGAATGCGCGGAGGATGTTTTGCAGGACGGGTGACCCAATCCAG
Organism: Planctomycetota bacterium; assembly: GCA_031377305.1. Lineage (GTDB taxonomy): Bacteria > Planctomycetota > Planctomycetia > Planctomycetales > Planctomycetaceae > SXXK01. The sequence continues at coordinate 7,176 of JANMEV010000411.1, read as the reverse complement.
GAACAACGACCGTGTCGACCATTGAAAAAGCAGAGCGGCTAAAAAAAGAACTGACCGATAAGTGGGTTGTTGTGGCGGCGAATGCGCCCGAGCTCAAGCGGTTTGCAAACTTGACGGGCAAAGTTCGTACGGTGAATATGAACTGCCGCGCTCTGGTTGAGTTCGATGGCCCTGTGGATATTGGCTGGTACGACATCGACACGACTTACCTCACAGTCGTCGATGCGCCGAAGCCGAAGAAGGCTGAAGCTCACGCCCCTGCGAAGTCGGAAGCAAAGGCTGTTGCTGCCGTTGCGAAGCCAGCCGCTCCTGCAGCGGGCGGCTCACCGCTCGACAAGATTCGCGCCGCAGGTGCAACTCCAGCAGCAGCACCAGCAGCACCGGCTGCCGGTGGTTCTCCGTTAGATAAGATTCGAGCTGCCGGTGCAAAACCAGCGGCAGCTCCCGCAGCGGGTGGTTCACCTCTCGACAAAATCCGCTTGGCCGCGGCCAAGCCAGTGGCTCCCGCACCCGAGCCTGTTGCCGAAACTCCAGCACCTGCTCCGCCAGCAGAGGCAGCGCCAAAGCCAGCGGCACCGGCTGCCCCGATGACCGGTTCGCCACTGGATCGCATTCGAGCGATGGGCGCGGCGAAGAAGGAATAGTTGCGAGCGACTTGCTGACATTCTGCAAAAGATTCATCGATGGCTATTGGCAAGTCGATCTCGTTCTTCCTCATTGATGGATCAGTAGACGGTGTTATCGCTTGCGAGCTCTACAATTGGACTGGTAAAGCCTACAAGGTTCCGCGCAGTCTATTGAAAACAGTTGCAGACCGAGACGAGCTTTGGAAAGCAGGTGTGTACTTTCTGCTCGGACATGACGATTCGGATCGGCCAACGGCATACATTGGCGAAGCCGAAGAGGCTTACAAACGCCTTACGCAGCATCAGGACAGAGAGTTTTGGTCGGAAGCGATTGTTTTCATTTCAAAAGATGAAAACCTCAATAAGGCCCATATCAAGTATCTCGAATACACTCTCCACCGAGAAGCATTGGATGTGGGGCGGTACCGGCTTTCTAATGGAAATACACCGAACAAGCCTGCAATTTCAGAGGCCGATCGCGCGGTGATGATGGAGTTCTCCGAAAACCTGCGGTTGATCATCGGAACGCTTGGCTACAAGCTCTTTGAGCCACTGACTAAGCGCCGTTCAGCAAAGCAAACTTACCGCATCGAAGCAGCTCGCGGGGCGAAAGCGCAGGGGATTGAGACTGCCGAGGGCTTTGTGGTCGTAAAGGGATCACGAATCGCAAGTTCAGATGTGCCATCGATTCCGGTTGCGATTCAAAAGAAGCGAGAGTTACTTCTTGAGACTCAGGAAGTGGTGGATTGGACTCTTGTTGCTGACGTACTGTTTTCAAGTCCATCTACGGCCGCTGCAGTCGTCATGGGACGAAGCGCAAATGGTTTAGTCGAATGGGTCCTGGAAGATGGCACTACCTTAAAAGATAATCAGGCCATCGACGCCCCGCGGACCTAATCATGACCTTGGCGTTGCGATGGGAATACGATTCTGTTCAATTGAAAGTGAAAACTGATCATGCGAATTGCCTGGTTCGAATGTGCCACCGGTTTGAGTGGCGACATGACTTTGGCCGCGTTGATTGATGCAGGGGCGGATGTTTCGATCGTGCGGAAGGCCATCGCGTCCCTGAATCTACCGGATGTGACTCTGCGAGTCGAAACTGTCATCAAGGGCGGGTTCCGATCTCTGCAGGTTATGGTTGACCACCCGGAGCAGCATGCCCATCGGCACTACACCGACATTCGTCGCATCGTCGAACAGGCGGCCGAGTTGACGCCGCGACAACGTCAATTGGCACTGCAGATGTTTCTTGCTGTCGCCGAAGCCGAAGCTCGAGTTCACGGATCAACCGTTGAACAGATTCACTTCCACGAAGTCGGCGCGATTGATTCGATTGTTGATATTGTCGGCGTTGCAGTGGCGTTTGATTTGCTGGGTATTGATCGAGTTATCTGCAACGCGATTCCTCCGGGGCGCGGGTTCGTCAAAATAGATCATGGGATCTGTCCGGTTCCGGCTCCTGGCACGGCCGAGATTCTGAAGGGCATACCGCTGGCGGATGTGCCGGTTGAAGCGGAACTGACAACTCCCACGGGAGCCGCCATTGCGAAAACTCTGGCCGACAGTTTTGGCCCTATGCCGGCAATGACCATCGAAGCCATCGGTTGTGGCTGCGGGACGATGACCTTTGCCGAACGAGCCAACGTCCTGCGGATTTTCATCGGCTCGGCGACGATCGCTGAGAACACCGAACACGTTGTGATGCTGGAAACCAATCTCGATGATGTTTCGGGCGAAACGATCGGCCATGTTCGCGAACGTCTGACGTCCGTCGGTGCTCTGGATGTCTTTGTGACGCCCGTGCAGATGAAGAAAGATCGCCCAGGAGTTGTGCTGAGCGTACTCTGTCGACCGGAGAACGTTGCGAGATGTGAAGACATTCTGTTCACAGAAACAGGAACGCTCGGTATTCGCCGTCTGCAAATCCAGCGCACCGTGCAGCATCGGGATATCGTGGAAGTCTCAACGCCCTGGGGCAAAGTTCGCGGCAAGCGAGCCTGGCGAACCGGAATGCAGCCAACGTTCTCGCCCGAGTTCGAAGATTGTGCCCGTGTCGCTCGCGAATGCAGCGTGCCTTTGCGTGACGTCTATCGAGCGGCCGAGTCGTCGTTCGCCGGGACGACGGAACCCGTTAAGGTCACAAAGCCACCGCGGCGAGATCATGACCACGACCATATGCATGACCACGATCATATGCACGATCACCGGCACTAACCGTTGATCACTGTACGAAGACCACTCTGGATGCAGTGCAAAGTCGTTGTTCGCTCCGCGAACAGAACAGATTGCGGAGTGCACATGGCCAAGCTCCACTAGCCGTGGCGATACGTGGCTTCTTGTGATTGCCGGTCTTCCTTTCACACATGGCAATTGCACTTTCGCATCCGTTTCTTTCGCGGAGCGAAAGACGACTATGGGTGCGCGCGATACAGATACTCTCCGGGCTGCAGCTTCGCCTTTACTGGGTTCTCTTTGATGTAGCGGCGAAGATACTCGTACTGTTCAACACTGCGCACCAGATGATCAAAAGGCTCCTGCTGCCAAAAGTGACCTTTCTCACCGAGGGCCCTGTTGATTTGAAAAGCTGTGAAATGCGTCCACGAGTCAAATTGGGCCTGCATGGATTCTGGATCGGCAAAAGCCGCCAGCAGGTGAACGTGGTTTGGCATCACGGTGAAATCACCCAAGCGATAGCGATCACCATCGAAATGCATCAATGAGTCTCCCACGATCTTCGCAAGTTCCGGTTGTCGCAGTATGCACCGTCCGTGGCATGCGTCCAGAAATGTTTCGCGACATCGATTGAACTCACGGTGGAAGTCTCCACGCAGCTTGTCATCCAGCTTGGGAAGAATTTCGCTCCAGTGAACTCCGCTCGGAAAACCATGTCGCCGCATCCAGTCGTCCTTTTCACGATCCCAGCGATGCAACACTTCTTTGGGAATGGAATCCGCGGTCCGAAAAGTCACAAAAACAATGGCCCCAGCCTGCGACCAATGTGGCCTCAGACGTTCGCTGATTAATAATTCCGCCTTAGGATCAAAGATGTGACCCAGCATAGACTTCTCTAAAGTCGTTGTTCGCTCCGCGAACAAAACGGGTTGTGGAATGTCGGCTTTATCAGCCAAAGTGTTGGGAGTCGCATTGAGTACCGGACGTTCTTGCTCATGGAGGCTGCACTCTCGCAACCGTTTCTTTCGCGGAGCGAAAGACGACTATGGTTCCGGCCAGTTCAGATGCTTATGCAGAAACTTGTAGGAGCCCTGGCCATTGATCGTGTGAGGCCCGACAAACCATTCGATCTCGGTCTTGTCGCCGATCTTGAGTTGTGCCGCGTAGAGGTGTCGAACTTTGGCGTATTCGTGAGCCACCCAATGATCCTCGCCGACGCCGTCGAAGTGCCCTCGTTCCACCATGAACGGGCGAGGACAAATCAGGGCGGCCATTTCCGCGTAGTTGAACGTGCTGCCGAGATCCCATTCGAAGATCTCGTACTCGCCCGTCCAGATGTAGCTGAAGTTCTCGCGAGTACTCGCGTTCTTCAGCACCCATTCGTTGAAGTCGGCCGAGCAGATGGAAAGGCAATAGTCGGTCACGAGAGCCGGAATGCGCATGGCCGACTTGCCGCCGTAGCTCAGGCCGTAGAACGCGATGCGATCACCGTCGACGTTCGGTTGTGTTTTCAGCCAGTTCACGATTTGCTGATGCTGAGGAACGATGATGGAAAACAGCGACTTACCCAGCGGCTGAGCCTTACGCTGCAGCGTGCGAAAACGGTCGGTGAAGATGTACGGGTTCTGAGGCGAGAACGTGATGAATCCTCGCTCGCACAGCTTCGCCGCGAAATCATGATAGGCCGGATGATCGCCCTGAAAGATATCCGTTGGTCGACCTTCCAGCCCATGCTGGCACACAACGACCGGCCGCTTTTCACTAGGCTTCAGATCTTTTGGCAGCAGCAAAACGCCGAACGCGAACACATCCGGGAACACGTCGAGTACCACCTCATGGCCAGTCCACTTGTCCGTCTCCCACGATTTTCGTGATCGTGCATTGAACGGCAACAGCGGCTGTTCAAACTCGCCGATCACGTCTTTGCGAAAGATCTCACGATAGGGCTCAGAAGACTTCTCGTAAGCCTCCACAGAACTCATGTCGAGCTTCGACATGAACTCCTTGCGAACAAAGTGGCTCTCGCGCAACAGTGCTTGATTGTGGCGATCGATTTGTTTGAGGAGGCGAGTTTCGCGCGCTGTTGAGGCATCGGCGTCGCCTGATACTTCCGAGAGCGTTTCAAGGTCAACCGAGCTGCCATCTTTTCGCTTCAGTGCAGGCACAAACGGAAATGCCCACATGCTGTTGAACGCACATGTCTTCGTCTGTAGAAACGCCCAGTCCTTAATGGGCATTGTGCGCCGCGTTGCATGTTCAAATTCGTCGCGAAGTCTTTCTGTCTCCGCCGTATGTAACTCTGCTGGTGCTCCTCCATTTCCCTCAAGCACGACTGCTGGAGCCATTTCGTGCATCACGATCAGGCCGCGAGGCGCGACCAACATAGCCAACTCCTGCGCGCCGAAGTCTCTAAGCAAACCAGAAAAATTTCGATCGATCGGTTCTTTCCAGCTTCCCTCCCTAGGTCCAAAGCATCCACTTACACATGTCGTACGAATTCGCGTGTCCAATCCACCTGCAAACAGAGCCACCATCCCGCCTTCGCCGTACCCGAACACGCTCACGGGCATTGTACCGTCATTTTTGACGAACCAGTCAACGATGCTCAATGACGTTTGCACCTCATACCCTGCAAGCGTTCGACCAAGTTCAAAGGATGCCCGATGCATGTACTCGCGATTGGTGAGATCGGCTCGCCCAAGCCGTTTCTCACGATGCCGACTAATAAGTTGAGGAACCACTACACGACAGCCAACTTCCGCTAGGTAGCGTGCCACCTGTTCACAGTCACGCAGCCCTTCTGTTATGCCACACATCTGCTCCGGTGGCTGATCCGCATCCGGAAGCACGATCACATTGGCAACCACTTCGCCCTTTGGAGTCAGCAGCAGGCCCTCGCCATAAATCGAAGGCAGTCCCGCTCCCTGCGGCGTTGGGTCACTCAGCACCGGCCAGCGGATGGCTTGCACGGTGAACTTTTCAGACTGAGCGATCACCGGATCACCTCCGACTGGAACGATGATCTCCGGCGCATCAAACTCCATGCGGGCATCTCGAATGCCCAGACACTTGGCGAGCTTCTCCCGGTGCGGCTTCAGAGATGCCACATAGGCTTCCGGCGACGACGTGTCGACTTTGAATCGCTCGGCTCGCGTTGCTGCGGTCTTCTCAATTTCTTTCAACAAGAATCGATCAATCCCGTCCACCATCTGCGACGCGAGATCACCCTCGATCGTCAGCGGAACCGTTCCCGTCGGCCCGGAAACTTCCTGAGCCCTCAGCGGCTCGAGCGGAAACATCACACCAGCGGATAACGTCAGCAGAAACAAAGCACGAAACGCAGTCACGGCGGGGCCTCCTGAAGGTGTGAGCGATGACCGTCGGCGGAAGTGACCGACGATCGAATGGGACTTACTACGGACAATGTAGGCGGATGAGGTCGAAATGGCGAACGTTGAACGTAGGTCGATCTGTCTCAGATCGAAAGGTGCTCGCATCCATCAGCGAAGTGCAGGGTGCGAGAGTTCTGATCCTGCTGTGTGCCAGCGATGACGCGTTCTCGGCATGGAAACATGTTTGTGAAAGATAGCCGACCTGAGACAGGTCGGCCTACTTTGCCAGCGTCAGTTTTGCATCGCCAAGCAGGCCTCGTTGTGAAAGCGATCGCACGAGTTCGCGAGCGATCGGTCCGGCGGCTTTGCTGCCTGAGCCGCCGTGCTCCAACACGACAACAAAGACGTAGCGAGGGTTCGCGGCCGGAGCGTAACCGGCGAACCAGGCGTGGTCTGGTTTTCCCGGCGACGCTTCGGCGGTTCCCGTTTTTCCGGCGATCTGCACGTCCTTCAAACGGATCGTCTTGAAGCCCGTTCCGATCGGTTCTTCAACGACCGCCACGAGTCCCTTCCGCACGGCTTCGAGAGTTTCATCCGTCACGCCTGGGATTCGATGGCGAGTTAGCTTGAATGGCGAATCATCAACGTCCGAAGCTTGGCGAGGCGTGCCTTCGTCGCTGACGACGTGAGGCGTCACCAGCCAGCCACCGTTGGCAACAAACGCCAGCAATCGAACCATCTGCAGCGGCGTGACCGTCAGCCGAGACTGACCGATGGCAAGGCCGAGCGCTTCGCGTTCAAAACGCCGGCGAGCGGCGTCACTGGCTGTTGAGGACGAGCCGACTCCTGTCGACGGAACGGTGCCCGCTTTTTCAAACGGCAGATCCACTCCCGTTGGTTTGCCAAACTGCAGCAAGTCTGTCCAGTGCGCGAGCGGCGCGATTCCCATTCGGCGAGCGGCGTCGAAGAAGTAAACGTTGCACGACTGAGCCATCGCCGTGCGAAGATTGACGAGGCCATGTCCGTTGCCATGCAGTCGAAAG
>JANMEV010000399.1:0-2089 GCA_031377305.1 Planctomycetota bacterium | reverse complement strand
GAAGCGGCGGAGCATGGTGGCGGCAGCGCCAAACGCATGCCGCTGCAGCTTCCGGTTCCACGACACCAAGAAGAAACAGGCTTCCTGAGGAGCGGCCGCCAATCGGTGTCGCGGCGTTTTGGTCGGTGTTGATTCCGGAACGCTACGGCGGTTCGCGAGAAGGGCTGCCCTATCTTGGTGAATCCGGAAATATTCTGGAGAGCTCTTCTGGCGCGTTTGCTGGCTTGGTGGTACTGAGCCTAATGGTGCCGATTGCCATTGTTGCTCCGTCGCACAGAAAAGAAGCAGCTTTTTGGATAGTGCTGTTCATCCTTGGATTGAGCTGGCAATTGGGGTTGCCCGTTTTGCTGTCAGTTCAACGAACAGCTCCGCTGAACCTTCTGTCGTGGAGTCGCTGGGTCTTCGCTAGCTCGTTTTCTTTGCTTGTGCTGATGAGTTTGGCATTTGATGTCATTTTGAGTCAACGTGAATCATCGAGATCCGTTTTTCGACTTGGGATAGCCAGTTTGACAGTCTTTCTTTTCATTGACTTGCTGTTGCTGTTCGCGATACCAGAGCCGTTTGGCAACAGGTTAGGTTCCCTGCTTAAAGAAGGATTTCTTCCGGGTTTTGGCTCGGGAGATTTGTCCACAATCCAGGAGCAGGCCGTGGTTGGGTACTTTGTCGCAGCACTGAGCGGTATCGCAGCCTTGGCGGCAGTGTTCCAACTCGCGCGTTTGCAAAAATGCACCATGCTCCCATTTGTCATTCTCGCCGTCGCCGTGCTTGGAGAGTTGTTTTGGTTTGCAAGCGTTCAGGCAAGAACAAGCGAGCCACAGGACTATTTTCCGCGAGTGGCTGCCCTGAATGATCTTTCTAAACTGCCGCGAGCCAGGGTCATCGGTATTGAGTGCCTTCCGGCCAATTTGAGTCAGATGGCGGGATTTTTTGACATTCGCGGTTATGACGCCGTTGATCCATTCTACATGGTGCGACTCCTGGGGCGAGGTTCGGATCCATCCGGCCCTGCGATACCTTACGCTAAAACCCAGTGGATGGTCCCGCTTCTGATCGTAGAGGAATCTGGCAAGATTCGACTGCCCCCAATTCTGGATATGCTCAATTTGCGTTACGTGATTGTGAGGACTAAACCACTGGTCGACTGGCCGATTGTTGTGCAAACGGGTGGCTACTGGATTATCGAAAATACCAACGCGAGTCCTCGGGCCTACGTCCCGGCGAAGGCCGTGCGAAGCTCGGACGAGGATGCCTTGACGAAGATGGAAAGTCTGGCATTCAAGCCACTTGCCGTCGCTTATCTTGAAGAATCCGAGGATCCCGTGGTTGAAGTGTCGGGCGCGGTGTCCATCAAAGAGGGTTTGCCTGCTCACGTTGAGCTGGACGTCGAAATGGCGAAAGAAGGAATCGTGGTTCTTGCAGATTCGTGGGCTCCAGACTGGACCGTGAAAATTGATGGGCAGGACGCCAGGCCCCTGCGAGTCAACACAGCCCTCCGCGGAGTTCGAGTTCCGGCTGGAAAACACAAGGTTGTCTGGGAGTATTGGCCCATTCTGATTGACAGGACTTTGCCGTGGAGTCTCTTGAGTTTGGGAGTTTGTCTGTTGTGGTGTCTCGCCGGGCTTTTTCCTGGCAACGTCCGTCCGCCTCCAGTCACCGAGAGTTCTCAAGGCGGTTCTGTAGAGTAGCCCCTGCATCCAGTTCCTGGAGTGTGACGTTTTTTCAAGACTCGACTTAACGGCTTCACGCAGTCTTAACATATACCGGAAATGCTGCCCTTGGCAGATACGACAGTGGCCGAGATCCTGATGGTCTTCACGGTTACGTCTGCGTTTCCATGGATGCCGGACGAACATTGTCCACACTTGGCGACATTTGGTGGCCGATCAAAGACGATGGAGTCTGTTGTTCTGCAGACTTGAAATCACAGTGTCAGCCGCAGATTGAACGGTGGGTTCGGTTTTTGAGGCTGAAACTGGTGTATGCTTTGAATCACAACTTGTTGCCGAGTCGGGTTGTCTATGAATCGAAATGACCTCTTCGAAGAGCTTTTTGACCTCGATCAAGTTTGCCCCAATGATTGTTGGCAACT
>JANMEV010000397.1:0-2772 GCA_031377305.1 Planctomycetota bacterium | reverse complement strand
CAGGTATGTGATTAAATCAATAGACCGAAATCGCGTTCCGGTTGATGAGCTTTCGTAAGCTGCATTCTGCCCGTCGCCTGACCCCCCCGAAGCCAATACCGGTTTTGTTGTCGTTTCCAAAGATGGTTGAGTTGAATGGAACAGTGTAACACAACGGAGAGTGGTTCAGAAGGCGATTTCGCTCAGCCGGATTCTGAAGAATCGCAACAAACCCGGCTTCCAAAGAATTCTGCGGCGTCAGAGATGATCATCATGGGGACCGGCACCAGCATCGGAGTTCCCGTCGTTGGCTGTTCGTGTTCGGTGTGTCTGTCGAATAATCCTCGCAACCGAAGGACTCGCACGGGAGTTCTTGTGCGAGCCCCGGAAGGTGAGTTCATCATTGACGCAGGTCCCGAGCTGCGGCTGCAGTTGATTCGAGAACGAGCAACCCTGATTCGAGCCGCGCTGATCACGCATTCTCATGCCGATCACATCATGGGTCTGGATGATCTTCGCATCTTTGGCTTTCAGTTGAACTCATCGATTCCGCTATACTGCGAAGTGTCCGTCGAGGCCCAAATTCGGCAGACGTTTTCGTACGCGTTTTCCGATCCCGCAACTCACGCCCACCAATACGCCGCGCCGAGGCTGCGGTTTGAACGGATCACGGACGGTCAGCAGATTCCTGTGCTGGGGCTGAACGTGCAGACGATTCGGCTGAAACACGGCGATCTTTCGATCCTCGGCTTTCGAATCGGCAACGTGGCCTTCTGCACGGACGTTTCGACGATTCCCGCTGCCAGCAAGGACCTACTACGCGGCCTAGATGTTCTTGTCCTCGACGCCCTTCGCCACGAACCGCATCCAACACATCTGCACGTTCAGGCCGCCATCAATCTGATCCGCCAATTGCAGCCTCGCAAAGCATATCTGACTCATATGTCACACGAACTCGACTACGACTCCCTTCGAGCGGAACTCCCCGAAGGCATCGAACCGGCCTTCGACGGCCTAAAGATCCCGTTTACCTCTTCATGCGACTAAAGTCGCCGTCTCGCTCCGCCGAGACGAGCCTCTAACAACCCCACTCAGCTATCGCTGGTCCGTTCCCCGTCCTCGAATCGTGACAAGGGCGGACAAACCATTTTTGACCACTGAGGTCACAGAGAATGGGCAGAGCCCTGATTCTTCGTCTCGTCGCCGGGCTTTGTTTGGTGGATCACGAAGACTACTCAATCACTTTGGGCTGGGCTACTTCTGAAGTCGAGTGATATCAAGCTTCATGACCGGCAATTCCACGGGATCACCAGCGGACACGGTGACTTTGTGTTTTCTCTCGACGTAGCCGACTCGTTCGTGCCAGATCTTGAACTCGTGGTCGCCGACGGGCAAATTATTGATGGAGAACTTGCCATCTTTGTCGGTGAGTGCCGCATAAGGATGGTCGACGATCAGCCAATAGCCGGACATCCACGTATGAAAGTCGCACCGCACAGTAAACGGCAAACTCTCAGCGACTTGTGGACGATACAGATCCGTTCCCCCGCCGGGAGAAACCAGCGAGCAACTGCTGCTGTTCTTGAGCGGATAGAGATGGTGGTTGTGGGCAATCGTGTCTGTGCCCTTCACCTCGATCTGACCGCCGGCACGGCAGAACAGAGCATGTGGCTTAAATTGACAACCGACTATTTCGAAAGAAACCGGCTTGTCAGAGACTTCAATCAAATCCGGATGAATGTTCTTTGGCTTCTTCGCCAGGTAAACAAAGACGTTCGCCAGGCCCTTTGATTCCTTGTCGATGATCATGTCCTCCGCGTAGTGATCTTCTGCCGCGCAGACTGCTGTGTCCTTGATGCCCGCCCCTCTGGCGATCAGCAACGGCCGTTCCGGTATCTCCCCTTCGACCACGATCTGGCCTCGGATCGAACCCCAGTCATCCGCGCGCGAAGCAGCACATGACACCAGGAGAATAGGCACCAGCAGACATGGCTTCATCGCGACCTCCAACAACCAGTGGCACAAATCGTTCGTTGTAAAAATTGAGCCGACAGAACATGGCGACCCAGCCAATTGTAGAGCAGTTGTCTCAACTGCTCATGAACGATTGGGACAATCGTTCTAAATTGGTGAATCATCTCCCGCCGCTCGCATTTGGAAACAGTTGGGTGCACTTTCGATGGCCCCTCTTGTCCCGTCGGTCGGGTGCGATTCATTGCGGACGTCACCCGGGAAGACGATATAAAGACCGGGCTGTCTGTAGGCGATCGCTCACTGTGAACGTGGAATAACGGTCCATTTTGAACGTCGTCAAAACGGAGGTTCTTCAAATTCGTTTGGCACCGGCGGAGTCAGTTTGGCGGCGGAGGGTAGGGCGACGGGGCGGGGCTGGAACGGAGATGTTTCGCCCATTGGCAGGATCAGACTTCCCACGCCTTCTTCGCGCTCGATATGTTCTTCCGGCAGCGCTTCGCCGGGATCCAACTGCATCTCAAACAGGAAGCGTGACGCTACAGTCTCGCGCCGCTTGCCCCATTTCATGCGGGACTTCGCGCGGGTCAGCGTCAGATGGTCCATTGCGCGAGTGACACCGACGTACGCGAGTCGCCGTTCTTCAGCGATGTCCTTTTCGGAGTCCGCATCGATGCTGCGTTTGTGCGGAAGGAAGCCTTCTTCCATCCCGATAAGATAGACTCGCGGAAATTCCAGCCCTTTGGCCGAATGGAGAGTCATCAAACGGACGGCGTCCTTTTCCTGCTTCTCGTTTCGATCGGCCTCATCTTCGCGATCCAT
>JANMEV010000392.1:0-7675 GCA_031377305.1 Planctomycetota bacterium | reverse complement strand
CTCGATGGCAGCGTCAATCTCCTCCAGCGTATTCTGACAACTTAACGAAAATCGAACAGTGGACTTACAAACTTCAGGGAGTACTCCCATCGCAAGCAGGGACGGAGCGGGTTCTGCGGAACCACTCGCACATGTGCTGCCCAGAGAGCACGCGATTCCGGCCAGATGAAGATTGACGAGCAACGCTTCTCCTGGCACTCCGGGAAACGCAATGCTCAGCGTGTTGGAAAGTCGCTTGGCGTTGGCACCATGGACGACGATTGGGCCACTTCGTTCTGCCAGTCCGTTCTGCAGACGATCTCGAAGGCTGCGAACCGCGACGTCGCGAGATTCGTGTTCCTGCTTCCACAATTCCAACGCCATCGCCATTCCGGCGATCAACGGAACTGGTTCCGTGCCCGCTCGTCGACCGTTTTCCTGATGACCGCCTTCCAGCAAAGAAGGGATTTTCATTCCGCGTCGAAGCAGCAGGCCACCGACTCCTCGCGGGCCGTGAAACTTGTGAGCACCAAATGCAACGGCGGTCACTCCGAGCGATTCGAAGTCCACGGGCAACTTTCCGATAGCCTGCACGGCGTCAAGCAGCAATGGGACTCGATGATGCTGACACAGTTGACACAGCTTAGTGACATCCTGAATCACGCCCGTTTCGTTGTGAGCCAGAATCAAACAAACCAGCTTCAGCTCTTCCCATGGCAAGCCGTCAAGCTGGTCGTCGCGCAGTCGTCCGTCGGAATCGACGGGCATGAAAACTTGCCGAAAACCATCCGCTGTTGCTCGCTGACAAGCTTGCAGCGTTGCGGGGTGTTCGCCATCGGATGTGGCAATGACACCGCGGCGGCCAAATGTGAAACCGTGGACCGCCGAGTTTATCGACTCGGTGCCACCACTTGTGAACACCAGCTCCGAAGGGTCAGCGTTAAGGATGCTGGCAATGCATTCGCGACTGTCTTCAAGGATCCGGCGAGCCGTTCGGCCAAAGGCATGTTGACTGCCCGGATTCGCAAATGCCGACTGCCAGCATTCGGTCATCCGGTTCAGCACTCGCTCATCGATGGCTGTTGACGCGTTGTTGTCCAGATAGATCGACGGTCCAGACACGTCTTCGGCTCCCTGATTGTAAAACCGCACAGCGATGAAATGAGTGAAACTCATCAGATCGCAAAGGCTATCCTGATGAGTTCCACATCCGTTGTCGCTTGTTGCAATTCAGACTGCCACTATTCCTTGTCGGTGCGACCACGAACCTGAAGAGCACCCAGCATCTTGGTGATGCGGTCTTCCTTCGAGTTGATCGCCAGAACGTTTTCAAGAACGATAGCGCGTCGTTCGTTGCTGGCATGGATAATCAGGCGACCTGAACGCAGCAGCATGTATTCAAAGAGATCGTTGATTTCTTTGTCAATTCGCAGGTTTGGAGCCGAAAACCGTTCCAGGTTGCTCAGGAAGCCGTGGTGGTGCAGCAGTTCGTTGCCTTTCACTTCCCAGTAGTCAAATCGTCGACTAATCATGACCCAGCCGTATAGGAACAACATGATTATTGTGTAGATCATATAGAAGGAAGCGTTGGCCGCTGGCTTGATCGCCAAAAGTCCATGAACAATCTTCGGTGCAAGCCCAGGATTCGACGAAAGCAGAAACCACAGACCAAGTACGATGGCAACGATCGCAAAGAACCAGGTCAGCGAAGTCGTGCGAGGAAAGTCGAATGAGATCACAACCATGTTCAATGCAAAGACAATCAGAAAGACTCGAGCACAGACATTGTGGTAGCTGTGCATTGTGATTGCTGGCGTTTCAGATTCAGTAGAGGCTGCGCTGGCCGTTGAGGCTTCTGAGTTTGCGGCTGCAGCATCTGTTGATGCAGGTGGAGTAGCGGCTGCATCCTGAGTTGAAAGGCTGGCCTTCATCATTGGTCGGCCGGTAACCAGCATTTCGGATGGGCTTGCATGAGGAGCCAGTGAGGCTTGTGCCGCAAACTCCTCAGCCGGCAGGCCACCCTTCGCCCACATCACAATCGCACAAAACAGAGACGTCAGCACTGTCGGATACAGGAACACGATCTTGGGATAGGAAACCAGATAAACCCGTTCTGGCATTTCTGAACCAGCGTCAGGAGCAGCAGGCGGAACTGGAGGAATGCCGACACCGGCGATGGAGGGCGAATCTTGGCTCATTTAACCTGACCCCGAAGTACTCGAATGGTTTGTTGGACGGGTAAAGCTGTATCGCATTTCGACGATGCAGCAATCTAACGGCGATGCAGTTGAGTTGCCAGGGTTCCGGGCTGACTGTGTGTCCGAAGCGAACTGAGGCACTGACCCGACGCTGCTGACGGATTCCTTTCCAAACGTATCAACGAGTCACTTGGATCATCAACAAATCGGAAAGTTGGCAAAAAACGGGCTCATTAAGGTTCTCAATTCCAGATGCCCACCCAACTCGCTCCTCGAGTTGATTCTGGTGGGGTCTGATTCAAATGGCAGATTTTGTAGCTTTGAAACGGGTCATCTGTGAGATGTCGTCTCAATATTAGACATTATTGGCATCGCTAATTGCCAAAATGATGTTTCCCCTTATCATCAGGTAGCCGCGAGCTGCATTTTGTAAAAATCAGCCGGGTGTCTTTGTTCATGTCGTCGGGAGTTTTTCATGTCTTCACCACTAGATGTCAGAGATCGCGAGATCCTTGAACATCTGCACCGGTCAGCCGGCGGAGACATTCAGACACTTTGTGATTTGCTCGGGGTGACTCGAACAGCCATTAGGCAGCGGATTTCACGCCTTGAGTCCGCAGGGATGATCGCTTCTGAGCTGCAGGGGCAAACTCGTGGGCGTCCACGACTCCTCTACAAAGTCACCGCTGAAGGTTTGCATGAGCTTGGTGAAAACTACCGTGAACTGGCGGTCGTTTTCTGGGAAGCCATCTCTGGTTTCGATGACCCAGAGATCCGTACGGTCCTAATAGGGCGTGTCCAGAATGCGTTGGCGGAGCGATTTCGCCGAAAGCTGGTTGGTTCCGATTCGGTCGATGAGCGATTGGATCAGCTTGCGGACGAGATGAAGTCCAGCGGATTTAATGTCGAAACGGATCACTCGGGTGGTCTGCGTATTTTGCGTGAGACATCTTGTCCGTTCCCAATGCTGGCGGACGTTGATGAGGCGATTTGTCAGGTGGAAAGAGCTGTGTTGCAGCAGGTTTTGGGGACTCCGGTGGAATTTCGGTCGCGTTGCCGGGATGGGCATGGATGCTGTGAGTTTCAGGTGATGGGCGATTCTGCCTTGGGGGTTGTTTCCAGTTGTGGGGCTGCTGTTCAGTCTTTGGAAACTTCCGGGCGCGATTGAAACACCGGTGGTGGCTGGTAGAGTTCCGATTGCACTTCCTGCGTATGCGGCAAGCGTGGGGTTCAGTCAGTGCTTTACTTGTGACGAATGGTTGAAAACAAGAGGTTCGAACGTCATGACATGGATTGAGGGTCGATTCGAAGAGAACGTGATTACCACGACGATGGAGCAGGCCATGAATTGGGGCCAGCAATCGTCGATTTGGCCGATGACGTTCGGTCTGGCTTGCTGTGCAATCGAAATGATGGCGGCAGGGGCCAGCAAGTATGACTTGGATCGCTTTGGTGCTGGTGCGTTCCGTGCGACGCCTCGTCAGGCAGACCTGATGATCGTTGCTGGCACTGTGACTTTTAAAATGGCAAGTCGTGTTCGTCGTCTGTACGAACAGATGCCGGATCCGAAGTACGTGATCGCGATGGGTGCCTGCACCGTTGGCGGCGGCCCGTACTTCAAGCATGGTTATCACGTCGTGAAGGGCGTGGACCTTGTGGTTCCGGTTGATGTGTATGTTCCAGGATGTCCTCCTCGCCCAGAGGCTTTGCTGGAAGGCCTGATGCGAATTCAGGACAAGATCAAGGCTCGCAAAGTAACCAAGGGCGAATCGGTTCTGCCGGTTCCGCATCACTCGGGCTACTCGGCGTTGAATGTGTGATTCTGTTGTAGCCGGGTTCGTAAGAACTCGGTGTGTTCTGATTGTTTCGTGAGAACGGCAAGCGCACGTTCGACGGCGATCAAGTGGGATTCTGACGTCCTCCGCTCGCCGAAATGCCCCGGCAATGCCACTGCCGGTTTGATGATATCACTGTTGTAATCAAATCTGACTGAACCCTGTTATCGAATTCTGCTCAGCGCTGCGGTTGGTCCTCGGTGGTGAGCGAAAATGTCTGGAAGTGTGACCGCAATGAACTCGTTGCTGAAGATTACTGATCTGCATGTGTCCGTGGGTGAGACGCCGATTCTAAAGGGTGTCACTATGGAAATTCGTCAGGGCGAAATTCACGCTCTGATGGGCCCCAACGGTTCGGGTAAGAGCACTCTGGCCTATGCGTTGGCCGGGCATCCGAACTACACCGTGACGGAAGGCTCAATCGAAGTCGACGGCGTCAACATCACCGAGATGGAAGCGGACGAACGAGCACGTCTGGGTTTGTTTCTCGCGTTCCAGTACCCGGTTGTCATTCCCGGCGTGAAGGTTGCAGACTTCCTGCGGCATGCGGTAACAAACATTCGTAACCCAGACCGAAAAGAAGGCGAAGGCCTGATCGGGATGCGAGAGTTTCGCAAGGAAATTCGCGAACGCATGAACGAACTCGGCATGGATCCGGAGTTCGCTCGTCGCTACCTGAACGACGGTTTCTCCGGTGGTGAAAAGAAGCGAATGGAAATTCTGCAGCTTGCGATGCTGCAACCCAAGTTTGCGATTCTTGACGAGACAGACAGCGGTCTCGACAGCGACGCTGTACGAGTCGTCAGCGAAGGGATTGCAAAGTTGTCAGGGCCTCAAATGGGCGTGTTGATCATCACTCACCACGAACGTCTGCTCGAAGCAAATCCACCACAGTTCACTCACGTAATGCTGGGTGGACGAATCGTCGAAACCGGCGACGCGTCACTGGCTCACGATCTTCACGCCAACGGTTACGCCAGCATTCGTGCTCGCCATCCAGAAGCGGCTGCTGAAAACGCGAAGGCGGAAGCAGCGGCTGCAGTGTAGGGCTGAAAGGCAACAGATCATGAACGTCATTGTCGACCTCACTGAAGAGCAACTTCGCAATTTGTCGGAGAAGGCAAAGCAAACACATCTCCAGAACAACTGGTAGAGCGTTTGGTACTTGAGTTTGCGAATGAACGGTCGGTCATCGACTTCGACTCAGCAATGAATTACGTGCTGAATAAGAACAAAGAACTTTATGAACGTCTGGCCAAATGAGGTATCTGGAATGGGACGAACTGCTCGTGCTGCACGAAAGGTTGACAGCCCAGTCCGGAGGATCGTCAGGGCTGCGAGATCGAGGCCTTGCAGAATCGGCACTGGCGCAACTCAAGGCGTCGTTTGATGGACATGACCTTTATCCTGAACTCACTGAGAAAGTCTTTGCACTCTGTTAATCACTGGTTAGCAACCACCCATTCGTTGATGGAAATAAACGAATTGGCCACGCAGCCATGGAAGCAATGCTGGTTATGAATGGATATGAGTTGGTTTGCGGGATTGATGAAGCAGAATCCATCATCCTCAAACTGGCATCTGGAAATCTCCCCCGAGAAGAACTGGCGAGCTGGATTCGATTGAGGCTTCAACTGCTGCGCAATTGAAGTCAACAGCATCTTTCAGAAGTCAAAACCTCAAATACTGAAAACTCAACTATGAGCACTGATACCCCCGTTAAATCAGAAAAGTCCGATGTTGAATTTGGTAGCTACAAATATGGCTTCCATGATTCGATGGACAACTATGCGTTCAAGAGCCGCAAGGGACTTGATCCGCAAATCGTCCGTCAGATTTCGGAGATGAAAGGCGAGCCCGCGTGGATGACGGAGTTCCGTCTGGAATCGCTGGCGATCTTTGAATCTCGCCCGATGCCTAACTGGGGCGGCGATATGTCTGACCTCAACTTTCAGGACATTTTCTATTACATGAAGGCTGCCAATGAGCAGGAAACCGCATGGGAAGATGTGCCGGAAGAAATTCGCCGCACGTACGATCGCCTGGGAATTCCAGAAGCGGAAAAGAAGTATCTGTCGGGTGTGAAGGCTCAGTACGACTCCGAAGTCGTCTATGGTAGTCTTCAGGAAGACCTTTCAAAACAGGGTGTCATCTTCACGGATACAGACTCCGCGTTGCGTGATCATCCGGAATTGTTCCGCGAATACTTCGCAACAATCATTCCGCCTGGCGACAACAAGTTCGCGGCGTTGAATTCTGCGGTGTGGTCCGGTGGCTCGTTCATTTATGTGCCGAAGGGGGTGAAGATTGAATTCCCGCTTCAGGCGTATTTCCGAATCAACAGTCAGAACATGGGTCAGTTCGAACGGACTCTCATTATCGTCGACGAAGGTGCGGCGATTCACTACGTCGAGGGATGCACCGCTCCTACCTACAGCAGCAACAGTCTGCATTCGGCCGTAGTTGAGATCGTTGTCAAGAGAAACGCTCGCTGCCGGTATACGACGATTCAGAACTGGTCGAGCAACGTTTATAACCTCGTCACCAAGCGAGCCATGGCCTACGGCGATTCGCTGATGGAGTGGATCGACGGAAACCTCGGGTCAAAGCTGACGATGAAGTATCCGGCGATCTGGTTGATGGAACCGGGTGCTCGTGGCGAAACGCTTTCCATCGCATTCGCGGGCGAAGGCCAACATCAGGATGCAGGAGCCAAGATGGTTCACTGTGCTCCGAACACATCCAGCCGCATCATCAGTAAGAGCATCTCTAAGAACGGCGGCCGATCCAGCTATCGTGGTCTTGTGAAGGTTCACAAGGATGCGGTTAATTGCCGTTCGAACGTCGTGTGCGATGCGTTGATTCTGGATTCAGCAAGCCGCAGTGATACCTATCCGTACATCGAAGTTGAAGAAGAGAACGTCGCGATCGAACACGAAGCCAGCGTTTCGAAGATTGCCGAAGAGCAGCTGTTCTATCTGATGAGCCGCGGTCTGTCAGAAGCGGAAGCATCGGCCATGATCGTCACGGGCTTCATTGAGCCGCTTGTTAAAGAACTGCCGATGGAATACGCAGTTGAACTGAACAAACTGATTGAGCTTCAGATGGAAGGATCAGTGGGTTAGTGACTGAGGCGAGCGGTGGGGCGTCAGCCCTCCGAGCAATCCCGTCGCCGCCTTGTCCGGGAGTATCGATATGGTGAAGCTCAGCGAAGAAGTTGCCGAAGCACTGAAAGCGTCGAAGGGCGAACCTATTTCTGTGGATGTGCCTGGATTCGATCATCAGTTCGTCGTTGTCGAACGATCAACACTCGACGCTGCTATGGCGGCATTGGAACTGCAACGAAATGTGGAACTGATTCGAGAGGGGATTGCTGATTTTGAAGCTGGGCGAACAGTCCCGCTCGACGAAGGGATGGACAGGATTCGTCGCAAGTTGATGTTCCACGAGAGAACCTAAGAAATGTCTAACAGCATCGGAGAAGGTGGAATAGCTGGTCGTCGCTGCTGGGTAATTGCGCCCGTTGAAAGCGCACAGTCAGACTTGTTTGACAGAGTTTGGGAATTTGATTTGGATCAGGGGGTCATTTCAATCGGATGGCATGAGGTGGGAGATTATCAGCGGCTTTCGCAAGCCGAACTGCGAGAGCAAGTCTTGGCAACA
>JANMEV010000329.1:0-22923 GCA_031377305.1 Planctomycetota bacterium | reverse complement strand
GCTCTCACCTTCCGATAGCTCAACATCGCCGATTTGATTTCAACATTACCTTTGAGCTGTTTTTTAAAGGTCTTGTCGGCCACCGTGATCTCTTCCTTGATCAACTGGTGAGTCCCGTGTTCGCGAGCGGCTTCTATAGCTGCCCGGTTTGACGAGCGATTCATTATCGTCCAGACCATCCCTAATCGCGGAGTCCTTTCCTGACTTGCGAGTCGCATCGGAAATCGTTGCCACCAAATCCGTCTCTTCGGCCAACTTGGCCAACTTGCGAAGCCGATCGCTATTGTACCAGCGACGAAGATCGGGAATCCATCGCGGGCCGTTACCATCTGCCCGAACCCACAGAACCAACGTCCGAACAGGGAAGCCATCTTGATCTTCAACCCAGCAGGCAACATAAGGACGACGGTAACGCCCGCCTGAAACGGCTTGATTAATCTCAAGGTCAACCTGCAACTCAAGACCACCATTCCAGACAGGTTTGTCTTTTGATTTCTTGTCGTCGGATTCTTTGTCGTCTGCCGGTGCGGTCGTCAGTTGATAGTCATCAATGATACGACTTTTTGCCAGATTTGATTCAGCAACTCCGCCCCAGGATGAAACGCATTGCTGGTAAGACCTTTCATTCGGTCGGAGGAATGAAGAACAGCAGCCAGGTCCGATGAAACGGCGATCGCCTTTTCCGACTTCATCCACAGCGATACTTCACTCTCTGGATCCCAGGTGCTGAGTACTTTTGACAGTCGGTCGATCTCCTACAACGCGAACGTTTCAGCCTGAGACGCCGATGTTTCGTCTGCAGAAGTGACCCTGATCTCAAGCTGAGTGCCCATGACGTTGTCGTGATGGAACTCGTACTCAGTCAGTTTGTCATTCGTGCTCAGGAACCCGCAGAGAATGGAAATGCATCAGAGTAGAATCATCCGCCAGAATTCCGGTCACAAAGTGTCGATCAAAATGGAAAACAACCGGAAGTGATCCCGACACGAATGAGCGGGATCAGTTCCGGCGATGGCATCAATTTGCTGAGACGCAGTAGAGGTGCTTGCTCGAACGAAAGAAGATCTGTCCGTTGCTAATCGCTGGCGTTGCACTGAAGTCTTCTGAATCGGTCGTTAGTCTGTTGGTGGCCAGTTTTTCAAAAGTGTCACCGGCCTTCATCACAGTGACTTCACCGCTGCGAGACACATAGTAGATCTTTCCATCCCCAATCACGGGCGATGAATAATCGCTTCCGCGGCCCCCACCAAATCCGCCGCGGCCACCTCGACCACCTCCACCGAAGCCGCCTCGAAGATCCTGACCACCTCCCGGTGGCTGTCCCGGTCCTCCCGCGCCCGGAGGTGCTCCGCCCGGAGGTCCATCACCACCTGCCGCGCCGCCCTGCAAGCGAGCTTGAAAGATTTCCTTTCCGTCAGTTGCACTGATGCACTTGGCGATTCCACCAGATATCAGGTAAATGCGACCTTCGTAAACAAGCGGGGTTGAAAAGCGACCTCGGTCACTTCCGGACCACGCGACATTCGATGCGGAAACGTCGCCTTTGCCTCCGGCCTTAACGGCGATCGATCCACCGTTGCGTCCTTCAATCGCATAGATCATTCCGTCTGACACGACGACGCTGGAATTGAACTGATCCGTCTCCATCGCATTACAGAACCACTTGAGCTTTCCGGTTGCCGGATTGATCGCCCAGATTTCGTTTGGGGCACCGAGGACGATATCTGTTCGTGTGTCGTCGACCTTTGAGACGACCGGCGTTCCCCAGACGTTCCCGAGGTTATCACTTTCTGCTCGCCACAGTTCCTTGCCCGTGGTTTTATCGAGCCCCAGAACAGCTCGACTTTCCGGGCCGGCTGGAACGACCAGAACGTTGTCCACAACGATCGGACTTGACGATGAGCCCCATGATCGATCGTCGGAACCTACTCCGGCCTTTGCTTTCCAGAGTTCTTTGCCATCAAGGTCGTACGCGAAAACACCCGACTTGCTGAAGAAGACGTAAACGCTCGTTCCGTCAGAAACCGGAGTATGAGATGCATAGCCATGTTCTGGAACTCCCATACCGGTGTATTCGTCTTCCGGCAGAACCGCGTCGACCGTCTTTTGCCAGAGCGTCTTGCCGCTGTTGCGGTCGAGGCAGACGAGGTGACGCTTCAGGGACTTCATCTCGCCAGGATTCTGTCGGTCCACTCCGTAGCCCGAGTAGCAAGAAGCAAACACTTTGTCGCCCACAACAATCGGGCACGAGACCCCGGCGCCCGGAAGTTCGATCTTCCACTTAAGGTTTTCTTTTTCCCCGAACGTGGTCGGCAAAGGATCCGCATCGGCACTGATGCCGGTTCCATTGGGGCCTCGAAAACGAGTCCAGTCGGACGCACTAACGATGGCTACTGACAGAACGCAGAACGCCCCGGCAATCACCTTTCTCATGGTTCCCCGAGTAACGATGGACGCAAGCATTAGAACTCCTTTTGAAAACATGAGAAGAAAATCAATGTCGGCAATTCAAGTGAACTGGTCTTGGATCAGGCGACTAAATCCAATCGCCTGACAGCCCCGGCTGAGCGACGACGGCCGCATCGTGTTCAGGGGTCGTGATTTCTGAGTGGTTCTCCTGATGGTCACGCTTGTTTTCATCGCGATCTTCATCTTCATCACGGTCTTCATCACGGTCTTCATCACGGCGGTCATCATCACGGCGGTCATCATCACGGCGATCATCATCACGGCGATCATCATCATCGCCGTCGCCATTGCGGCGACCTGCTGGCGGACGAGATTCGCTGCCTGGTTGACCCGGACGAGAAGGCCGACGAAACGCGGGTCGGTCGTTTTCTGGTCCGGACCGTTCTGGCCGTGGACCATCGCCGGGACGATTCATTTCTGGATGACGAACGTCACTTCCAGGCCGAACTGAGCGATTCATTGGAGGTCGCATGTCGTGGCCATGAGCGTCGTGCAACGGTTCCGAGCCACGCAAATGTGGCACGTCCATAGGTCGATGAATTGCCGGGGCGGCATGTTGAGACTTCTGGATCGCATCTGTCAGACGCTGAAACTCATCACGTGTTAGGCTGCCGTCATGGTTCATATCCAGGAGTTCGAAAATAACGATTGAAATATTCATCCCCGCTGGCCCATGCGGAACGGCTGTGTTCTGAGCATTTGGTGGTCCCATTTGCCCTTTGAAAGCCATCGGCCCTTGAGGCCCGTTTGGTCGACCTGGCCCGACTGAGTGCGACTGCGTCTCGCTCCGATGTTCTTCCATGTTGCCGTTAAAGTTGGCCCTGAAAGAAAAGTTAAGTCCTTCAGCGACCATCCCAGGTTCCAATTGAATGCCGCGAGACTTCAGCATCTCATGAACAAACCTGGGGATTCGGCTAAGCTCATCCTCTTCGAGTTTGCCATTACGATTTGAATCTACGCTTGCGCCACTGGTGCCAACTTCGCGGCTAACAACTCCGCCTCCCATTCCTCCGAAAGAACCACCGAACCCGCCGCCGCCAAATGCACCACTGCCAAAGGCTCCCGGTGGACCGCCGAAACCACGAGGACCAAAGCCGCCGCCAAAGCCGGGACCTTGATGATCTGGCCCGCGATGTTTACTTAGGTCGCGATCGTCTGGGCCATTGCCGTCTCGTTGACCTGGCCGATCTTCATTGCGATCGCCTTTGTCGTCATCGGCATCATCATCAGTTTTCCGATCTTCGCCCGTGCGATGCTCTTCGCGTTGAGTCACTGCAATGATTGCCGTTGACGAATCAGCATCGGTGAGAGAGTTCTCTTTAGTCACATCGAGGGACACCCGTTTCCCATGCGGGTCCGTGGATTCTGCGACAGCGTCGCTGGCGATGGTGCTTACTTCTGTTGCCTGTTCTATCGAGACGGCCGGCAGAAGGCGGCTTGGCTCAAGGGACAGCCTGCCGCTCGACGCATACAACGAGCCAAGGCACAAAAGCAGTTTCAAGGTGATCATCGTTTTTTCTCCTGCAGGATGTTGATGGGGTTAAACGCAGGCAAGTTATCCAGCGTTTGCTGGATCAAAGGTTTTGAAACCCAGGCCAATTGTATTACCTCAACAATGAGCATTAACCGCGACGGCTGCCGGGCCTGGCGATTCCGCCGCGAATTTTTCCGTCGTCGCCCTCAACCAGTGTGTGGCCTATCGCAATCTCAAAACGGGCTGTCAGTTCGCCGATCTTTGAATTTGGCAACGGCTTGAAATCGGCAAGAAGCGTTTCGCGTTGTTTTAGGTCACGAACGCTTTTCAGGACTCCATCCTGGTCGTTGTCCGGATCTCCTTTGATCAATATCTGTGTTGTCAGGATCCGTTGTCCGTTCAGACTGACAGCCACATGAATGTGAGGCGCTCGGTAGTTCCCACTGCCAATTTCGTATCGAACCGGCTTGATCGTGCGGAAGTAGTATTCGCCTTTTGCGTCGGTCAGAAATCGACCATAGCCCTGAAAGTTGGCATCGTTGCCTTTTGGATTGCGGCCATCTTTGTGCAGGTACGAACCGGTATGGTCGACTTGCCAGATTTCCACGAACGCATTTCGAATCGGTTCCCCGGACGCAGAAACGACCTTTCCTGTCAGGTGAGTGATCTCGCCGACGCCAGGCGTAATCGCGTCGTTCAGAATCAGAAGATCGTTGTCGGTGTCGAGCGGAAGTTTGTCGGGATAAAATGGACCTTCTGTCAGGGATGCGGTCAGCAACTCTTCAGCGAATAGACCGGGTACTGTGAACAAAGCTGCAGCCGCCGTTCCTGACTTCAGCAAACGACGACGGTTCGTTGATCCAGGATTCTGTGGGACGCGATCGAAACGCATAGTGTCGGCCTTACAAACGAGTGAATGGTGCCGGTTCCGAAGTGATGGTCACGAGTGCCAGAGGCGTGGAACCGAACGTTATTAGAAGGGAAGCGATACCAGAAAGGGGAGCGGTTCGTCGAGTCTGGCGACAGAATCGCTATCTGGCGTAACCCACAAATGCGGTTCAGGTTTCGCGGGTTGATCTGATTTTGCCTGAAATTTCGATTCTTTCTCCAGACCTCAAGTGCGGCTGGATCCGTGAAGCAAGTACGGAGATTCTGCGGTCAACGCAACTTTTGCGGCGGCAGATCGAAAACAGGTCGTCGGAACAGGCGGAAAGGTTTCGAATGCAAATGGCGCAATTCCAGCGTGAGATTGCCATTGGCCCGACGGTCGTCACTTGCGGCAATCATTCGCCTTTGCAGGCTCGGGGCGTTGCGGCGATTCAGGCGCGAGGCCGATCATATGCGACGAATGCCGTACCGTGAAACACGGCGCGCGTAACGTCGATCTCGTCCGAACAAACACTGGCGACGAAGTTCTAGAGGAACAGATCGGCCAGGAATCTCAGCGGAGAATCCGTCGTGGTTTCGGGCTCGTCATATCGGGAACTGGTAGATCCCGGACCCGAAATCATCGTTCCGTCACCACTCGATGCGAATGGTGTGGCCGAGCGAACTCCTGAAGCCTTCTCGACTCGCGTCAATTCCCCATGGTCCAGCCACACGAAGCCGCATTCATGGCAGGTATCGACGACGATGTTGCCCGGTCCGTAGTAAGGATGAACTTCCATCTGCGTCGAACAGGAAGGACATTTCAGGTGACGCTGAAAAGCAGCTGGGTCAATCGGTTTTGGTTCCGCCGGTTCAACACCGACTCGCTTCGCCTGACGTGAGTGAACAATGCCGCCGAAGTCCGTGTATCGCACAAGCACACCAAAGCATGATGTGCAGTACATCGCTCGCCGTCCTTCAATCAATCCTGTTTCGAGTGACTGACTGCACGACGGGCAACAGGACTCAACGATTGCTCCCGTCGGAAGAATGCGATCCACGGAAACTTCACATAGCCGTATCAGCGAAGTGCAGAACTCGCATCGATGGTATTCCTGCCCGGCAACGACGTCGGCAACGCCACCACACTTCTGGCAACTGATCGTGATGGATGAGTGAATCATGGGGCAGCTTTGCGTAGGGACGTCGATAATCGTCAACAGGATGCCGACAATCCACTACCATAGGTCGTAGCCACGGCGACACGGTCCTATTGCCGATCGAGTTCAGCCATTTTTTAGGTCACTTTACAACGAATCTGCGGAAGTTGCCGACTTCACTGCCAGAGTTGCTCCGTCGGACCCAACTATGGCGACGGAGGCGAGTCGCCCAACTTCACCGCGCTGACCGAACTGGCTGCAGCTTGGCCTGGGGCTTCCGTGAGGCGGCGAATACGGATTTTTCGAAAGTGTACCTCGGAACCTTCGCTTTGAAGCGCAATGCTGCCTACCGCTGGCTTTGCTCCGGAAACGTCGCCCGCTTTCTTGTCGTTCACCTCGACTGTCAGACGACCTCCCCGACTCACAATACGACAGGAGTTCCAGGTATTGACCGGGCGCGCGAGGTCTGGATCTGAGTCTCGCGTGTTGTCGGTTGTTGCGTCGCCGCTGGGGAAGATGCTGCCCGCTTTCGGCTGATGGAGCTGAATCTGAACTGACGTCGGCCAGATCCGCGATTCACTTTGAGTATAAACCAAAATGCCGCTGTTTCCATCAGCGTCTATGGGGTACTTCCACTCCAGCGTCAGTTCGAAGTCGCTGTATTGCTGCTTTGTAAAGAGGAACCCTTTCGGTTCGCCCATGCAGACAAGAACGTAAGACTCACCGCTTTCGTCTTTCAGCAATTTCCAGACGGTAGTTGCAGGAGTTGCGGCATCCGAATTAAAGACGCTCCATTGCTCAAGCGAACCCATCGCGAGTAAATCATCCGCTTCAGCTTCCGACGTAGCCAATGGTGACTTCGCATCGTCTGCCGACTTCGCATCGTCTGCCAGTTCTTTCTGCTCAATTTCCGCAGCCGTCGCAGCAGTGATTGAATCCAAAACCATTGGCGCGGAACGAAGGCACAGAAGGCATCCCGCCAAGGCGCGCAAGCGGACTGGCAACCCGCGGTGTTTTTTGCAACGCCTGATGAGCTGGTAAGGAGCCACTGCGGAGAGAAGTCTAACCATCGAAGTCACGGCGACGAAAAATCAATGCCACTGAGAGATCGCTCCACTGCAATTGCAATTCCGCAGCGAAAGCACCAGTGCACTAAACCTCCTGAAGGCTCCGTTGTCAATGGACCATCGCCACTCGGCGACTGAAACGGCGGCTTCCGATTGCCTTCCGTGGGCTGCATCGTAACCTGACCGGGGGTGGGACTTAATGCAACGCAGTCGACGCAGACCGCCTCGCTTTACAAAAGCGAAGTTGCCAACAACAAAATTGCGTGTTCCCACGAGAGTCCGCCGGCCGACTCCAATTGCCGCGTTGCAAAAGTGCCATTGAGAGCCTCGCAGGATTGGGTCCGCAACGACCTTGAATCGCGTACTTTCAATCCACAAAAGCGCCCTCGCTGGCCGCTGGTCTGGCATAAGTTGTCAAAAACAGGGCAGTTTTCGACGGCGGTCTCTTCGATGCTCACGCGCGACAAGTTTGCGGCGCGACCGCAGCCCGGATACAACACGCCCCCCGACGCTGTCTTTCGTCGGGAGTGACGACTGGAAATGTTGGTTTAATCATCGAGGTGTACAGCGTGTGGACTCGCCAGATCCCGTTTCGAGTGGATATCGCCGGTGTGATCGAGATCATGGGATCATCGCTTTACAGCCGACTGGACACGCCGATTCGTGAACTGATCCAAAATGGCCACGACGCCATCATGCGCCGTCGCAGCCGGGATCTGACATTTCGCGGTCGTATCGACATTGTGCAGGACTCAAAAGCGGGAACGCTGACATTCAGCGACGATGGCATTGGCTTGAGTACTGATGACGCGGAACGCTATCTCGGAACGCTGGGCATCGGCATCACCGGTCTTCTGAAAGGGCGAGGGTCCGATGAGCAGCGTGATCTGATCACTGGCGATGGCGACTATCTGATCGGTCAGTTCGGAATCGGCCTGTTTAGCGCATTCATGCTTGCCGATCGTCTTGTCGTCGAGAGTCGGCGCGAGGACTGTGCAGAAGGAATCCGCTGGGAAGCCGGGCCGGGAACCAGTATTCAGCTCTCGTCCAGCGAACGGACTGAAACAGGAACTTCGATTTGCCTGCATCTCAAGCCGCAGTTCCGGGCGATGTCTGAGTCGCCAGAACCGATCGAAGCGGCGATCCGCCAGTACGCTGATTTTCTGAACATCCCCATTCATCTGAACGGAGGGTCGGCTCGAGTCAATGTGATCAACGTGGCGTGGTTCGAGCCGACGCCTGATCCCGAAGCAATCGAACTTGAGCTTGCCAATTACTTCAACGAGTCGCCACTGGATGTGATACCGATTCGGATCGAGAAGCCTGCGTCCATCGCCGGCGCACTTTACATCTCTCCGCAACGAACGCCAGGTTTTGCTGATGAATCAACCGTTGCCGTTACGGTGCGGCGAATGGTAATCTCGCGACGTGTTCGAGATCTGTTGCCGCCGTGGGCCAGCTTTCTGCGCGGCGTCCTGGAGCTCGAAGGCTGTTCTCCAACGGCAAGTCGCGAAGACTTGGTTCGTGACGATCAGCTTCAGCTTGTGCGTTCAACTCTGGATGAGTTTCTCTTCACTCATCTGGAAAAGATGGCGGACGAAGAACCAAATCGTCTGGAAGCGATCGTCAACTGGCATCGTTATGTGCTCGCCGGCGCAGCAATCGGCGAGCCTCGCTTGCGAGCCCTGCTCAGAAAAGTCTATCGGTTCAAGACTTCTCGCGGGGCTCTGCTGTTTCACGAGATCCTGAACCTGAGCGATGCCGACGCTCTTCACGAATCTGAAGCGGATCACGTTGTCTGGTACAATGCCGATCGCCGACAGGAGAGATACCTGGATGATGTGTTCGCATCAAATCGAACTCCGTGCGTCCATGTCTTTCGCAGCTTTGAAGAGAGCTTGCTGGCATCGATTATTTCAGACAATTCGTCGGATCATATCGACCTGCGTCCGGCAACGCCTTCATCGCCAAACTTCGCCAGCTCCGTGATGGGGATGATGGAGCTTGAAGAAGCTTCTGCAAGCTGGAGCGACTTCCTGCGATCGACGAATGCGAAGGTAATGATCGCTTCCTTTCAAGCCAGTTTGCCGGTCGTAGCATTTTTGAACGAACGCTACGAACTCGCTCAAACGTTTGAAGAACTGCGTAAGGATGGCGATATCCCGAAGGGCTTTCAGCGAATGATCGACGCCCATTTTCGTCAGGCGCCGACGGGGCAGAATGAAGTGATCCTGAATAGAGACCATCGACTGGTGCAGCGAGCGATCAAACAGGGGCCGCGAAGTCCGCTGGCAAGCGTATTACGGCTGCTCGTTCTGAATTCACTCAATTCTGCCGGTGCCGGTCGAGGAAAAGAGGCAGCTCAGGTGCAAACTGAGGACCTCGACTGGATCGCCGACGCCTTGTGGGGGCAGGATTGATTTGCGTCATCGGTCGAAGCAATGCTCAACCGCGATGTGAGTGGCTAAGAACCTCTTCAAATAGAGGTTCGTGTCTTTGAACAGAAGCAAACGAAGGAAACAAAGTTCGAACGCCCGCGACACCCTCGTTTTCTTTGATTACTTCTGTTCAGACCGCGGCATACCGACTCACGAAGTCATGTTGGGTCGGGTCTAACAGACAGTCAGCAGCTTTGTAAATCTCTTCAGCGTCAGAAGCGTCGCGTAGATACAAAGACTGACCAGAAACGCAACAATCCAGGGAGTGTCCACTCGTAGCTGTTGCTCAGCAAAAATGTGCTCGAGCAGGTTGAGTGCAAGGAAAGCAATGCCGATCAGAAGTACGGCCGTGTACTCACGTCGAAGGACCATTTTCCAGCGGAATGTACGCGCCGGACTTCGCCAGCCATTCAAGCGAGGAAAAAACACGGGAGTTGCGCGAGCCCAGTCGGCATAAACCTGACCAAACTTTGCATGAAGAAAGGCCTCCTCCGCGGAGATGATGCGTTCGTAATAGATCCAGAACAGCAGCCCAGTGATGGCGATGAGTGCAATGTCTGCCGGAACCATGATGATCCCCAGCATGACCAGGTAATTGCCAAGGTAGAGAGGATTGCGGACGACCGAGTACCATCCGGTGGTATTCAACTCGGTGGCACGCTGGCTGGTGGTATTGCGGCCAGACGTCCCGGAATCGACAAACCCTACCGTCGTCGCCCGCACCAGCAGCCCAGAAATGGAAACGCAAAGGCAGCACCAGTCCCAAATTTGCTGTGCTGTACGACTGCCTCCCAGAAACTCAAAGCGACTAAACGCCCAAAATCCGGGAATCAGGAGTACAAATGGAAGCACTCCACGGTGCCGAAAAAGCCACTGGCCGTCCTGGGGCATTCGCTCAACAATCATCACCCAATCCTTCAGGCTGATTCAAATCGACGACACAAAAATCCTCGAGGCAGGATAGGGTGGTTTTCCAAGTGTCACAATAGGAACTGATCACTTGTGCGTTTCAAACCAATACTGCGAGAACGTACTTGCAGCTTGCACTTTGGGCAATCTGCGGATTTGACACAGGACGCTATTCTTTGGTCAATTCGACATGTCTTTTGGACATGTCCTTCGCCGTTCGGACAGGCCGTCGGCGAAAACGCCAGCACATTTCATTTGCGGACGAGCGATGGCCCCGGAGCCGTCATGTACCTGGTTGAGCTACTTGGGTGAAATGGTCTCGGACGCCGCGGCAGGCTCAGCCGTTGAGCTTGCTTCCGGGAATGATTGAGGTTCAATCCCCGCATTTTCGGTCCACAGGATTCCTGCGATGCAGGCAGTCATGCAGCAGGCCAGTGTTCCCCCGAGCATGGCGCGAAAAGCGATTTCGGTAAGTTCACGCTTTCGCTCCGGAGCCAAAGCGCCAATGCCGCCGATTTGAATACCGATCGAAGCGAAATTGGAAAAGCCACAAAGAGCGTACGTCACGATCACCGTCGCTCGTTCGGACAACGGTCGAGCATCGGGAGCCAGTTTTAACCAGCCTCCAAGCCGTTCGTAGGCGACGAATTCTGTCGCAACTAACTTCAAACCCAACAGCTCTCCGGCGGAACGACATTCGGTCCACTCGATTCCCATCAGCCATGCCAGAGGCGAAAACATAAGCCCCAGTATTCGAGTCAGTGTCCATGGCGCGGATTGAATACCCAGCTGTGCCAGTGCCCACGTCGATAAATGTTCAATCCCGTAATCCACCATTGCAATGAGAGCCAAAAACGCGATCAGCATGGCACCTACGTTGAGTGCCAGTTGCAAACCATCCGAAGTGCCCATGGTCGCTGCTTCGATCAGATTGCTGGTCGTTCGCGGCATCTCCTGTTTCAATGTTCCCAGTGTAGCAGGGACATCAACCTCCGGTTGAAGCACTTTGGCGATCAGCAACCCGGCCGGAGCGGAAATGACGGAGGCGGTGACCAAATGAGCCGCGCTGATTCCCATATCGATGTAAGCGGCCATCACTCCGCCGGCGATTGTGGCGAATCCTCCAACCATGATGGCCATCAGTTCCGAACGCGTCATTGTGGCAACATAAGGTCGAACGACCAGCGGCGCTTCTGTTTGGCCAACAAAGATATTGGCTGAGGCCGAAAGGCTTTCGGCACCGGATGTTCCCAGTGTGACCTGCATCACGCGACTGATGACTCGCACGATGATCTGCATGACACCGAGGTGGTAAAGCACAGACATCAGCGCGGAAAAGAAGATGATGGTGGGAAGAACACGAAAGGCAAAAAAGTGCTGCCCATAATCCTTCCCAAAGACCATGCTGCTTCCAGCATCGACAAAGCTGAGAAGCTGGGTGAAAAAATCACCGATCGCCTCAAAGAAGTTCCGCCCGGGATCTGTATTCAGGATTACCCAGGCAAAGCCGAGTTGCAAAACGGTCCCTCCGACCACGACTCGCCAGGGAAATCGCATTCGATGCGAACTCATCAACCATGCGAGTAGAATCATCACGAAGTAACCTAAACCGGCAATGACCTGATGCATTCAATCGCTTTCAGAAGATCCACGTGGCGGTCATTCACCTCACAATTGGCTTGCCTGAATCGCCAATCTGCCGGTGACACGTCCAACGAGCGGGGTAGTGTACGGTGCAGATTATCTTCAATCTGCGACGGAACAACTAACAGCCGAGCGGAATCGGAACGATTTTCCCAGTGGTTTAGATCGCTGGAATCCTGAACAGTGAAATGTGCGAGGACGGATTCCGAACTCGGAAATAGTTCGCCCCGTTGCTATCGTGCGTGCCTCACGCGGCTTTCCGCGTGTTGGTGATTGGGCATATTCAAAAGCATCGGTGCAGTGGTCACTTGTTAATCGGAGTGTCGTACCGATGAGTTGCCGCGTTGCGTTCGATTGGACCGCTGTCATCGCCTGGATTTGGAATTCCAGTGAGCCGTTGGGGCGGCTTCCGTGTCATACGGTCATGAACTCTAATCAGACGATCTCTTTCGATCTCAATCCCTGGTCAATTCCTTATGGCGGCATTTCAAGCCACGGTTCGACAGATCTTCGGACATTATCAGGGTCTGCCGACGACCGTACACATCCTGTGTTTCGGCTCGTTCATTAATCGAGCAGGCTCGTTTGTGATGCTGTTTCTGACCATTTACGTCAGCGAACAACTGGGAATGGGGAAAGCGTTTGCCAGTTATTGCATTAGTGCGTTTGGGCTGGGCTCCGTGGTTTCGTCTTTGATCGGCGGGCAATTGGCCGATCAGTTTGGCCGACGCTCCACCATGCTGTTTGCGTTGTTCGGCGGTGCCACTTCGTTGATGGTACTCAGTCAGGTCACGAACGGCTGGCTCTTTATGGGAGTCCTGTTCCTGTTCGCCGCGATCATGGAAATGTACCGACCGGCTTCATCGGCAATGATCGGCGATGTGACGTCGCTCGCCCAACGACCACAGGCGTTTGGTATGATGTACATTGCCATCAACCTTGGATTTGCTGTCGCTCCTCCGATTGGCGGCTTCCTCGCATCGAGATCATTTCAATGGTTGTTCTGGGGAGACGCTTTGACGACTGCGCTCTATGGAGTCGTCGTCCTTGCGTTTCTTCGTGAGACAAAGCCCAGGCTGCCAAAAAAACGAGCGGACAGATTTGAAGTCCTGCCCACGGAGTCCGATTCACCCGTTGCGGCCGCTGAAGCACTGGCATCGCTTGATCCCGATTACGCATCAACTGCTTTGAGTTCCGCAGCGAGGCTGGCTTCGAATGATTCACTGTCAAACGACGTTTCCGCGCGAGCGGCATTGCGACACGTCGCCGGCGACTGGATGTTTCTTCTTTATTGTCTCTGCAGTCTGTTCACTAATATCGTGTTTATGCAGGCATTCACAACGCTGCCGCTTTACCTGCGAGGCATGGGCTTTGACGAATTGCAGTTTGGAATGATGATCTGCGTGAATGGAATTCTGATCGTCGTTTTTCAGTTACCAATGACGCATCTGTTGAATCGATTCAATCGAGTTCACGTTCTGTTGTTCGGCGAGTTACTGCTGGCTCTGGGATTCGGATTAACTGTCTTTGCTGATTCAGCACCGTTGATCATCGGCACGATTGTTCTCTGGACATTCGGCGAGATCTTTCAGGCTCCCTACAAACCGACAATCGTCTCCGAAATGGCCCCGCCTGCGCTGCGAGCTCGCTACATGGGAATCTTTAATATCTCGCATTCGCTATCGCTGATGATCGGAGCTCCGTTGGGTGGAGAAATCCTGGCTCGGTTAGGCCCCGGAGTATTGTGGCCGGGGTGCTTTTGCGTGCTTGTGCTGACGATGGCTCTGTACGGCCTGCTGTTCAGTCGGTTCAACACAATTCGTGTCTCACCGGAACACTCCTGACGTCTTCTCGAACCGCTGTCCGCTCGCCGTCCAGTCCCGGCGAAGAGGCCATGGATAGGGACAAGCATGCATTCACTGCTCATCCAAACCCCTCAGAATGGCTCCATTCCCAACCGATGACGGGAAAAGCGATGACTGGTGCTTGAAGCGATCCCGGCGGGCGGGTAAATGTCACGTTTTACGATTACATTCCCGCAAAATCACAGGCTTTTTTCGCTTCCATGTCTGTCCTTCTGCAACTAACCGATGCGTTCAAAAGTTACGGTGACCAGCAACTGCTCGACGGAGCCAGCGTCACTCTTTATGAAGATGTGAAGTACGGCTTCATTGGCCGCAATGGTGCCGGTAAGTCGACGCTGCTTCGAGTTCTCCTTGGCGACGAGGAACTTGATAGCGGGACCGTGATGCGTTCTCCGCATTTGCGAGTCGGCTATTTGCGACAGCATGATCCGTTTCAACCGGGCGAGTCCGCAATGGACTTCCTGATTCGCGATAGCGGTCAGCCAGATTGGAAATGCGGAGAAGTCGCGTCGGAGTTTGAACTGAAAGGGCACTATCTCAATGGACCCGTTCAGGATCTCTCTGGTGGATGGCAAACGCGAGTCAAGCTGGCTGCTTTGCTGCTGCACGATCCCAACTTGTTGATGCTCGACGAACCGACAAACTTTCTTGACTTGCGCACTCAGATTTTGCTGGAACACTTCCTGCGCCACTTTCCGGCGGCCTGCTTGATTGTGTCGCACGATCGTGAATTTCTAACAGCAACGTGCTCGCATACTCTGGATTTGAATCGGGGCAAGCTGACGATGTACAACGGCAAGATTGCCGGTTACCTGCAGCAGGTCGAAGAAGAAAAAGTCCGCGCAGAGCGAACCAACGCGACAGTTGCTGCGAAGCAGAAGCAACTACAGACTTTCATCGACAAGAATAAGGCTCGCCCAACTGGAGCCAGTCAGGCACGTTCCAAACAGAAGCAACTCGATCGACTGACTCTGCAGGAAATTGAAGTCGATCTGCCAACCGCCAACATCCGAGCGCCTCTGGTGGAACCTCGCCAGGGGCCAGTTGTTCGTTGTCTTGATCTTTCAATAGGGTACGACGGCAAGGCTGTGGCCAGCGGTATCGAACTGGAGATCGAGCATCAGCAGCGAGCGGCCATCGTGGGAGACAACGGTCAGGGGAAAACCACTCTGCTGCGAACTCTCGTCGATTCTCTGAAGCCGGTTGCTGGCAAAGTGAAATGGGGCTACGGCACGGAAATCGGCGTGTATGCTCAGCACGTTTACACCACACTACCGCCCGATCAGACCGTTCTGGAGTACCTCGAGTACAAATCGAAACCTGGAACGACTACACAGGATTGTCTCGCCTGTGCGGGTTCGCTGCTGTTTCGAGGGGGCCATACCAAGAAGCCAATCCGCGTTCTGTCCGGGGGCGAACGAGCTCGTCTGTGCATGGCTGGGCTGTTGCTGGGGACTTACAACGTCCTGATCCTTGACGAACCGGGTAACCATCTTGACGTCGAAACGGTGGAGTCGCTGGCGGAAGCGCTGCTGGTTTACAAGGGCACAGTGCTTTTCACCAGTCACGATCGTCACTTCGTTCGCCGGATCGCGACCAACATTATCGAAGTCCGAGACGGCCGCGCGAGAAACTACTCCGGCAAGTACGATGACTATATTTACTATGTGAATAAGGAAATTGAAGAAGGGGAACGCGAACGAGCCACCGGTCGCATGGCAACTCCGCCAGCGGGTAAGGGAGCTGGTAGCAAGGTAGAGAAAGCATCGACGGGAAAAGACATTCACCAACAGCGAAAAACTCTTCGCAACCTGGAAAAGAGCATCGCAAAGCTCGACGACCAGAAGAAGGCACTCAACGCAGAAATGATGAAAACGTCGGATGCGAAGAAGGCGATGGATCTGCATACTCAGATTGAATCTGTGACGAAAGAACTGGCCGACGTCGAAGAGCAGTGGTGCGCATTGCAGCAGGAACTTGGCGAGTGGTGAGGGCGACCTTTCTTGTGGCCTTTATTGAAAAGCTCGCCTTTCGGCTGTGAGTTTCGTGAAGAAACAGGTTTTTGCATATTTCGGGCGACTCCGAATGGCATTCGTTCAGGTTGAACTCGTTGCCGCCGCAAAAATGTGGCAAGATCAGCACCGCTGAGTCATGGCACACAGGAATGCAATGGCTGCATCAGAGGTGCTGTGTTCTATGGTATGAACCACCGTCAAGTTGTTTTTCTCCCTCGCCGGAGTCCGCCCATGCGTTTTTCACTTGCCGCTCTCTTCGTCAGCGTGCTCTGTTGCAAAACTGCGTTCTCTGCCCCACCCTCGTCGTTAGAAGTGGCCCGGTCGGTAGACAAGAGTCTTTGGGGCGATGCGATCGAATCGTCGGTTCCCTTGGCAGACGACGCCACATTTCTTCGACGAGTGATGTTTGACATCGTCGGTCGCCCGGCGACTCCCGGTGAGATCACTTCGTTCGGATTGAATCCATCCGAGAATCGACGAACCGAAATGATCGCCGATTTGCTGAAGTCGCCGGAGTATGGACAAAACTGGTCTCGCTATTGGCGAGATGCCATCTTTCGACGAGCCACCAACATGCGAGCAGGCATCGTTCGACCGGCGTTCGGCGACTGGATGGCAGACGAGCTGAACAACAGCCATGGCTGGGACAAGATTGCAACCTCACTGCTAACCGCAAGCGGCCCCGTCAACGACAACGGAGCCACAGCGTTGATTTTTGCCCACGATGGTACTGCTGAAGAGGTTGCGGCTGAAGCATCTCGACTGTTCCTCGGCATCCAGATTCAGTGCGCAAACTGTCACGATCATCCATGGGATAGCTGGAAGCGAAATCAGTTTCACGAGTTCACAGCCTTCTTTCCTCGCGTCAGCGTGCAACGAGATCGAAAATCCGACAACATGTTCGACTATGAGATCACGTCGGTGAACTCAGATCGATCCCGGAACCCAGCCGCGTCGCAATTCCTGTTAACGCGAGCCGACAGGAACAAAGACAAGGTGATTACGGAGCAGGAAGCGAAGGGCTCGCCGCTTGCAAGAATCTTTAACGGGCCTGCAAAAGATGTGATCGACAAGAATGGCGATGGGAAATTGTCTATTGAAGAAATCATAACTGCTCAGCCGCCGGAACGACCGGGTCAGGGCTCGGCCGAGCACTATATGCCCGATCTTGCAGACCCTGCTTCACAGGGAAAGAAGATTGATCCGGCATTCTTTTTGACATCAAAAAAAATCGCTTCAGGGTTGAGCGATTTGGATCGTCGGGAGCAGGCTGCGGAATTCGTCACCAGCATCAATAATCCCTGGTTCGCTCGCGCTGTGATCAATCGAATTTGGTATGAAATGACGGGTACTGCGTTCTATCTGCCGATCGATGATATCGGGCCGGATCGAGAGTGCACGCATGAAGCAACACTGAAGATACTCAGTGATGGCTTCGTGGCCAATAAATACGATCTAAAGTGGCTGATTCAGACGATTTCTTCCACCAGAACCTACCAGCGTGCTCCCAACGCCAGTGCGGAGGGCTTTGCAAAATGTGAGCCGATGCGTTTGAGATCGGATCAGTTCTACGCTGCATTGTGTCAGACGCTGGGTGTTTCCAGCTTGCCGCTACGGTTATCGGAAGGACGGCGATCACCATACGAAATGCAGAAACTTGATCAGGGGCGAGAAGAGTTCTCCCGGATCTTTGGATTCGACCCGTCAACTCCGCGAGATGAACTGACCGGCAGCATTCCGGAGGCGTTGTTCATGATGAACTCACAGTTGTTATCAAGAACGATCGAATCGGGCGCTTCCGGAAATTTGATCAATCGGATTTCAAGTTCAGTACTTGCCGATGAAGACATCATCAGCGAACTCTATCTCAGCGCCGTTGGTCGCGAACCCAACACCGCGGAAATCTCAATCGCCATGAACCACTTGAGCTCGGGTTCGGGCGTACGAGACGGTCTTGAAGATCTATTGTGGGCACTGCTGAATTCTCCGGAATTCTGCAGTCGAAGGTAGCGTTCGCAGGCGACCACGCGCGATTCCCAAAAATTCCTACTGCGTGAGTCAATGGTAAATTCATTTCCTGGGACAATGAGGGAGCTCTGGAGAAATGTCGAAAATTACGCGGAACCTTTCGGTTGTTCCAGTGTTCCTTGGGCAACTCGGATCGGTTCTTGCTTGAACTATGGGCAAAAAGAGTTTTTGAGAATTGTGCGAAAGGGAAGGAGCTGACCGATTCTAAGCTGCCGTGTTTGCAGGCTTCGGTTGCAAAGTTGGGTCAGCTCCGTCCCATTCGCACAGTGTGTTCAGAACTTCTGAAACCCATCGTTACTGTTCTTCATCATGAATTGTGGACAATCTAAAAGTTGAAGGCAATTGTATACCGTAAGTCGAGGCAAAAAATGAGCATTCAAATATTGGACGCTGTAACGGCTCGCGGCCAGGGTTTTATTCGCCGCCGGTTTTTGAAAACTGCAGCGGCAGCCACCGCATTCACTGGCGGCTTTGGCCTTCGAAGTTTAATGGCTGAACAGGCGTCTGAACTCCGCAAGCAGGGCAAGTCGATGATCCTGCTGTGGATGCAGGGCGGACCAAGCCAGTTTGAGACGTTCGACCCAAAGCCTGGCCACGAAAATGGCGGGCCAACGGACGCGATTGACACGAGTGTGGCTGGCATTCGCATCGCAGACAATTTCCCTGGAGTCGCCAAACAGATGGCCGATATTGCCATCATTCGCTCAATGACGAATAAGGAAGGCAGTCATCCTCGAGCCACCTACCAGATGCACACAGGATACGTACCGGCCGGTAGTGTGAAGCATCCCTCGTTTGGTTCAAACGTCGCCCAGCAACTGGGCGACGTCACCACTGAAATCCCTTCGTTCGTTTCGATCGGCGCGACTCAGGGCGCTGGCTTCCTGGGAATGAACTACGAACCGTTCGTTGTGGCACGACCTGGTCAGCTTCCTGAAAATGTCGCGTTACCAGTCTCTCGCGCTCGCTTTGATCGACGGTCCGACTTGCTGAGCAAGCTCACCAGTGAATTTGCAAAGTCAGGATCGGAGCAGTTGGCTGAGACTCACGCATCGCTCTATGGAAAAACGTCCAGGCTCGTACTGACGCCAGAAATTTCGGCGTTTGATATTTCATCCGAGCCAGCAGCCCTGAAAAGCGGCTACGGCGATTCAAATTTCGGTCGTGGATGCCTCCTGGCCAGACGACTCGTTGAGCGTGGCGTGTCGTTCGTGGAAGTGCGATCGGGCAGTTGGGACACTCACCAAAACAACTTTGAAGAGTGTGCTCAGAACGCTGCCGAAGTTGACCCGGCGACAGCCGCTTTATTGAAGGACCTGAAGGACCGAGGCTTGCTTCAGAGCACAGTCGTCGTTTGGATGGGGGAGTTTGGCCGCACGCCAAAGATTAATCCTCGAGAAGGCCGGGATCATTATCCAAGAGTCTTTAGCATGATGATGGCAGGCGGCGGAATTCGCGGCGGCCAGGTTTACGGAGCGAGCACGGCCGATGGCTCTGAGGTGGCCGATAAGCCGGTGACAGTTCCTGATCTGATGCGAACGGTGTGCAAAGCACTGTCGATCAACGCCGACCACGAAAACATGAGTCCCCAGGGAAGGCCGTTGAAGGTTGTAGATGGCGGTAAGGAAATACCCGAATTGCTTGCCTGAACTCCTGCCCTCGGCCAGTAAGCGAGTGTCTCTTTTTCGCTATTTCGCTCGACGTTCCAGTTGTTGCGGCGAAAAACCGTCCAGGCCAGACTCGCCAAAGAGTGTCTCTACATGGCCGTCGTCATGGACCATGGAACCAGGTGTCAGCTTGATCTGTTCAGCTGCGCCCGTGCCTCCAGTATTCGCCCTTCGATTGATACGTTCAGCGTACGTTTCAGCAGAGAACCACGCGGCCGTTAACGCCGTGCGATCGGCCGCCTGCGTATCGCGATCAAAGTATCCGGCATGCCCGCCGATGAGTAAATCCTCTCCATCGTCCCCGCGAAGGATATCTGCCCCGCCACCGCCGACCACGATGTCGTTTCCGGCGTCTCAATAAAGCTTGTCGTTTCGATAGGAGCCAGCGGGCAAGTCGTTTCCCGGGCCGCCGAAGAGAATGTCGTCTAGCTGCGAACCAAACAACACCTCATCCCCGGCCGCGCCCCCGGAGTTTTACGGAACCGGGAAACCCCGTTGCGTCAAGCGTATTGTTGCCTGCTCCGCCAATCAGAACGGCCTCTTCGACGAATCGGAGGAAAACTCGCTGGTCAATTGCGCCTGACATCGTCGGCAGACTGTTTGCCAGCTTCATGTCCGCATCGCCGGTCAATTGAGTTACGTCCAAACCACCGTTGCCGTCTTTTTGAGTAGCGGGTTCTGATCGCCAGCCGCCAGTCGAAACTGGTCGGCACCTTCGCTGCCGTGAAGATGCTCAATGCTGCTGATGAACCGTGAAGCCTGTCCAGCCGGAGTGACTGTTCCCGTGCCAGATGCAGAGAGTTTCCAGACCAGCAGATTAATAAAGTTGTCAAAACTCAGCTTATTGTTCCCCTGTCCGCCGAGGAATCGAAAGCCGGCCGTATCGAAGGCGGTTTCCGCTCCAAATTGCATCAGCGAATCGTCACCACCAAGAGCATTCAGGATCAGCGGCTTGCCGGTTGCTGCGATCGTTGCAACGGAGATGCGAATCTGTTTCGTTCCATTCCCCGTGACCGTGGGAAGCCCGGTAACAATGAAGAACGCGCGGCTGTCCTGCATCAAATCGGTCACCCTCAATGCGCTGCCGAAGTGGCTCTTCCGGGAACCAGAGGGTTTGCTGCACGTTATCTCACGCCAGCAGTTATAATCCCCGGCTCAACGATAGAAACGCAGCCCGCGAGTTTGATGCCCGCATTCGAGCAATACCTGCGATGGCATCCTCTTTCAATCCTGCAACGATGTGTGGTGATCGCCACCTGGGAAGCAAATGACAACAAACGACAAACAATACGACGTCACCATCGTCGGCGGTGGACATAACGGATTGGTTGCCGCCTGCTATCTTGCAAAAGCAGGAAAGGCAGTCCTATTACTGGAAGCAAATGACGAACTCGGAGGCGCCACGACCAGCGTGAAGCCTTTCCCTGATTACGAGGCTCGGCTGTCACGGTATTCATACCTGGTTTCACTTCTGCCCGACCAGATCGTGGCTGACCTTGGGATCAATTTCAAGACGCTTGACCGTTCTGTCGCGTCGTATACACCCTATCATCGCAATGGTCATGATGAAGGGCTTTTGATTTGTTCGGATTGGAACCAACAGACGGAGAGCAGTTTCCAAAAGCTGACCGGGTCGGATCGGGAAGGCAAAGCCTGGCGAGAATTTTACAAACCGATTGCGGAACTGGCCAAGCGACTGGCCCCATCCATGCTGAAACCGCTCATGACCGCTGAGGAACTCAAGTCAGAAATAGGA
Organism: Planctomycetota bacterium; assembly: GCA_031377305.1. GTDB lineage: Bacteria > Planctomycetota > Planctomycetia > Planctomycetales > Planctomycetaceae > SXXK01. Next base: position 1,564 of record JANMEV010000329.1, on the reverse strand, counting down.
TTGCCGGAAGTGTGGCGTGATCTGATGGAAGTCCCGATTGGCGAAGTGATTCGCAATCGATTCCGCGACGATCTTGTGCAGGGAGTCGTCCTGACCGATGCGTTAATCGGGACGTTCGTTTCGGCTGGTGATATGCAGGCCAATCGTTGCTTCCTTTATCATCTAATAGGCAATGGCACCGGACAATGGCGAGTGCCGCTTGGAGGCATGGGCGCTCTGGTCTCGGAACTGTGTCGAATTGCAACGACGCTTGGTGTGGAAATCAAATTGAGATCCCGAGTCGCTTCGCTGGAGAGTGGACCTGCGGGCGTTCGCATCGAAACGGAAACTGGTGAGTCGTATGTTGCCCACGACCTGCTTTTCGCCGCCGCGCCTCAGCACTTGGCTCGTCTGCGGGGAAGCGATGTCCCGAATTCGCTCGAAGGATCACAACTGAAAATTAACATGCTCGTGTCGCGTTTGCCGCGACTAAAATCCGGAGTGGATCCGCGGATCGCCTTTGCTGGTACTTTTCATGTCAATGAAAGTTATACGCAACTGGAAACTGCCTACTCGCAAGCGTGCTGCGGTGAGATGCCAACGCAGCTGCCGCTGGAACTGTACTGTCACACTCTGACCGATCCAACAATCCTGTCTGCCGATCTGATTGCCAGGGGATTTCATACGTTGACCCTTTTCGGTCTTCATACTCCCGCACAGCTCTTCGATGCCGATCCAGAGCTCGCCAAATCGGTCGCCCACGATCGTGCCATCGCTGGTCTGAATCAATTCCTGCTCGACCCCATTGAATCCGTTCTTGCGCCGTGCAGCGACGGCTCGTTCGCGATCGAATTAAAATCGCCCGTGGATTTGGAGGCGGACTTGTCCCTGCCGCGTGGAAACATCTTTCATCGCGATCTTGACTTCCCGTTTCTTGATGGCGATGTGAGTCCGGCTATCAGGCAACTCTGGGGCGCAGAAACTGATGATCCACACATTTTTTTGGCAGGCGCAGGTGCTCGGCGCGGCGGAGGTGTCAGTGGGATCGGCGGTCATAACGCAGCCATGGCGTTGATCGCGAAGGACTAAATCGGCTGCGCCAGTTTCTGATCAGCGGCAATGCGATTGCACTCGGTGTATGTGTTCAAAGCACGAGAAAATCGGACGCCAGTGGTCTGTTGGCTGAAACACAAAACTGAACCACCAAGTGCCCGCCGTTGGTGTTTTTCCAGTGGTTTTCGACTTTCCACCCGCTGCTGAAAATTTGCGGCTTAGTGAAGCGACTCAACAGCTCGTCACGCCAAAACTTCATTCACCACATGTCCGTGCACGTCGGTGAGTCGGCGGTCGATACCGTTCTGACGGTAGACAAGACGTTTGTGATCAATCCCCAGCAGATGAAGGACCGTGGCGTGAAAATCGTAGCACCACGTTCTGCCTTCGACGGCTTTGTAGCCCCAGTCGTCGCTGCTTCCATAGCTAACTCCCGCTTTCACGCCGGCACCGGCCAGCCAGGTCACAAACGAGCCCCCATTGTGATCTCGACCGTCGCCACCCTGAGCGAACGGAGTGCGGCCGAATTCCG
>JANMEV010000316.1:0-21147 GCA_031377305.1 Planctomycetota bacterium | reverse complement strand
TCTGTGCCCGAGTTCGTCAGCAGCTTTCGCCGGGCGAGGATGTGACCAGCGGCGAACTGCTGACGACGGAGCAGGTTCGCCGCGCCGCGAACGTCGTCATGCAGTCGCTCAACCTTCCGCCACGCACTCGCGAACAACTCTTCCGAGTAGAATCCGAACGCCAAATCTACCACGCTCGCCGCAATGCCCAGGCCAGCACGTGCCACCGGAAAACCAGACGAAAGCGACTGGCCGAACTCGGCGTCGATATCGACAAAATCAAATCCGTCCCACCAAAAAAAATGCTCGATAACTCGACCAACCTGGAGCTGTCCAGTTAGGCAGAGCTACTTGAAGATCACCGTGGCAGTTTCGTCGGGCGAATACGTGACCTCGCGCCCGGGCTCCCATGATCCGTTCTTGAGATGCTCAGTTGTTATGTGGTAGTGTCCGTCGGGCAGGATTTCGCTTGTGGATTTTACTTCTGTAATTCCGTTGGTTGTGCCGGATACAACCTCGTGAGTCACCGTTTTTCCGTCAGCAAAGGACAGCGTGCCGGTTGTCATGAAACTGGCTGTCGTGAAGTAATGATACATTACCGCGTTCTTGGTTTCGTCCCAGCGGAAGATGGTTTCACCACCATAAACGCCATCGTTGAGTGAATGGAGTACTCGAACGGCCTGACCGTTCAGCGTTCTTTCCCATCGCATCACATCGACGATTGGCTTGTCGGGAGTGCTGTTCTTGAACGCACCCTTCCATGTCTTCCCGAGGAGGGGGCGAAGTGGCTCGAGGTGAGAGTTCAGAGAGCCCGTTTCAGAATCCCCCGCGTGCGCACATTGAATGCCGCATGAAAGTACAAGTAACCAAATCATCGCTTTCATAAGATACCGTTCGGGTTGAGTGGCAACGATCGTCATCATGCTTGACTCATGCCGCGATTCTCTGCCAGAACCCATCGGACAAAGAATCGCAGTCGCGAGTCTACTGATGATTTATGGCTGTAACAGGCCGCGTGAACAAGTGAAGCGAAGGTCGCTGCTTGCTTTTGTTACGAATTCCTGAAACGGCTTTGCTGGGGATCGCCGTGTTTGCGAGAACGCGGCGCCTGGGGACGATCAGCCGGAGTTCGAAAATGTTCGGCTACTTCCATTTTTTGCATGCATAAACCGAGTGTTGGTGCCCTGCGGCTAATCGGACTACGGCGTTGTCCAGTCAGTCTGTCAAATAATCGTGGCATGGTCGCATGTCGAACATGCCAAACGCTCTTGATCTAAGTAAGATCGTGGAACCGCGTGGCCGGTGTTGTCGAAATGTCGTACTGCGCTGTTGAAGCAATGACTCTATACAGTTGCCGGTGCAGCGGTCTTTCGCAGTCGACGGCGAACCAGGCTCGCTCCGCCAACTCCGCCGGCGATGCCTAGCAGAATGAGGCTGCCTGGTTCCGGCACGACTGGTGAATCTCCACCACCTGTTCCAGGCCCGGGACTTAGACCGCCACCTTGATATGGGACATCTGTTGGGATGTCTGGGGTGCAGTCGGGAATTGGAGTGTCGGGCACAGGGATCTCGTTAAAGCCGCCACCGGGTCCCGGATTTGTTCCCGAGCCTCCACTGCCGCTCGAACTGCTTCCGCTGCTTGAATTACTTCCGGAGTTAGTTCCCGAGTTACTTCCACTGCTTGAACTGCTGCCGGAGTTACTGCCTGTAGAAGAACCGCCGGAAGAGCTTGGTCCAGGTGAGCCCGTAGTTGAGTTATTTGTTGCCGAGGAATTCAGTGTTCCGCTGCCTGGCTGTCTGGATGATAAGCCTCCTCCTGAGCCGGCACCAGATCCGTTTGACTGAGGCGACCAACTGCTGGTACCGCCGCCCATGCCTCCACCGCTGGAACTTCCACCACCGGTTCCTCCCGATGATCCGCCGCCACCGTTTCCGCCGCCGCTCATGCCGCCGCCACCGATTCCGCTGCCGACGGAACCGCTGGGATTTGGCATGATGCTAAAGGACTTTACGCCACTTTTTGAGGACGCTTTGTCGCTGGACGATCCCACTGAGGAGCTTTTTGCAGGATCCGAAGTCGAAGCGCTGGATTTTGACAGAGACCGGAGGCTGGCTGTTCCAGTGGCAGGATCACTTGATGTCGAAGAGCGAGATGTTGATGATCGAGACTTCGAGGAGTCGCTTGTCGCCGAGCTGCCTGCTGATGATCGGGAAAGTGCTGGATCGACACTGGCGATCTGAGTTGATGGTTTCGACCTGGCTCCGCTGACTCCGCTTTGAGTTGCGATGCCCTGGCCAATGCGAGGCTGCAATGTCGCGGCAATCAGCTGTCCGGAGAATGGATCACGGACGAGGGATCCTCCTAACGTCCCAGAGGATAGGCCTGAGCGTTGACTTGAGTTTGAAGCCGAGTTTGAATTCGAGGTGAGGGCTGAACTTGAACTTGAACCTGATGAGGACGTCGATGCGTTTGCAGAGGTGCCCATCGTGACCGGTCCGGTCCAGCGGATTGGCCAGCCGGCGGGAAGTCGGTTGGACATTCCAGAATAGGACCCCAGCGGAGCCTGGAAAGGCTGCAACTGCGAGGTCGCTTCCTGCAGAATCCCGTTCTGCAATGTTCCATCCTGCAGTACGCTGTTCTCGGCCGGAGTCGCACCTGATTGCTGGCAGCGGCACGACTGTCCCGAAACCATGCTGGCTGGGCCGCAGACAGCTGCGCCGGCGGTGATGATTCGGAGTGCGAGTTTCCAGTTCATATCCAGCACCTTCGTATCGGAGCCAACAATAGCGAGCATCAGAAGTGACCATCAGGGTGACTGCATGAGGCCCGGAAAAACCAATTGATGTGTTTACGCATCAGACCTCAACTTGTGGCCAACCCTAGGTTATCAGGTGGACGGCAATGGAACTTCGGACTTCTTTTTGTGGTCGAGCCGGTAGAGTTCGGGCAATTTGTTCCGATTGCAACAGTCGCATCGGAACCGAGTTCGCCGTTGGTGATCCGCAAATTCGGCATACTCTTAAAAGTCGCCGCAGACAGTCTGATTTGCCGGGCTTTGCCGAAAGGAATGCCCGCACCGTTTGATTCATGTTGTAGCTTTTCAGCAACAGTCACCGGTTCCTCTCACTCTGCAAGAAAATTCGCACGTCAACACACTCAGAAGCAATCTCGTCGATGTCATCACCCAGCCCATTCCTTTCGAACACGACGCACATGAGCCAGTGGCGATGTCTCGACTGGCCGTCTCGCGCGGTGATATCGGTCGTGCTTGCTGGCTTGATGGGTTACGTGTTTCGCGAATTGTTGCTGGGATGCGTCAGCCGCTGGAGCACCGAGCCTCAATATTCTCACGGCTTTGTGATTCCATTGATGGCTGTCGGACTCGGGTGGTTTCGTCGCACGAAGATTCTTCCGGGCGACGCTCGTTGCAGTCCACCAGGACTGGGGCTTCTGATGGCCGGTGTCATCGGACATCTTTTGGCGAACTACTTCTACGTAGAAGCAATTGATGCGATTGCATTTCTGTGCACGTTGACGGGCGTTGTTTTGCTCGTCTGGGGACAGAGGTTCTTTCGAGGCGTCTGGCCAGCAGTGCTCTTCACTGGTTTCATGCTGCCGTTGCCGTTTCAGCTTGAGCGGACGCTGTCGGACCCACTCCAGGTGCTTGGCGCTTCGGAGTCCGCCTGGTTCATTCAGGCTTTTGGAATCCCCGCAATCGCTCAGGGCAATACCATCCTGATGGGCGAAACTCGTCTGGGTGTCGCCGAAGCCTGTAGCGGGCTGCGCATGCTGATGGTGTTTTTTGCGATTTCGGCATCGGCCGTGATCATCAGTAACAGAACTCGCTGGGAAAAACTCCTCATCCTCCTCAGCGCTATTCCGATCGCATTGATCGCAAATATCGTACGAATTGTTGCGACGGCCGTGGCTCATCAATCGTTTGGACGCGAAACAGCGGACTTGATTTTTCATGACCTGAGTGGCTGGCTGATGATGCCGTTAGCAATGTTGCTCCTTTATCTGGAACTGAAGATTCTGGATCTGGTCTTTGTGAAAGCTGCTGATTCACGTCCAGGAATTTCGATGCATCGAATGCCGGGCGGTTTCTCCGTCGAACCCCAGAAGTCGGTCTTTTAAGGCTGGCATCGCAACCGAGACCGTTTGCTGCATGGCCCAGCTCTGATATGGGTTTGAGAATTCTATATGTCAACTGCCGAAACTTACTTCAGTCGTCGCGACTTTGGGCTGAGCCTCAGTGGCTTGGCTGTACTGTTAATGGCTGCTGGTGCGGACGCGGTGTTGAACTATGGCATGAGCGATCCACAAGCGTTGTCCGATGCCGTTGCACGGCTCGATCAGATTCCAGTCACGATAGGAGCCTGGACATCGACGTCGGGAACAATCGACGATCGTGAAAGACGACTCGCGGCGATCGCCGGGTCTCTTCGTCGGGAATATCGACATCTGGAAACCGGTCGAGTTGTCACGCTGACGATCCTTTGCGGCGCGTCGGGGCCAATGAGCGTTCATCCACCGACGGCGTGTTTCGAGGGAGTTGGGTACTCACTGACATCGGGCCCCACCGTTGTTGGGATCACAGACGACACGGATTCGACAAGTAGTTTGAACAAAGCGTCGTTTCGACTGCAGGATTCGTCATTGTCTGAGGTGGTTCGCGTGTTCTGGGGTTGGAGTACAAACGGTGAATGGGACGCTCCGGGAAATCCGCGAGTTTCATTCCGCGGCGAACCGGCACTCTACAAAATCTACACTGTCGATCGTGCCTATGAAACGGCCGACGACCTTGCTCAATCTGAGGCATTCCTGAAAGAAGCACTGCCCGCCATTCGAAAGGCACTAACTCCGGCTCAAGTTCAGCAAGTGCTTTAACCTCCGAACGGGCCATCATAGATTTTGTCTACCCTTTCTTCGTGAACTGTTCTCCATGACCGATCTCGTAACAAAAAACGGCCCTCGCAGCCGAGTCATCAATCCGCGTGCAGCGCTGATTCTTGGCGTTGTTGTCGCGGTCGCCGTGGTAGGAATGAGACGCCTTCACGATCAGCAGTTCTCACGAACACTTCAGTTTTTGCGAGACACGGCGTTTAAGTCTGTCGCTGCGAAGGACTATCGCACCGCTCAACTGCAGTTGACTCAATACCTGGCGATGAAATCGAACGATCTCGAAGCTCGTGAACAACTGTCCTTACTGCTCACGGAGCATATCCGGACGCCGCAAGCTCTCGAACAGGCGTTTCGACTCAACGAAGAACTCCTGCGGAAAGGCCAGAGCGATAACAATTTGCGATTACGCCATGCAAGAGTGGCAGTTCAGCTCAAGCGGATGTCCGACGCTGATGCCCACTTGAAGCTGTTGCAGAATGCGATGCCCGACAACGCCGAAGTTTGGTACTTTAGCGGGCTAACCGCCGAAGCGACTCGCAACTTCACAGGTGCTGCCGCCAGTTACAAACGATCGATTCGATGCGGTTCTAAAGTGCCCGAGGCCTTTGCGGCGCTGGCGAGACTGGAAACAGACGAGACTCCGCCCGAATTCAAGGCCGACACACTTCTTGAACAGATGGTGTTGCAGTGCCCCACGGCAAAGGCTCATCAGATCCGTGCAGACTATCTTATCGCAGCAGGACGTGGCGACGACGCGATCAATGATCTGTGGCTGGCGCTGGAGGAGACACCGGAAGATCTTCCGCTCAATGCAAAGTTGGTGCGGTGCCTGCAGCGTAGCGTGAAACTCACGGCGGTGTCGGCGCAGCAATTGTCGTCACCGCATTCGTCGTCGGCGTCAGATCTCGTTGCCAAGGCAATCAAACATTTTCGCATGCAGGTAGAGAAGTCACCTCAGAATGCGAACATGCGAGTCTATCTGGCAGCAATTCTTTGGAAGAACGGCGACCGATCTTTGGCAATTTCGGCCATCGAGAAAGGCATCCTGAAGAACCCTCGTGCGTTTGCGCTTCATCAGACTCTGATTGAGTATCTAGTCTCGACGGGAGAAGCTGTAAAGGCTCGCAGAATGCTGGAAAGCATTCCGGCGGGCGCATTGACTCGTGAAGTGGCACACTATTGCCTGGGACGGATTCTGATGACCGAAGAACGCTGGAAGGAAGCTTGTGCGGAGTTTGAAGAATCACTGGCCTTCGGGAAGAAGGACTCTGGACTGCACTCTCAGGCTCAATTGAGCCTCGCTATCTGCCGTAGCCGCAGCGGCGATGCCAGTGCGTCGCTGGAGTCCTTTCGAGCGGTTGTTTCCGACAATCCTGAATCGGTGTCCGCTCGACTGGGAATGGCGTCCGCCTGGGTCCGGTCGGGCCAGCTTGATTTAGCGATCGCCGAGTATCGACAGATGCAAGATGTCCCCGGAGTGCCCGCGTACCTCGCCGACTTGTTGATTCAAAAGAACTTGCAGCAGCCTTCTTCACTGCGAAACTGGACTGAAGTTGATGAATTGCTTCGCGAACACAGCCCCGCGATTACGGATGCCGTTCAGCGACTGCTGCTGAGAGCTGACCGATTGTTTGCTGCGGGTGAAATCCTGTCGGCCATTCGCACGCTGGAGAATGGAAAGTCCGTCTATCCAAACCGCCGAGAAGTCACTTCGGCACTTGCCCGGTTGAGTGGGGAGCATGCTGCGGGAATTCGAGACCGACTGGTGCAGCTCGTGAAGGACGATCCAGCAAACCCCGAACTGCATGCGGCATTGATTATGCAATCGCTGGTGCAACCAGTTTCGACTGAGGTTCTTTCGAAGACGATCGAAATTGCGAAGCCGACGGCTTTATTGAATCGAGAACAGTCGCTGCATCTTGCGATCCAGACCCTTCGTCACATTGTCGAGATGAATAGGCGAGTCAATCGGCTTGAGAGCGTCGCCGGACTGGACGAAGCGGCGATCAAATACGCGACTCAGCTTGCTTCAATGAACCCAGCTTACGAACGAACATTGATTCGTTCGCTCGTTGAGTCTGACAAGGTCGACGAAGCCATAATGTACCTGGGCGGCACGGCCGTTCGCGGTGAACCAAAGATGCGAGCGGCTGCGATTCTTGAATTGGCTCGCCATTCTGGACAGCGCAACGATGTCTTTGAGATTGCTGCGAAAGATGTCTACTCACTGGTTACAAAGAATCCCGCGGACGTTTCACTTCGACTTTCATACGCGGATTTAATGATCCTGGGACGACAATACTCAATCGCCGAGCAGACTCTTGAGCCGCTTCAGAGCATCGCCAACCAGGACGGTGCGATTGACGCACGTCGAGCCTGGATCCGTGCAGCTGAGGAAAGAGACCTGGAGGAGGCTCTGCGTTTTGCAACGGAGGCGGTGAAATTGAATTCGCGGGAGCCAGCGTTTCGCGAGGTTCAGGCAAGGGTACTATTGACTCAGAAAATGTTCGGCAAATCACTGGAAGTGCTGCAAACAATTCCGGCCGAGAGTCTTTCGCTGGCCGGGCAGGTTTATCGGGCTGTCGCACTGTGGAATCTGGATCGCACCGCCGAGGCCCAGGTGGTGTTCGATCAGATTCATGCTCAGAATGATGCCGACTTCTTGTTTCCCGCCGACAACGATTTGCTAAGAACGATAAGCAATCGCTTCCTGCAGCCAACGACCGCGCTTCGCTGACAGGGATCTGCATGACTGGAACGGCAGATCGAATTCTCGTCGAAAGCCTCTGTCCTGTCTGTTGCTATTGAGCTGTCAGTGCAGCCTTTAGCCGATCGAGATTCATTCGCATTCGTTCGACGAAAGGTTTGGATTGCTCATCCGATTGTTCGCAAAGATCGATGCTGACAATACGAAAGCCGGCAGCAATGAGTTGTTCCTTCGCGCCACCCAGGTTTCGATTGCCGTGAAGAAAGATTCTGCTCGGAACTGCGGGAAGATCGCTGAGTGTCGTTGTCAGTTCCTGCAGATCCTTTTCGGAAAGATCGCCGGAGAGTGGCCAGTGCAAATAAGTCAGCCTGCATCCGAGTCGATTGGTTAAATACTGATAGTACGGTCCGTCTGAGACGATCGCGCATTCCGCTATGCCGGGCACCGCAGCAAGTTCATCGACAAGCGAATTCAAACCTTCGAACTGTGCCCTGAGCTTTGCAGATTCGAGTTCAATCGTTGCTTTCTCGTCGGGAGCCAATCGCACAAGGGACGCAGTGACCTGTGAAAGCTGGGCCATGGCAAGATTCGGATCCAGCCATGTGGCCCAAACGGTTCCCGGATGACTGTGCAGACCGTCTGGTCCATGCTGATGTTTGACCGCGTCGGGAATTCGAATGAACTGGTCGTAGTATCCGGATGCAGTATCTTTTAGCCGCGAGGCCGGCAGCGAAACACGATCTCGCCAGGGTTCGTAGCCGGCACCGTTGATCAGGATGACTCTTGCCTTTTGAAGGGCTCGGACATCGTGGGCCGTGGGATTCCAGTCAAGCGAAGATGTTCCATGAGGAACAATCCGAATCAGTTCGAATTGAGGCCGCACTATTGTTTGAGCCATCTCCAGGAGCGGCTGACTCGTGACGACAACGCTTTCATGGACGGTCGCAGCCATCGGAGCTTCAGCCGGATTCGAGGCTTGCTGACATCCAGAGACTGTCATTCCACAGATCAGAATCAGCAGCGACTGACGAGCCATTTTCGCGACTGTCGACAATGAGCACGCGTGAAGACTTTCCAAAGTGCCTCGCGCAGAATTGGTCAGCCGATTCAGATTACCCGGGTGCAAATTACTCACCGGAGCCACTGCCAAGGATCTCGGGGCCGGAACCCACTCGCTTCTCATATTGTCCGTCTCGGTTCTTGACGTATTTTGTAAAGCCCTTTGCGCGGAGGCTGTCGTCGGACAAGATTTTTTTAGACTTCATCGGCGACCACATTCCCGCCACGAACGGCGCACAGAGAACGCGGCGGACCGGTTGTCCCGTGACCGGATGGTGAGTCAATGGGGCGTCCTTGATTCCCTGTTCCAACTCGAAAGTTTCACCGACGGTGTCGTCATCCTCAGAAAGTATGATTCCATAGACATATGTGGGCATTGCAAACCTCTCACCAATTCTGTTCAACCTTGCTTCATCAGCCGGGGCGTCGGCGCGTTAGTCGCCGCTGATCCGCGGAAGCCGTGTGCAAACCAGTTTACCATCTGCATTGCGTGCGTACACGAAGCCATTCGACAAAGTTGGGACGGTCCAACATCGACCTTCGAGAAGCGGTGAACGAGCCAATTCTTTGTAGGCGTCCGGTGAAGCGTTCGCAAGGACGAGTGCGCCAGTTTCCGCAAGCACCAGCAGTTTCCCGTCGACGATCAGAAGCGATCCGCAGCCGAGTCCTCTCTGACGCCATTGCAGTTTGCCGGTTTCAAAATTGATGCAGTTCAGTGTCACATTGCGGCCATTGTGAGCATCGCCGTCGAAACCATAGAGAAACCCATCGTGCAGAATCGAATTGTTGAAATGGTTCTTCATGTCGGTGTTTTTGTACACCAGATCCAGCTTGGTTCCGCTGAGCCGAAAAAGGCCGCAGCCGACTTTGTATCCTGTGGAAATGAAGATTGTGTCGTTTACAACGATAGGCGTCGTCGCGTTTGTAAGATAAGGGGACTTCCATTCTGTAAATGCCACTTGCGTCCCGTCATTGGCGTCGGTGATTCGGAGTCCATCACAGTCAAGAGTTGCCAGTAGAGTCCTGCTATCTCGATCGAATACCGCTGCCGTCCCGTACCCTGCGGCATGGATGTCTGACTGCCACAGTTTCTCGCCTGTTATTTTGTTGAAGGAGACAACTCGCCCGGTCTCAAGAATCAATTGATCCTCCAGAATCTTTGGAGTGCTGCTGAAGCCCCACTCAGGCAGTTTGACGCCGAGTTCCTTTTGCAGTTGCTTCTCCCACAGGACTTTGCCGTCCTCCATGTTCAGGCAGTAGAATTGTCCTTCCTTGCCGAGCGTGTAGACTCTTGGGCCGTCGATCGTTGGAGTTGAACATGGGCCTCCTTCATGTAGGTTGGGGATCAATTCGCCCGGATAGGAATGCTTCCAGATGACATCGCCATTTTCGTAGTTCAGGCACCAGACGATTTCGCTTCCATCGGAATGTCCCGTGGCGAAAAGTCGGTTGCCAGAGGTCGAAATCGAGCTAAAGCCAAGGCCAATCTGTCGGGTCCACTGAGTCGTAAGGCCTTTGGTTGGCCATTGATCAGAGAAGCCCGCCTCCTGCGAGACGCCATCATGCAAACTACCGCCCCATGTTGGCCAGTCATCGGCTTTTGACGCCAAGGTTCGAAAACCCAGTAACAAAACCGTGAGCACCACAAGGAATGCCCGCTTCGACCTCAGTATCGGACAAGTGGCTGGTCGGTCTGGCATGGGGTCCCTACCCTCGTTTTTGAAAGTTCGCATTTCTGTGGACCGTGGCTTAACAAAACCGGGACAGGCACCCTTGGCGGTCGCTTTTCTGAATGATTTTGGACTTTCGGCGGGAGCCAGTCCCGGTTTTGTTAGGCGCTCTCAGAAATCGCAGCATACCTGCAAACGCTGATTCCTTCCATTGGAAACGGCTTGTGCTGTGCGTCGCTCGCGCAGTCACAATTGATCTAACGGCAAAAATTGCCAGGGGAAAGGACATTTGTGATACGGGATGTCCCGCAGTTGGAGCGACTTTGGGCTCACTTTGCATCCTGGAATCGACGATGCCATTTTAACGTACAGACTCCGGGGAAGGCCTTCCGGGATCGAATCGAAGGCCACGTACTGAGGCCTGCATTCGGAGATCACAATGAAACGCTGCGTCCATCATCGTAACCGACGAGGCGTTACCGTTCTCGAGTTTCTTGTCAGTATCACTGTGATAGCCGTTTTGATGACGCTCATCATTCCTGCCGTCCAGTCAGCGCGAGGAGCGGCACGAGCGACTGTGTGTCGAAACAATTTTCGACAGGTGAGCGTGGGACTACAGCAGTACGCGACAATCCATCGTCAGTTTCCTCGAACCGGAGGCCAGGCGGGAGCATCATTTGTCACAATTCTGCCATGGCTCGACCACGCCGCACTCTACGCTGCATTAAAAGACGACACAGCGCCACTGTCTCGAGACATCTACAAACAACCTTCAGTTTACATTTGTCCGCAGGATCCGGTGGCTAACAGTCGTCCTATAGCCGTCAGTATGGGCGAAAACTGCGGTGTTTGTGTCGATAAGCGCAAGGTGGCTACTGTCGGACTTGCGCACGATGGTGTGTTCCTGCACCGGGATGATGCGGGGCGAAGTCATCTCAATTCCATTTCCGACGGTCTCTCCAACACGGCATGCTATTCAGAGATTGTAGGTTATCCGCGGCCTGATAAATCTCGATTGATCTACACTCATGAGACAGATCAGCTGAGTTTTGATGATGTCAAAACTCAGGCCAAAAAATGTCGAGCCGCCTCAATTGGTCTGCCGAGCTGGTCCATGAAACGTGGTTCAAACTGGATGCATTCCATTGAACAGGTAAATCAATATATGCACGTGTTACCACCGAATGAGCGAGATTGCTTGTTTATGTCTGGCGCGGCCAGCATGCATCCCGGTGGAGTACATACCGCACTGTGCGATGGCTCCGTGCGATTTGTCTCTAACTCGATCGACGAGATGGTTTGGCAGGCAGTTGGTTCTCGAAACGGTAGTGACGGCCCAGTGAAGTGGTAGCGTGGGCAACGTGGATTTTCACAAAGGAGTGTGAAACATGAGGCGATTAAAATTGTTGTCGTTATTGTTTTTGGGGGCGGCGATTGTTGGTTTTTCGAACAACAACGTGCTTTCTTTCGTCGGACCCAGCATTGAGCAGGAACACAGAAACTGGACTTTTACCTTGCCTGTTGAGGGTGAACATATTTCGGGTCCTGTTGGTGTTGTTGGTTCGGGGCCTGTAAATTCTGTTGCGACCTTCTCTCAGTTCACACAGACAAACACAAATTCCAATGGAGTCTACGACTACGAGTTGACTTTGGTTGGTAGTTCAACGATTACGACCACCAATAGTGCAATCTGGGGTGCCACCGGGGCCGCTACGGTGGGGTCAAGTTTCATGACGATCTATCCTGTGGGAAATGGAGTGTCGATTGACAATGGTCCGCCAGGTTCGATTCCGGACCCGCTTGAGCCCGTGGAAGTGAGCAATATCGTATTCGTTGCTGGCGGCGACTGTGTCAGCTATCTCGGAATTCCTGTCCCTTCACAACCCTAGAAATGCAGGAAGTTCAGCTCTGTTGAAACCTGCACTTCTACTAGAGCGGTGGTCGGAGGATCTCCTCGGCAATTCGACTGTTGCACCTGCCTCGAATATCCTGACACCAGGTTTCTGGCGACGCTCCGACAAGGGACCTTTCAACACTGTCGATTTTGATTTAGAGTGGCACGGTTGCGAATGCAACCGTGCCATTTTTGTTTTTTGGTTCGACGCAGGAACTCACTTGTTTCTAGTGTCGTTTGAAAGGGTTTTTCGTTCATGTCTGCTCCTGTCGCTGTCGTGTTGGCTGCCGGAAAAAGCACGCGGATGAAGTCTGAAGTTCCAAAGGTTCTCCATCCTGTCTGCGGACGACTGATGATCGAATATGTTCTTGACGCGGCGCGATCCGCGGGTGCTCAGCGGATCATTGTTGTTGTTGGGCACAAAGCCGATCTGGTGCGTACCGCGGTATCGCATCACCCAGACGTGGTGTTCGCCGAGCAGACTGAACAGAAGGGAACAGGACACGCCGTGATGATGTGCGAAAAACACCTCGTCGATCATCAGGGATCGGTGCTGATTCTCGCCGGCGACACGCCGTTGCTGCAGGGCGCCTCTCTGAAAGCACTCCTTAATGCTCAGGTCGAGCATAAGGCGGCCTGTGTGATTGGCACCGCCGATACAACGAACAATGATGGCCTGGGACGCATCGTTCGGGATGGCGCCGGAGCGTTTCAATGCATCGTTGAGCAAAAGGATGCCACACCGGAACAGCAGAAGATCACCGAGATCAACAGCGGATGTTACGCCTTCAGTACACCCCTGCTTTTATCTTCGCTGCGGAAGGTGAAACCGAACAATAGTCAGTCAGAGTACTATTTGACCGACTGTCCACGAATTTTGATGGACGAAGGGCATGCGGTAGCGGCACGCTGCAGCTTGACCATCGAGGAGGCTTTGGGTGTCAATACACGAGTTCAGTTGTCCGAAGTACACGAAAGTATCCAAAAGTCAATTCTGAACAGCCTGATGTTGTCTGGTGTCACGATCGAAAATCCATCTCAAACTAGTATCGATTTCGGCGTGACCATCGGACGCGACTCGATTGTAAAACCGTTTTCTACCATCAGCGGTCCGGTGACGATTGGCGAGAACAGTGTCGTAGGGCCGTTTGCGAAAGTGATTGGGCCGAAGTCGTTTCCGGACGGCTCACGCATCGAATAGGCTAATGATCGCCCGATGGCGATGTGCGTCACGTTTGAAGTCGAATTTGACTCTAACGGAAGCCATGGCGCTTTGGTGGTACCCGAAGGCAGATAGCAACTGAAAGCCGACAACTCGCAAATATCGCTAATTTGGATTCGGCATAGGATGAAGCAACTGCGTCATCGTCTGCGTATAATCGTACTCGAATTTTTTAGATCAAGCCAGCGTCTCTTCTTCCGAGGCTGCAAACGGATTGGATGCTTGCATGCAGGCTAGGGATGCAGACGATTCAGACCACGGAGCTCGCGTTCTGAGTTTACCATGACGAGTGCATCTGCGGTTCTTGCCAGGAAACGGATGAGTTGCGATGTTGAGCATCCCAGCGCAGCGGCGGCTGGGCGAACGTCAAAGTCCTTTGCGGTGACCGCATCCATTGCTTCGGCGAGCATTGCAGGGTAGTCACTGTGCTGTTCACTGCATTGGATTTTTTGATGACGGCAACGTGTCTGCCAAAGATCTGATGGCACAACCTCCGTCGATTTCACGTTGCGAACTCGGATTGCCAATAAGAGGCGTAAACGAAAGACGGCCACCTGGCGATTGGCTTCCTGGCTGCGTCGTTCAGACGCAAACGCTACAATGCCAGTCGGCTGATGGACAATTTCGATAGCCGTTTCGACTTTGTTGCGATGTTGTCCACCAGGCCCACTGTGGCGAGTTCGTCGGACAACGCAAAGTTCCATCAGCAGTTTTTCGGGCAGTTGGCAGGGGTGCATTTCGCAATCTGGCTCGGAGGCTGGCGGAGGTTTCGTTGACAGTGAATGATGCGTGCGGGTGCTTCGAAATCAAAGCGTGTCGCCCTATGAAGGAGGTACAGGAATCGGATCTTGTTCCGGATTCTCGAGGAATCCTGACAAATCCGGGGATTTGAAGGCTTAATTCGAAAGAAATTTAGTCGACCGCAGGCCTGTTTTCCTTGCGGCGGGTTGCCATTTGCCGCGAAACCCCGTTCAATGAAGTGAATTGCCGGGAGTTCAAGAGAGCGCGATACTTCTCGAGACCCTTGTGGCCCCAAAGCGTATCTGGAAACTTTGTAACGCCGCTCATCAATGGAAAAGCCGTTTCTCTTCGTCGACATTCGAAGCCCGACCTGGTCGGCGTATGTCGCTTTTCTGGTGATTGCTGTTTTCTTTCGATTCACGCGAGTCGGAACGATTCGCAATCTGGATCTTATCCTGTTATTGCTGTTGTCGTCGACGATCGTCTTCTACAGTGTTCAGCGGGAGGCTGCGGCCAATCATGGCTCTGCCCCAGTGATGTCGTCGTTGCTTTCCGATGAAAAAGGCGAGGCTGAAGTCTCCGCGACGAAGACTGAAGGGACGACTGCGGTATCAAAAGAGCCGTCGCAGGCAGCGACCGTCATTGAAATCGCGACAGCGGAAGTTTTGGCCCAGACAGAAACAGTTGGAACGCCAACTGATTCTTCGGTCGATCCACAGAGTGATTCGGGCGATGGCGAGTCCGCAGATGAGCAAACCGCGAAGGGTACCGAAGCAGTTGTTTGGAGGAACTACAACTGGGGGGCAATGGGTCTAATGTCGTTGACCCTGTTGTTGTTGATTCGGCTCATCTTTGACGAGACGCTGACGCGCCGGCCACGCCTTGAACAGAATCTCAATCAAGCGGGTCTGACGTTTCTGTGCATTCCGGCATTCGCCATTCTTATGGCAGGCGTTTTGTTTTTAACCCCGCCCGGAAGCACCTTCAAAGCCATGGAACACGGGCGCGCCTTGCTTTTGAGGCGTGATGTTCCGGTGAATCCAAAGTTGGACCCTGATCAGCAGCCGGCTCCGACTGAGACCCTGATGGCTGCAGGCGGCGCGGCGGTTGCGCAATTGTCTGGTGGGCTGCCATCGTCACTTCAGGACGACTCTCAGGAAGCAGTGAATGCTGAGTTTCTTCTTGCCAGAATTCTTGTGGTGATTGTGCATACGACAGTTGTTCTTGGGCTGCTTATGATTGGAAAACAGCACTTCGCCAGTCTGCAACTTGGGATTTCGATGAGCTGTCTGTATTTGCTTCTGCCATGCACCGCAGTCAGGGTTCATGAGTTGAGCCACGTGCTGCCTGCGGCCTGTTTGGTTTGGGCGATCGCCAGTTATCGCAACCCCATTGTGTCGGGCGTGCTACTGGGCCTGGCCAGCGGTACACTGTTTTTTGCTGCGTTCCTGCTTCCTCTTTGGGCCGTGTTTTATGGCCGAAAAGGCGGCGTGCGATTTGTGCTGTCAGTCCTCGGTATCACAGTGGTTTTGGTGACTACGCTGCTGCTGATCTCTGGGGACGCGAATTCTTTTTCTAACAAGCTTGTGACAACGGCGAACTGGACTGTGTATCGCCTTTTGGACGATAGTTCGACTTCGAACGATGCTTCGCTGAGCCAGCTGTTTATCAGAATTCCCATGGCGGCAGTATTTTTCGTGATGTTGACCGCAATGACGGTTCTGCCAAGGCCTCGCAATCTTGAAAATCTGCTTGCGAATTCGACGTCGCTGGTTGTGGCCGCTCAGATGTGGTACCCGGATGACATTGGAACCTATGTGCTGTGGTACTTGCCGCTCTTTCTGATCGTGATCTTTCGACCCCGACTGGATAGATTCACGCCGCCGGACATCGCCGATCGGCAGGTAGCCACGCTGTCTCCGCCTGCGCCGCTGGGTGCCACATCAACCGTGGCGATGTCCCGATTAAGCTTTCTCAATCGGCTGAGACGATTCTCGAAACTCTGAATGCCTACGGTTATTTCGGCCGAAAGCTCATTGGCCTCGGCGGAGTAACTTCTCTATCATCCGGGCAGATCTACGGTGAAACTTTGTCGGGCGAGCCGTTGATTGCGGATGATGCAGAATTTCTATTGTGCCATGTCGCTTCACGACGGAGTCCATTCATGTGTCGTGGCCTTCTCTTCGTTGTCTTTGGCCTTTTCTGTTTGAATGCGGTCGCCTTTCAGGATTCCCTGCCGACTTCGGTGGCGATATCGATCCAGGAAGTTGATTCAGCGTTGCAACTGGGATACGAGAGACAAATATCTGATCTGCGGGTTGGTGTTCTGGTTTCGATTCAAAACGATTCGACTCAAAGCGTGCCGATCAGTATCAACCAGTTTCAGTTGCTGGCAGACGACAAGGCTTTAATCCAGAGCACTCCGGGATCAGCCTCACCGCTGGAGCTCGGCGAAGTAAAGCCGCAGCAGTCGAGTAAAGGTTGGATTTGGTTTGTGTTGCCATCTCTATCGGGGAACGAACCTTCGCTGAAGCTGGTCTGGAATCCAACTGCCCAGAGTACAATCGCCACAGATGACTTGAACAATCCCGTTGATTCCGCCAAAGCTGATGACTCAGCGATCCGCATCGATATCAACAAAGAAGTGCGTCGACTCTGTGCGATCGAGAAAACCTTGATTGGTCCCGATGGTTGTCTTCAGCAAATTTCTGTCGCCCGATCTTTAGATGTCCTCTCGGCATGGGCATTGAAGACGGAACTGCGGACAATTGGCGAGAGTGATGTTCGTCGAATCGTGTTTGTTCCGGCTCAAGACGCGAAGCTGAACGTAACCGGTGATTTTACTGACTGGCTGGCACTGTTGATTGAGACTCCGGGGGGAGTTGTCACTTCACCGTCACCGCTTTCCAAACCCGGAGTAACGTTTCAGCACATCGGGGTTGCCGGCTTCACGGAGTCGACCAATCGGCGGTCGGCAGGACAGCGTCTTGTCTCACGACATCGGTCGATTGATGATGCCGTGTGCTTGGCACTGACGTCTGTGTATCGGTTTGTTCCCATAGATCAGGCAATCGCCGATTTGCGAAGTCCGAATCCCGGAATTCGACGAGCAGCATTGGCTGGAGCTGTCGACCGACTCAGCTCCGATCAGGCCACAGCAATTCTGGACCAGGCGAGGACTGGGAGTGAAGATGTTCAACTCGAAATCGCATCATACCTCAACCTGATTCCGGGGAAGAGTTCGGTTGAGGCGTTGAAGGATATGTGTCTGGGTGCCAACGCGAAAGTTGTGGCTGTGGCTCTCCGTTCGTTGTGCAGAAGTCACGATGATGCCGCGGCTGTGGCAATGGCCGACATTTGGAAGGCTGGTGAGGACTCACCATCACTGCGTTCGGAGACGATCTCAGCCATCATCGAAATTTCTGATGATCGATGGGTTCCGCTGGTTGCCGATTTTGCGTCGCAAGTGCTCAAGCAGTCGACTCAGCCAAATGAGAGTGTTCCACCAAACGATCCGATCTCCAGTGCTCTTGAATTTCTGCAGGCTCGAAACGATTCCAGCACCCTGATGTCAGCTGAGCAGGAACTGTTGAGTATTCGCTCAGCTGCAATTCAGGATATGTTTCTGGGATACCTGCTTCGCTCGGCCCAGCCTGGCAGCGAGAAGGTCATTCGGCAATGCGTGAACCAGCGGCTCAACGCGGGCCATTTGTCGCCCTCCGTGACGGCTGCAGCAATTCAGTTTCGCGACCCCTTGTGGGCGCCGCCGCTTCTGAAGAGTTTTCGAGCGAAGGACAGCGAAGATGCTCCCGACTTTCGGGTCTTTCAGGCGATTCTGGCCTGTGCTTCCACCGAAGTGCTTGAGGACATTTTGGCTCAATCGGAATCCGTGGACCCAAAGCTGCGTCTTGAGCCGCAACAGCAGTTCGAAATGGTCAAGCATCTCGCGCAGATTGATCATCCGAAGTGGCGAAGAATGGCTGAGCAGCTTCTTGAATCGCCCGGCCAGCGAGCCAGCGAACTCATTCAACTGCTGGGTGTCGATGCGTCCGAAGAATCGTTGCTGATTCTGCGAATTCGGTTGCAGCGATATGCCGACAGTCTTGAAGGAACCCCGGATGCTTCGGTTGATGGGCAGCATTTGTTTCAGACTTTGACCGCGTATGTGGCGACGTTTGCGCATCCGGAATGTCGCCGATTGATGAACCGTCTTTCTCGAAATTCGAATTCCTATGTCAGTGAACTGGCCACCAGTCGGAAACGCAATTCGCTCGCACGTTCCCCAGCCCGCGTGTTGATTCAGCAGGAACTGACGTTGCGGCGCGAGGGGAAGATTAAGGAGGCAATGGAGGTTCTGAATCAGTGTGTCGAATTGGATCCCATGACGGCCGAACTTTTTGTCCATCGGTCGTCTGTTCTGTTGCATGAGAACCATTTTTCCGAATCCATGGAAGACCTGCGGACGGCAGATCGGCTTTCTCCCGAAGACGTCGAAGTTCAAAGCATGATCGCGCTGGTCATGGTCAGGTTGGACGATATCGAAGGCGGTTTGAAGTCTGCCGATGATGTCATCACGATGGCGCCAAAAGACTGGACCGCCCTTTACAACGGAGCCTGTACGTTTGCTCGGGCGACAGAAAGTCCGACGCCGACGGCTGAGATGAAGCAACGGTACGCCGATCGAGGAATTCTTCTTCTGCGACAGACGGCCGAATTAAAGTTTGACGATCCCGACCATATGGTGAAGGACGAAGATCTGCTGTCCCTTCACGATCATTCGGAATGGTCGCAAATTGTCGACTTGGTTAGAGCGAATAAGGACGCTGCTTTGAGCCCCGCGTTACCGGGAAACGTGCCTCCCGGGCTTCCTGTGCCAGCCCCTGTCCCTCCGAATCCCAATCCGAAGTGATTCCATCTTTTGCCGCAGGGATTTGCGATGTCTGAACTGCATTCGCAGTCGATGAGAAGCCAGCCGCCGTCACAAAATGAACAGCCTCAGCGGCTTCCTCAGGTGCTTAGTCTGTTCGATGCAACCATGATTGTGGTCGGGTCGATCATCGGCTCGGGAATTTTTCTGAAGATCAGTGCCGTCGACAGCAAGCTCCAGCCGTACGGATTCGGCGCAATCATTGGGACCTGGCTGTTCGTCGGCATCATTACGCTGTGTGGTTCGCTGGCTTTGGCTGAATTGGGGGCGATGTTTCCGCACGCGGGTGGTCCATATCTTTACATTCGCGAAGCATTCGGCAGGCTGCCGGCATTTTTGTGGGGATGGACTGAATTCTGGGTAGTGCGAACAGGATCGGTTGGCGCGTTGGCCTGTGCCACGGTTCTTTACATGAATCAAGTGGTGCCGATGTCGGCCACAGGGCAAACCTCGATGGCAATTGTCATCATTCTTGGCCTGTCAGCAGTAAACATGCTAAGTACAAAAGCGGGAGCTGCGGTTCAGGGCATGGCGACAGTGAGCAAGGTCGCATTTCTTGGGTTGCTGATTGTTCTGCCATTTGTTTTCCGAACAGTTGACACGGCAAACCTCCAGCCGTTGTGGGCTATGCCCGATGGACCTGATGCGGCATCCAGCTTCTGGAAGGCGTTGGGACTTGCAATGGTGGCAGTGCTCTGGCCGTATGACGGGTGGATCAATCTTGGGCCAGTGGCGGAGGATATCCGTGATCCCAAACGCAACGTTCCTCGAGCGATGGCGATCGGTTTGGGACTGGTGATTGTTGTCTATCTGGGAGCGAATCTAAGCTACCACCTTGTGCTTCCGATGAGCCATCTTGCCACAAGCAGCACGGTTGCCGCAGACGTCTTCAAGCAGATGTTCGGGCCGACCGGTGCAACGATCGCCGCAATTGGAGTCATGATTTCCACCTTTGGCGCGACGAATTCAAATATGATCACCGGCCCGCGAATCTATCTGGCAATCGCTCGAGACGGTCTCGTGCCGGCATGGCTACGGCAGATTCATCCTCGGTTTTTGACTCCGGCAAATGCGATATTGTTGCAGGCCGTCTGGACAGTGCTGTTGGTTCTGTTCTTTTCTGCCTGGGACCCAAACGCTAAAGCCGCAGGAACTACTCCGAAAGGCCCTTTGAATCCGATAATGTCGATTTCAGAAGCCTCTGGTGCTACCGCGACAATTTCCCCGACCCAGAGCACACCGGCGACGCTCAGTCAGGGGGCTCAGCATTCAAAGCGGATGAAGGACGCGTTCGACAAGTTGACGGATTGTGTGATTTGTGCAGGCCTGATCTTTTACAGCATGGCGGTTGCTGCCGTCTATGTGCTTCGATGGACTCGCCCGGAGATTCCTCGGCCGTACAAGACTTGGGGTTACCCAATCACCCCAGCACTGCTGCTGCTAGGGTACCTTGGCGCATTTGTAAGTCTGCTGGTCGAACAATGGGCGGAAACGATGTATGTCCTGATCCTGATCGCGGCAGGAATTGACTACTATTTCGTCGCGGACAGGCTGAGAAACAAAAAGTCGCGATTGGATTCAGTGGAAGCACATCCATGATCTTCTGGTGTTGCCGGTCAGTAAACTGAAGGTTCACTGCGGTTGGCATGACGACTTCCATTGGGCAGATGGGGAAATCGTCTGCGTTCGTTTTTTGCCTGCCATTCTTTGGCCATCTGCCGATTGCGTAGAACGTTTCGAAATGTTCGGAATCCTCATGCCAATGCCGATAGAATTTTAAGCGAAGAAATCAGCCGCGTGACTTGCGGGGCGGAGTGGAATAAACTGTCTCCGAATGAAACCGATCAATTTGCAGCCCCAGCGAATCACGTCGGCACAATTCCCGATCGAGCTGTTTAGCCTCGCGGGGGATCGTCAAAGACACGTCAATTGCATTGGACCTGATTCATGTACACGTTCCGTATGGCTAAGCGAGTCCTGTTTGAAACGAATAAGCGACTTCTGTGGAAGCTCATTTGGAACATGGGCGTCAAGGGGTCGAT
>JANMEV010000310.1:0-9468 GCA_031377305.1 Planctomycetota bacterium | reverse complement strand
CGCGGAGTTGCCGTGCCGGAAACGGACGGATAGGTGCAATCGGAAAACATGCCGTGCAGAGCGTGACCCATTTCGTGGAACAAAGTCGTTACGTTGTCGAAGCTGATCAGAGCTGGTTCGCCATCCGCAGGGCGTGGAATGTTCAGGCAGTTGACGATGACCGGCTTTTCGTGCAACAAAGCTGACTGGTCCACGAAGTTGCTCATCCATGCGCCGCCACGCTTGGTGTCTCGCTTGAAGTAATCCGCGTAGAACAGACCAAGTTGCGAACCGTCGGCATCAAGCACATCGAAGACTCGCACATCTGGATGATAGACCGGAAGGTCTTTGCGTTCGCGGAAAGAGATTCCATACAGCTTGTTCATGGTGAAGAACACGCCGTTCTTGAGCACGTTGTCGAGTTCAAAATACGGCTTCACGGCGGCTTCGTCGACCTCATAGCGAGCCTTGCGGACTTTCTCGGCGTAGTATTCCCAGTCCCACGGAGCCAGTTCATGCTTGGCGCCGGATTCCTTGATCATCGCTTCCAGATCTGTGGCTTCGATTTTGACTCGAGCCATCACGCCGGGCACGAGATCGTTCAGCATCTTGCGAGCAGCGGCCGGAGTCTTCGCCATCTGATTTTGAAGCTTGTACGACGCATGATCTTCGAAGCCCAGAAGTTTGGCACGTTCGGCTCGTAGTTGAGCGATCTCCAGAGTCAGCGGGCGATTGTCAATGCTGCTGTTTCGTCCGAGCCCGCGATAAGCCGATGCCTCCCAGACTCGCTGACGCAACGCTCGATTGTTGAGCGATGGCAGAATGGGCACACGAGTCGTGTTGGCGATCTCCAGCAGATACTTGCCTTCCGATCCTCGCTCTTTCGCATTGGCGGCTGCGGCCGCGATGTCGGCGGCGTCCATACCGTCAAGTTCAGCAACGTTGTCGACGATGACGGAACGCTCCTTTGTGATCGCGAGAAGGTTCTCTTCGAACTTGGTTTCCAGCTTAGACAGTTGCTCGTTGAGTGATCGAATGCGAGCCTGTTGTTCGTCGTTTAGTTTTGCGCCGGCTCGAACGAAGTTTTCAAAGTGCTGCTTGAGCACTCCGCGTTGCTCGCCATCAAGCCCCAGAGATTCACGAGCGTTCCAGAGTTTCTCAACGCGTTCGAATAGCCGTCGATTGAGCAGGATATTGTCCGAATGCGCTGCCTGGAGTGGGGCGAGTTCCGTCTCGATGTTCTGCAACGCATCGTTCTTGTGAGCCGATGTCAGGTTGGAAAAGACGTTGCGAACTCGCGTCAGCAGCTCGCCCGATTTTTCCATCGCGACGATGGTGTTGTCGAAGGTCGGCGAGGCCGTTTGGCCGGCGATGGCTTCCATTTCCGCAATCTGCTGCTTCATTCCTTCCATGAAGGCTGGCTGGAAGTGAACTTCTTTGATCTTGTCAAACGCTGGAGTATGCAGCGGCAGCGTACTGATTGACGAGAACGGATTGTCGGCGGGCAGTTCGAAACTTTGAGTCACGGCAGGTTCGCTGTTGGGAGAAGGCTTAGTATTAGAAGTTGGTTCGCTGGCATTTGTTGCATCACAGGTCATCAAAGTTGCGATGAACAGTTTTGCGGCAGTCAGTGATCGAAGCCGGATCGCAGAGGACAAGGTATTCAGAGAGTCGTCACAGTTCATTGAACGCATTCCTTAAATGTTGGCTGCCGAGTCTCGCGGTTCGGCCGATTGGCGACGGTGCAGTGTAATGCCGCCGCGGGGGCTTGTCTGCTAACGGGGGACGCAGCAACGGCACGGCTGGCCAGTTTGCTGGTCTGGCGAAAATGTAGGGTGGGACCGGCAGATGACAAGCCGCGCCGGCCCACCAGTTTTTCAATGGATCGGTCGGCCGGCGCTCTCGGTTGTCCCACTCTACAAATACTGCGGCTTGACAAATTGGCCAGCCGTGGCAGCAACGGGGCTGAATTTGCGAGAATGCTGATCTGAGGACAGATCAGCCGACAATATCGCAACCGGTTCTCAACTGCCCGAGCGACATCGTTTCCGGCTGATCTTCCTTTAGTCGCTTCCGGGTGATCATGACGCGATCGACAAGCAGAGTTGCCGGTCCATCGCCAAGCGAGTGAGCCGAGATCCTCGTTTTCGGACTAGTCGTACATCATCCGTGAAACCGGTAGGGCAG
Organism: Planctomycetota bacterium; assembly: GCA_031377305.1. GTDB lineage: Bacteria > Planctomycetota > Planctomycetia > Planctomycetales > Planctomycetaceae > SXXK01. The sequence continues at coordinate 7,302 of JANMEV010000310.1, read as the reverse complement.
TCTCGCCCTCCGGCAGTTGAGTAGCGGACGAGAGGATCTCGTTTTCATAGATCGTTGAGCAATATCTGACAGCGACCGAGGAAGTTCAGAAAATCTGATCAAGGAACTGATGCTTGATCCGTCGTTCCTTATTCGCAAGTTCTGTGAACAAGGAACGCGCAATCCGGTCGAAGCTAGTCCTTGCGAGGTTTCGAGTCCACGACTGTTCCTGGCAATTTGTCGGCAATCGCTTTCAGGGCATTTAGACTTTCGGCCAGTCCTTTTGGCTTGCCGTTTGCAGCAGCGCATTCCTGCGACAACTTTTGGGCGGCCGCAAGAATCTCGAGGTAAATGGGCTCATGCTCTCCCTGTGGACGGTTTTCAGAAAGTTCAAGCATACTCGCTAGAGCGGCGAGCTGATCGGCAGGTTCGGAGGAAGTCATCGCAACCGTGACCTGATCAGACACTGCTTGCTTCACCGTCAGAGCATAGGCTGTTGTATCCTGGGAGTTATTGGTAAAAGGGACTGTGCTTTCCGGGGCTACGCAGCCGCAACTTATCACCAAGCTCAGCAGGACTACTTTGCGAAGAGTCGGCAATATCGTCATGTTTTGGTGTTCCTTGATCTGGGTTGATGAGTAGAGAAAAAGCCAGCCACTTCGATGGAATGTGGCTGGCTTTGTAGTTTTTTTGACGGCTCATTCGAAGCCCGAAAAAAGCCGTTCCAAGTTGCCTGATCTAGAATTCGCCCAGTACGTTTCCATCTGCCATTGAAAGCAGGTTGAGCCAAATACCGAGGTCGATGTTCTCGCTGATGAATCTTCCGGAACCATCTGCACGGCAAACTTGAACACCACCGGTGTGTTTGCTGCGAGCGGTTTGACGGGCTCGATTGCCGCCATACTGTGCACCGCAACGAAGTTGCCGGTCGGTGTTACTGGCCGAGCAAAATCCAGGGGCGTCCTGCATTGTGTTGTCCAGAGCGTTTCCGTTGGGACGAAGTCGAATGCGTGGAACAGGAGCGTAAGACGGGTCGGAGTTTGAGATCACAACACCGCTCGGATAGGCCCATGCACCTCGAACATCACCAGTGGCTTTTCCGGAAATGATCTCTGCAACGAGCAAGGTATTTGATGTACCATCGGTAATCGCAGCAATCTTCGCACCGTAATAGTTCGTCATCGCGAACGGGCCACGTTCCTCGGCAAGGTTAAAGTCCGTCGAGGAAAATGCATTGCCCCGGCCGCAGTTCGCCGCATAATTTCCCTTGGCGAAATTCGCTGTACTGTTCACATACTTAGGTGCCTCACTGGCCGCATCGCTTGGGCACTGCACCGCTGACAGTGGCGTTCCGACAACCGCCACGTTCAGCGGATCGCGAGCTCGCGGCTGCGTTCCCGGTGCCCCGGAAAAGCTGTACTGTGCGTAAAGGTTGCCCTGCTCAAAATAAGGAAGCGTTAGTGTTATCCATGATGGTCCCCAGCTTGTACTGGCCGAACTTGGTGACAGCCCGTTGTTGATGATAATTTCAAAATTGTGAATACCGGCAGAAGGCAGGCGGCCGGCGACATCCAGGTAATTGTGGAGTGCGAGACCACGTTGTTTCAGATTGTTATTGTATTGCGTACGGCGGGCTGCTTCTCGGGCTTGTTGCACAGCAGGCAGAAGTAATGCGATCAGGATTGCGATGATGGCAATGACGACAAGCAATTCAATCAGAGTGAAGCCCATACTGCGGCTCCGGGACAATTTCGGAAGTTAGTGCATACTCAACAACTTCTCCAAAAGCCGACTTCGGAACAACAGCACAAAGCAAAAAAGGCGATCTCAGCATCGCCTGTAGATACAAGATTGTGTCGGAAAACGCAGTATTGATGCTTCCTGAGTACGGCTCAGGGGCGGATTTATGGTCCTGCGACTGTTAGGCGCGAGGTCCCCAGCGTCAATGGTTGCAACAGGGATTCTTCAGCGACCACCAGACTTAGCCCTCGTTACGAATGGCATCGAATTCAGATGCGGGACGTGACCCTCTGGAGATGCCTTGGATTGAAACCAAACGTTGACCTTGTGACTACAGCGGTGCTCTGTGGTGATCGCAGAACATCGCTCTACTCAAAATCCCTTCTGCCTTCGCTTCAAAACTCGCGGTCGATCAAGTCGAATGCATCATCACGGCCAACTCGCAATCCGGAGTTACGGCCTTTTCCGCTTCAGTTGCAAACCACCCAACATGGTCGTTCTCATGAGTTCCACCAAACTACGGATTTCGATGTTGGCAATTCTTGTAACGAGTCTTCCTGATCTCGCTCACTGCAGGAAAGTGGCGGCACAAGATTTAAAGAAGCCCAACGTTCTCTTCATAGCCGTTGACGATCTCAATCACTGGGTCGGGCATTTCGGACGAAATAAGCAGACCAAAACGCCGAATCTGGATCGGCTTGCGGCAATGGGTGTGACGTTTACGAATGCACACTGTGCTGCACCTGTTTGCAATCCATCCCGGACTGCTCTGTTGTCTGGACTAAGACCGGGGTCTACCGGCATTTATGACAATGGGCAACCATTCGAATTGGCAGTGACCGAGGATCAATCGTTGGTGTCGCAATTCAGGAAGTCCGGTTACACGACACTGGGCATGGGCAAGCTTTGGCACGGAGGATTAGGATTTCCGGGACAGTGGACAGCAACGGGCGGTAATGAAAGAGCGAGCAAAGGCGGGGACGGTGTCGATGATCGAAGCATTGGCGGAATCGCCTTCGGAATTGTGCGTGGTGGCGATGAAGCAGTTTCAGATACTCAGATCGCGGACTTTGGAATTTCGGAACTTGGCAAGACCCATGAGACTCCATTTTTTCTGACACTGGGATTTCATAAACCGCATATGCCATGGAACGTTCCTCAGAAATACTATGACATGCATCCCCTTGATCAGATTGAACTGCCTCCGACAAAAGAGGATGATCTGTCTGATGTTCCCGCAGCCGGGCGAAAGATGGCCAAGGCATCGGGCGATCACCAGGCGGTGCTGGAATCCGGTCGTTGGAAAGAGGCTGTGCAGGCATATCTTGCCTCGATCAGTTACCTCGACGGCCAGGTTGGGCGAGTGCTCGATGCTCTTGAAAACTCGTCATACAAAGACAATACAGTGATTTGTCTATGGGGTGATCATGGCTGGCATCTCGGCGAAAAGCAGCATTGGCGGAAATTTGCGTTATGGGAAGAAGCGACGCGAGCGCCGCTGATTTGGGTGGTCCCCGGAGTCGCAAAGGCTGGCGGAGTGTGTGATCGTCCTGTGGATTTTATGAGTATCTATCCAACCCTTTGCGATCTGTCAGAGATCGCGATTCCTGACCACGTGGAAGGAAAGACACTTCGTACACTTCTGGCGGATCCGAACGCTCCCTGGGGCGGTGTGGCCGTGACGACGTTCGGAGAAAATAACCACGCAGTGCGAAACGATCGCTGGCGATACATCCGATACTCCGACGGTGGCGAAGAGCTGTATGATCACAATTCGGATCCGTACGAATGGAACAACCTCGCATCGCTGCCGGAACATGCAACGCTGAAACTGGAATTGGCTCGCAAGTTCCCATCGAAAAACGTGGAAGCGGCAAAGCGCGAGGGAAGCCAGTCCGCGGGAAAAAAATCGCAGAACCGCAAGTTGAAACGGCAAAAACGTAACGCGACCGCTGAATGATTTACGCGAAATGCGGATGAGCGGGAAGATCAACAACAAGCAGGGCTAAACAATGTACCTCTTCGTGTTTTTTGGTTTGAGCCTTCCACTACTGGTGCAGGATTCGGTTGCGTCGTCGGCTCTTACCCGGGGGCCCTATCTTCAGTTGGCGACGCCGTCATCTGTTTCGATCGTCTGGCGAACCGTCGGTGAAACTCGGCCGTCTGTTCGCTACGGATCCGATCCAAAGCATCTTGATCAGGTACTCGAGGCCGAGTCGATTTTTTTGCGGACCGTTTCAAAGGACGGTGAGCCGTCGAATGAACGGGCGCTCCACTCTGCGCCTTCAGGGACCATCCAGTACGAAGCATCGTTGAAGGGTCTGGAGCCGGGTACAACCTATTACTATTCGGTCAGTAATGGAACAGTGATGCTTGCCGGAGGCGACGATTCCTATTTCCGTACTCATCCGGCACCAGGCAAAGTTCAGCCAGTCCGCGTTTGGGTTGTCGGCGACTCTGGAACGGCCGACGCTCGCCAGGCTGCCGTCTACAAGGCGATGCGGGACTTCGTGAAGAAGCAGAACCGCCCGCTGGATCTCTACCTGCACGTTGGTGATATGGCCTATCCATCGGGCACCGACGACGAATTCCAAAAGTCGTTTTTTGAGGTCTATCAGCCGACTCTTCGCAATACAGTTTGTTGGCCATCGATGGGCAACCATGAAGGCAACACGTCGAAAGGACTACTCGGCGTTGGACCGTATTACGATGCCTACATCTGTCCAAAGCGAGCCGAAGCTGGAGGACTTCCTTCGGCCAGCGAAGCGTTTTATTCGTTCGATTACGCCAACGCTCACTTCATCTGTCTGGACTCGCATGACCTCGACCGTACTCCCGCAGGCGTGATGGCTCAATGGCTGCGGTTGGACCTTGAGAAAACCAAGTCCGACTGGATCATTGGCTATTGGCATCATCCACCATACACAAAAGGCTCACATGATAGCGATAAAGAGAAACAACTTGTCGAAATGCGCGAACTCATCATGCCGATTCTGGAAGCCGGCGGCGTTGACGTTGTGCTCACCGGCCACTCGCACATTTACGAACGTTCGATGCTGATCGATGGGGCGTACCAGACGCCAACGACGGCTGACGGAGTCGTCCTTGATGATGGCGACGGTGATCCGAACGGGGAAGGTTCTTACCGCAAAAGCAAGGGCCTGCATGCTCATCAGGGAGTTGTGCAAGTCGTGACCGGAAACGGTGGGGCGAAGGTCAGCCGGTTGGGAACGTCCCCGGTCATGAGGCGAGTCATTACCGAGTATGGTTCGGTCATTCTTGACATTGATGGCGATGCTTTGACAGGCGTGATGGTCAATCGTGGCGGCGTCACCAGCGATCTTTTCAGCATCGTCAAGCAGGGAACAGTCATGCCGAAGCTGGTCGCCACGCCTCGTCTTTTGCCGCCGTATACTGTTTCGATCGATAAGCCCAGGGTCGAAAAATCCGACTTAACTCCATTCCCAAAAAACTCCGTGGAGCTCATCAAACCGAATGCCGATTGGGAGTACCTCGCGGGAAGTCATCCGCCAGAAAAATGGACAGCCGTGGGCTATATTCCTGAGGAATCCGTGGGATGGAAATCCGGAACTGTCAGCATCGGCTACGGCGACAGCGACGATGTTACGGAGCTCAGTGACATGAAAGACAAGTTCACTGTCGTCTATGCCCGGACGGACTTTGAACTGGCTCCAGGAGATATCGAAAAAATCGGGCAGCTTGGGCTGTCGATCAGTTACGACGACGGATTCATCGCCTATCTAAACGGTCATGAGATTCTGCGAGTGGGAGTTGATTCCGGCCGTGGTGCAGACGCAAGAAAAATCCAGAGCCACGAGGCTGACGGGTACGAGTATTTTTCATTAAAAGATGCGATTCCGTACCTGACAACAGACGAAAACATTCTTTCCATTGAAGGCCACAACGACAACCTCGGCAGCAGCGATTTTACGCTGGATCCGTATCTGCTGTTTGTTCCGAAGGCTGCCCCGTGATGATCATCATGAGCCGTAAGGCGCTCGCAGCGTGTGTCACAAATCCTTCTTTGTATTCGATGCTGACCGTCATCCTGGTCTGCAATCTGGCGGACGGCGTCATCGCACACGACGGCCCTGAGGCTGTCATTGCAAGTCTCAACGCCTCGATGCTCAAATCCGGTCCAACGGCAGATCTGTTGTTTCGCCGAGCGACGGAATTCCGTGCGATCCGCGACGACCGGCGAGCGGCTGCTGATCTGCATCACGCTGTTCAGCTCGATGGTTCACTGGAGATCGCTCGATTGGATCTGGCAAGGCTTCAACTGCATCTGGAAAAGGCCGCAGCAGATTCTGAACGAAGCAATTCATCGCTTGGTGAACCGCTGGAAACTATCGAGCCTCTTATTACGAGTCAAAACGAAACCATTCAGACAGCAGCTTTGGGCCTGCGAGGTGAAATCTACTTTTCCTACTGCCAATGGGAAGCCGCCGTCGCCGACCTTTCATCCGCACTTGAAAAACGGCCCGCTGAGATTCAGTGGGCTCTCTGGTTGGCGACCGCGCAGCGGGAACGTGGTCAGCAAATGACCGGCATCTCCGGATTGCGTCAGTGTTTCGTCGTGACTCAAAGCCCCGTCATCCGTGCAGCGCTGTGCGACGCCCTGATTGAAGCGGCTCGGCTGGACAGAGACTCCAGCGGACATTTGACTACTTCGTGTCTTAGCGAAGCCGACGAGATCATCGCACAGGAACTTCAGGAGTCTCGCCTGAAAAGTGCCTGGCTCATTCGTCGTGCCGAGACGCTCTTATTGAGGAGCGATGTCGACGCCGCACGGCTCGACCTGGCGATTGCGCTTGATGAACTCAACGTTCGCCTCGCCACAGCTCGGCCAGATCCGGGTCTTCTCACAGATCGTGAACGAGTGCAACGCCTGCTGCGATAGGTGCAAGCTGCGTCATACAACAGCGGAATTCTGCCTGCTCGCTCATTTACCAATGCAGAAATGACTGAAAATGTGATCCAGAATGTCATCGGTGTAGACGTCGCCGAGGATCGTTCCCAGTTCGTGCAGAGCCTGACGGATCTCCATGGAAATCAGTTCATCGCCGCGATTTTCGGCCGTTGCCGTGAGGGCATTCTGAAGGCACTGGATTGTGCGATGCAAACTGTCTCGACATCGCACTGCGGTTGTTCCGAGCAGCTCGCTGCGAGAACCGTTCGAACCGGTGAGCAAAGAGAGCAGGGTGCTTTGCAGTTCGTCGATGTGCTGGCCGCTGGTTGCACTGACGTGCAGAAGGCCTGACTGAATGGGCTCGGTTGAATTGGCGTTGATGGACATCTCGACGCGATCGGCGAGCGGGGGACGTGAGTCCCCTGATTGTCCAACAGTCGGCGCGGTAATCAGGGGATTGACATTCCCCGCTCGCCAACGGTCGGCTTGAGTCATCACGCGCAGCAGCGACGCGCTTTGCTTCGTTGCCAGGTGGCAGAGTCTCTTGTCGTCTGCCTGGTCCTGTTCGGAAAGGTCCGCGGCCGTGCACCAGACGACGAGGTCAGACGCTGCCACCTGCTCGCCACGCAGTTCCTGAGCACGTTCCATGATCA
>JANMEV010000295.1:0-7256 GCA_031377305.1 Planctomycetota bacterium | reverse complement strand
TGCGATTCCGATGCCCCCGATTCTGACGTGCCCGATTTCGATGCTGAGACGTTTGCCTCGGAGGGCTGACGCCCTGCCGCTCGCCCGGACACTGGCGGCAGCGTGATTCGATAGATTCCTTTGTCCCCCTGATCGCTGGCCAGCAGGCGGCCTTTGTTGTCGAAGGTGATGCAGACCCACGAGCCCAGTTCGTCTTTAGGAACCGTGAACAGCTTCTCAACCTGAAAGCCGGGCAGCAGTTCGAACGTCCCCGCGGGCACTCGACCCTCGATCGCCGCGTTATCGAAGACTTGGCCCCACGGACCGTCGCCGTATGTGCCTCGCAATTGAACGGCTTCTGTGAGCTCATCGCCTCGTTTAATGCCGAACTACCATGAGTCATCCGATACGACTTCTACGTTGCTGCCGTCGTTCAGCTTCACCACCAGCTTGAAGACAAAACCTGCCGCGGAGCCTTCGTTTTGAATCTCAGCTTCGATGACATTAGTGCTGTCAACCAGTGACGCCGTGACGTCGACATCCATCGGTGACTGCCACTCGCTGCTCTTCCCGACCGGTTTTCCGTTGACGAAGACAGTACAAGCGTTGTCGCAGGACGCTCTCAACCGAGCGCCTTTCACGTTCTTCAGCTCGACGGATTTTCGCACGACATAGTTCACGTCGTTGTTCGTTCCCCAGATCCATTTGGGGACGACTCCGCCGGAAAACGCTGAGTCTTCCACGATCGACTTCGTCTTTTCCGCCACGGGTTCAATACTCCCGCGTTCAATGGACGGCTGCAGTTCCACCTTTTGAGTCCACGTTTGCTGACCAAAGGCGGTGGCAGACATTACGATCGGAAGGGAAAACAGCATCAGCGACTTGAGCATCGGCGGGATCCGGCTGAGAAGAACGAGCGGCGAGAAAACGGGCAGGAAAAATCTGGAGGTGTGGCCATCGTAGAACGAGCTCAAAAGTTCGTCCAGCGAGTCTGCATTCGGAGAGCAGTTGAACTTGCACGCTTGAACGGGGATCATGCGCCGCGTTTCGCATGCCAGAGATGAATCGTTGATCGATGATCTGCTCCGGGCAGTCTGTTACCTGCTTCGGAATGATCCGCAACAAAATCGTTTCGCCCTAAGCCATGCGTGATTGCCAGCCGCAACGTGAAAGTTGCGCTGTCGCCTGCGGCTTCGGGTAAACGAAAAACCGGAATCGTTGTTACACTTCACACACGGAAACATGCTGTGGCAAAAAAGGCTTCTCGCCCAAAAGCAGATTCGCCGTCGGACGACGATGACGACATCAAAACAATTCGCAAAAAGCGAGCAAAGTCCGTCATCTCGGAACTGAAGAAACTCTTTCCCGTCGCCGAATGCGCATTAAATCACACGTCAGCGTTCCAGTTGCTCGTGGCGACGATTCTCTCTGCTCAATGCACGGACGAACGAGTCAACCAGTCGACGCCCGAACTGTTTGCAAAGTATCCCGACGCTGAAGCGCTGGCCAAAGCAACTCAGGAGGACGTCGAACGCATCGTGAAGCCGCTAGGATTCTTTCGCAACAAAGCCACCAACATTCGAGGCATGGCGCAGGCTCTGGTGGAGCATTATGGCGGCGAGATTCCTCAGGACATCGAACAACTGGTCAAGCTTCCCGGAGTCGGTCGAAAGACGGCGAGCGTTGTGCTCGGAACATGGTTCGGAATTCCATCGGGCGTTGTTGTTGATACTCATGTGAAGCGGTTGACGAACTTGCTCGGGCTAACCACATCACAGAATCCGGAGATCATCGAACGAGACCTCATCGACATCGTGCCGAAGTCTGAATGGATTAACTTTTCACATCGACTGATTCATCACGGTCGCCGAACGTGCATCGCTCGTCGGCCTCAGTGCACCGCGTGCGGTCTTTTGACACTCTGTCCCCGCGTCGGGCTGGAGTCGCTGAAGTAGTCGGTGCTTTCCATCGAAAATTGTGAACCCACTTTCCACCACGGAGTTCTTGACATGATTCGGCAAATGAACGCCCTGCTTTTCAGCCTCGCAATCGTGATTCCGACCCTTTCCGCCGCTGACAACTTCCCTGCCTTTGAAGCGGTCACGATAGATCCCAACATCGGCAAGGTCTGCTACGCGGTGACTCTGGCCGACGTCGACGGAGACGGCGATCAGGACATCGTCGCGCTATCGGAGAATCGAGTCCTCTGGTACGAACGGCCAACGTGGACACCGCACGTTATTCTTCAGGATCAAACACCGCTCGACAACGTGTGCATCGCGCCGCACGACATCGATGGGGACGGCAAGGTAGATTTCGCCATCGGAGCCGGCTGGACGAAAACAGGAACGCTCCATTGGATTCACCGGACGGACGATCCCAAAGCGTTGTGGAAGGTCGAAGCGATCGGCGAAGAAACTTCCGTGCATCGAATGCGATGGGCTGACGTGCTGGGAAAGGGAACGCCGCAGCTTGTGATTTCGCCGCTGAATGCCAGCGTTGGCAACGGAGTTCGGCTGCTGGCGTTTGAAATTCCCTCGCATCCCGCAACGGAACGATGGAGCGGCACGGTGCTGAACGGTGATCTGAATCGGATGCACAATCATTGGCACGCCGACTTCGACAACAACAAAACCATCGACACGATTACCGCCAGTCGGGAAGGAGTGACTCTGATCCGTCGTGCAGGGTCAGAATGGGAAGCTGTCCGGCTTGGCGATGGAGTAACGGGCAACAGTGATCCCAATCTCAACGGAGCGGGTGAGGTGAAGATCGGGACACTGAAGGACGGCCGACGATTCCTAACTTCGGTCGAACCAATGCACGGCGATCAGCTTGCGGTCTATCTCGAACCGTCAGACAAATCTCAAAAGTGGAGTCGCCACATGATCGACCAGGGCTTCAAACGCGGCCATGCGTTGTGGACAGCCGACTTCAACCGCGACGGGGCCGACGACATCGCGTTTGGTCACAGTGATACTCCCGAAAAATTTGGAGTCAACGTCTACCACTGCAATGGCTCAGACGCGTCGAAGTGGACAAAACAAGTCGTTGACGAAGGCGGAATCGCCACCGAAGACCTCGTCGTCGCCGACCTCACCGGCGACAACCTGCCCGACATCGTGGCCGGTGGCCGAGCGACTCACAACGTGAAATTGTACGTCAACAAAGGCAAAGCAAAGCCGTAGGGCACGGTTGCATCGCCGCGAACTCGCTAGCGGCGCTTGCCTTCTGGCTCCGAGCCGACGACACTAGGATTTGTCCGAAAACCATGAGCCGCAGGACGATGGCGGGTTTTGATTTAGCGAGCCGCAAAGCGCTCGCTGCGGGTGAATGTCTGAAAAGACAAAAAATACCCGCGGCTAGCGCCTTGCGGCTCAGATCTGTGGCTAGATCAACAGTCTGATAGCTGCGAACGCTTCGGAAAACCGAACGCTGTCACGTTCCGGTTCAGTGTTTTCCGACAAAGCCTGGTACGATGATGCCTCGCGTGGGCAGAAACCGAGCGAGCCGACTCGGCTCCAAACTTAGACAATAGAAAACGAACTTCTATGAGAACGAATCCCGTGAAAGCGGCCCTTGCTGCCGGACAGCCTCAGGTTGGAACCTGGTTGTCATTCGGGGATGTCTTTACGGCTCGATTGATGGCAAAGACGGGCTTTCCGTGGCTAACGGTCGACCTCGAACATTCGCCGATTGATTGGCAAATGGCGTCGCTGATGTTTGCGGTTATCGCCGACGCGGGCTGTGTTCCGCTGGCCCGAGTTCCTCGCGGTGATCACGATCTGATCAAACGAGTCCTCGACGGCGGCGCATGGGGCGTGGTTGTTCCCATGGTCAATACCGTCGAACAGGCGAAGATCGCGATTGCCGCGGCCAAGTATCCTCCGCAGGGAAATCGTTCGATCGGCGGCAGCATTCCGGCTCAGAATTTTCAGTGTTCCACCGGCGAATACTATCGTCGAGCCAACGACGAAGTGCTGGTGATTCTGCAAACGGAATCGCCTGAGGGAGTCGATAATGCAGAAGCCATATACAGCCTGCCCGGCGTCGACGCTATCTTCGTTGGTCCAAACGATTTGTTCTGGCAGATGAAGAAACCAGACGGCACCGAACCAACACCCGAAGAATTCGAAGCGATGCTTCAGCGAGTGCTCGCAGCCGGGAAGAAGACCGGAACACCTGTCGGAATTCACTGCATGAGCGTCCCGGAAATCCAGCACCGCATCAGCGAAGGCTGGCAGTTCCTCGCGATGCAAAGCGAACTGAAAATGATGGTCACCAAGGCTCAGGAAATCGTCAAAGAACTGGGCATGTTCGGAGCCGACGATCTGGTTCGGTACTAACGGCCTTTCCACCACGCGACGAGTTGCCTGAACCCAATTCTCCCTGATCTCAACCCACCCTAATCTCAACTCACCAGGAGTTCGATCGATGTTTGAGTTTTCTTCACCGCGATTTGTTGCCAGCGTCGCCTCGCTGTGCCTGATGCTGGTCCAGACGACTGTGTCTCAAGCCGACGATATCAAACCGATCAAAGCCCTGCTTGTGCTGGGTGGCTGTTGTCACGACTACAACGCTCAGAAGGACCTCCTTGCAAAGGGAATTTCGGAACGAGGCCATGTCGAAGTCGTTATCGCTCTCGATAAAGACACATCCACTGGCCACATGAATCCGGTTTATGAAAAAGCAAACTGGGCGGACGGGTTCGATGTGATCATCCACGACGAATGTTCATCGGACGTTAAGGATCTGGCAATCATCGATCGTATACTTGAGCCGCATCGTCAGGGGCTGCCGGCAGTGCTGCTGCATTGCGGCATGCACAGCTATCGCAGCGAAGGTTATCCTAAGTCTGTGACGCCATGGTTTGAGTTTACCGGGTTGCAGACGACTGGACATGGTCGCCAGGCACCGATCAATATCGGCTATGTAGCGCCCGAACATCCAATCACTAAAGGTCTGGCCGACTGGACCACGATCAATGAAGAGCTGTACAACAACAGCGAAGGCAAACTGCTTGAAACGGCCAGCGTGATTGCTCAGGGTTCGCAGGAAGGCGCTGACGACGCGTCAGTCGTGTGGACCAATACATACCGAGTCAAGACACGAGTGTTTGGCACGACACTGGGACACAACACCAACACCGTCGGCGACGCACGTTATCTGGACCTGGTGACCCGAGGACTTCTCTGGTCATGCGACAAGCTGAACGACTCCTATCTGAAATCACCAAAGAAGTAATGACAGGAAGTCAGCGCGGGCATTGCGGGGACTATGCTATTCACCGAACGCCCGAATGTCAGCCGTAATGCCAAGTTCAGTGCCTGCGATCTCAAGATCCTTCAGCAGGCTGTCGATCGTACATTCCGGAGGCACGGCGAGTTTGAGCACCATCTCAAAAGCGTCACCCTCTTCTGTGCGAAGTGCATGCATGCCGGTGATGTCGATGCCCTTCAGCGACATCACCTGGCTCAGCCGTCGCAGTGCGCCGGGCTGGTCACGGCCGCCGATCCGAAGGCGGAACTGTTTTGTATTTGCGGTGGCGGCTGTATAGATCGGAAGATGGCCGGACGGATCGCGAACTCCCAGATCGATCCCAAACGGGCGGCACGCGTCCTGAAGGTGATCTCGCACGACCGAGATATCCATGTTGTCCGGGAACTCGGCGGAAAAAATCATCGTGAAGTAGCCGCGCACAACCGTCTGGCTGGCTTCGCGCAGATCGCTGCCAAGCTCGGACATCGCGCGAGTCACCGCCGCAAGAATTCCAGCTCGGTTCGCGGCGGCCATGGTGATGATCAGTTCTTTCGACATTCGTGTTCTCCGGCACAACAGCGTGCGTGGGACCTCTGAGATCATTCAAACTTTTGGCGACGTACACAGTTCCACAACATGATGGTCGGGATCCGTCAGAAAGACCTGAACGGCACCATCGGGACGGAGCTTTGCATCGTCGAGCAGCGTGATTCCCGCCGACTTCAACGCTTCAGCCGCGGCCCGTGCGTCATCGACCTCAAATGCAAAGTGATGGTTTCGACTGGAACGAACAAGCACTTCCACAGGATAACCGGCCGGGCCACTTCGATCATGTTCTTCGATCAAATGGATCAGCGTGGCTCCCGCCTGAAACCATGCTCCGCCGAAACTAAACGCAGGACGTGGAACCTCAGTCATTCCCAGCAGCCCCACATAAAAGCGGCGACTGGCTTCGACATCCCGCACCACGAGAGTGATGTGATCGATGTGCTTGACCTTAACGGGCGACGCTGACACGTGGGTGCCTTTACTGTAATCGGAGACGTTGAACGGCCAATTTCGTGTATTGTTGCGGCTTCCAGTCGACGGCACAATCAACGACGGCAACGGATGTTTCTGCCGGTTTGATGCAGGCGGACGGTTCACAGTCGGGGGAATTTGGACTCACGGAACGCCGTGCGTTGTCGGACGGTGTTTTGTCCGTTAGTGTCCGTCTTTCGGCTCAATGAGCAACGGACGCCGCCTGAGCCAGTTCCACGAATTTATGTTGAAACAGGTTTCTTGAAATGACTGAGAAAGTCACCATCATCGGTTCTGGTCCCGCTGGCTGGACAGCCGCCATCTACGCAGCTCGCGCGGAGCTGAATCCGGTGGTTTACGAAGGCGCGTTCAACGAGGAAAATCGCCAGAAGGGAACGTTGCCTCTGGGCCAGTTGTCGCTGACGACCGAAGTCGAGAACTTCCCCGGGTTTCCGGCGGGCGACATGACGACCTACCTGGACACATCAATTCAGGACGACAAACGTCGCTACATGGCTCCGCATGGCAAGCACGGTGTCAGCGGTCCGGAACTGATGGAACTTATGCGTCAGCAAGCGTCCAACTTTGGGACTCGCATCGTCACCGACGACATTGTCGACATCGACATGTCGCAGCGGCCGTTCAAGCTGACAACACTGAGTGGTGAGACTTTCACGTCTCACGCGATCATCCTCGCCACTGGCGCGAGAGCCAATTATCTGGGGCTGCCCTCGGAAGATAAATTCAAGAACATGGGTGTCTCCGCGTGTGCCGTCTGTGACGGCGCACTACCTCGATTTCGCAACAAGCCAGTCGTCGTTGTCGGTGGTGGTGACAGCGCGATGGAAGAAGCGACGTTTCTCACGAAGTTTGCATCAGTGGTTTACATCGTCCACCGTCGTGATTCCTTCCGAGCCAGTCGCATCATGGCCGAACGAGCACTCGCGAATCACAAAATCCAGGTGAAGTGGAACTCCGGTATCGACGAAGTGCTGGGC
>JANMEV010000281.1:0-3620 GCA_031377305.1 Planctomycetota bacterium | reverse complement strand
ACCACCCTCCAGCACTTCAGAATCACCGCCGGACGAAAAGAAGATATTCCATTTCTGGCGATGCTTCTGGCTGACATTTCTCGTTGCCTCACTTTGGTACGCCTGGTACAGCTTCTACGTCCCCACCAACAGCATCACGTGGTCTGATAACTACACTTCGGCTCAGCAACAAGCAGCCGACTCGGGCAAACCAATCATCCTCTACTTTACTGGCAAGTGGTGTGTTCCCTGCCGGATCATGAAACGCCAGGTGTGGGCTGATCAACAGGTGACGGCCTCGGTCAATGCGCAGTTCATTCCCGTTGAAATTGACGTGGATAATCCTGACAACGTTGGAGTGTTGACTCGCTACAACGTCGGCGGTTCTCCAGTCACTATCGTCACCGATCCTCAAGGAAATGTTCTGCGATGGCGAGCAGGAGGCATCGGTAAATCTGAATTCCTCGAATTGCTTGTACCGTCGGATCCAAACTCAGCGAAGGACTTGTAATGCCAAATGGTAGGGTGCCACGGCCGCCTGCTTGTCGCTTGATTGATGTGCCACAGGTCATACAAGTGTTTCGTGTTTGTGATCGGATTCCGCTGAGTTGTTTTGCATTTCCTAACAGTACCGTCACGAGGTCGAAGCAGGCACGCTCAAGGTTGGCAAGAGAAACTCCGCCGCGATTAGGAAAACACTGGCATAGCAAGTGGTACACCGGACTCGCTAAAGAAGCTCGCCGAACGAATCGCCTCTGACCTTCAGGCTCTTCTATCCCACAAAGGCCCCGCCGCCCCCGACTTCATCGCCAGCCGCTTCAAGACTGTGAAGGCCCCGGCCATCGAAGAACTCCTCGACACCCTCATCGCCGTCGGCCAGACAAGACAAGACAGACGAAAGATGGCAGGTATGTGACGTAGTCGTTAAGTTAAGCTAGGATGCAGGCGTTGGAGTGTTGTTGGCACGAACCCGAACCGAAATCGAGGGATATATGAAGATGCGTTTGTTGTTCGGTGGATTCCTGATAGGTGGTGCGATTGGCATTCTGGTGGGCGGAGCAATCGTCAAAGTGGCTTCCGACGGTTCTGGCAAACGTGAGTATCCTCAAGGTTTGGCCACTCTTATTTCCCTCATTGGTGCAATCGCCGTCGGCAGTGCGTTACGCGACCCCGCGAACCCGCCGAAGTGAGTTTAGCGTTTCCACAGCTTGAAGGACCGCAGTGCGTACAGCAACGTCTGGGCGGAATGGCATTGGCGAATAGCTTGAATGGTGTGTCACAGACTATGCCAGTGGCACACAGGCGTGCGATTCCCCGATAATTCCCCACTCAACCACTACAATCCCCAACACGACTATGACAACCCACGACTCACTCAACACGCCGACGAAGTCGCCTACTGCGATGCCGTGTTTCCAGGCTCTCTACACGTGCGACTTCTTGTTTCAGCTCGGCTGCAACGCCACGGTGATCGCCCTCATCGTCGCTCTCATGATCCATTGGCTCAAGCCACCGACTCCGACAGATCCAACGATCTTCGTGTCCCCGCCAGAAGCGTTCGTTGGTGAGTGGGGGAGCACCGTTGCATTTGGGATCGCTGGGTTGGCACTGGTCGCCGTCATTCGTCGCTACTTGTGGGTAAAGAAGGTACTGTCCAAAGGCACCTTGATCAGAGGTCGCATCATGAAGATCGAAGGCAGGAAGTACGACGCCAACGCCAGTCTCGACCTCGATGAACGTCGTTGGCGCGGTCCACACATTGTGCAGAACTACTACGCCGAGGTTCGCTATACCGCTGGCGGCGGTGAATGGCAGGTGACGATCGGACTGCCCCTCTCGCCACACTTTTTCAAAGTGGTCTCAGGCGAAGAGGTTGATCTCCTCGTGCTCGATTCGTCACCTCAGAGACCCCTTCTCCGCGAGGTCTATTTGTGGCAGCCGCGTCCGATCAGTCTGCGAGCACTCTTTTTGCGTCGGTGATCGACGGCGGGGTGGCACTGGCATTGCAAGCTGCAGAGAATGCTCGACATGACCGGGTTGGCGAACCGGAAGATTCTACTCGGTAGGCTCTTCAACGTCGGAGACGTGACCAATGTTGCCGTTTCGCTCCGCAAGATGAGCCTGCAGCAGCGGAAATCACTTCTGACAGCCGCCCGTTGCGTTTGTCGTACCGGTGGAGGTTGACGGAGAAGTTCCACAGCGCCACCTCAAGGCTCGTCTCGACGGAGCGAGACGGCTACATTTGGAACGTGGACTGTTAGCCGGCCGCCCGCGGAACAGCTTCGTTGTCAATCAGCGACTTGCGAACTGCGGCAGAAAGATTTTGAATGCTGAACGGCTTTTGGATATAGATGGGGTTCAATTCGACCGGTAAATTCTGGAAGGCCTCTTCGTTCAGGAAGCCGCTCATCAGAATGACCGGTATTGTCGGCAAGTACTCGCGAATCTTCTTCGCAAGCTCGGTGCCCGACAGATATGGCATGGAATAATCGGTGACAAGCAATTGGAAGTCGCATCCTCCGTCCTTGACCAACTGCAGGGCTGCCTGAGGTGAGTTCGTCGTTGTGACGGAATATCCGAGGCGTCTGAGGACATTCTCCGTATACCGTCCAACCGCTAGCTCGTCGTCCACGAGAAGAATCGACTCACCATGCTCGGACTCCAGCAGGGCAGGCTGGCCCCGCAGTTTATCGCCGATTCGACGCTCTGCACCTAACGCCTGTGAATCGGTATGGCGGGCCACGGGGATCAGGACTTGAAATGTCGTTCCGGAATTCTCCACACTTTCCACAAGCAAACCGCCGTTGTTTTGACGAACAATCCCATGAACAACCGCCAACCCCAGTCCAGTTCCCTTGTCTGGGCCTTTTGTGGAAAAGAACGGCTCAAAAATCGTGTGCAGACTCTCCGCTCCAATCCCAGAACCGTTGTCAGAGACGCGTATGGAAATGTATTCGCCCTTTCGTGGGGGTAGAGCCCACTTCGCAAGATCCGTCATGCGCTCGATGAAAACAGTTTGGGTCTGGACTTGAATTTCCCCCTTGTCGGTGATGGCATCACGAGCGTTGAGAACCAGATTCATAACGATCTGCTCCAACTGTCCCGGATCAAGTCTGATATCAGCGATTCGCTCGGCCAGTTGGATTTCCAGATCGATAGTGTCACCCAACAATTGCTTAAGCAAAGGGCTGAAGGCCTGCAGAGTTGTATTGATATTCAGCTCCACCGGACGAACTATCTGTTTCCTGCTGAACGTCAGAAGTTGACGAGTCAACATCGCCGATTTTTCAGATGCGTTTTCAATGGCCACAACGTGGTTCAAAACATTTCGGCTGGCAGCCAGTGCACGCAATTCCGTATCGAGCAGAAAGCAGTTGAGCTGGATGATCGTCAACGTATTATTTAAATCGTGGGCAATGCCACCCGCGAGACGTCCAGCGACCTCCATCTTCATGGAATGGCGGAGTTGCTCTTCCGTTGAAACAAGATCCGTCACGTCCTGAATAACTCCGTCGATAGATGTCAAAGTCCCATTGGGATCACGATTGGCCCCGATGAGAGACCGCAGCCATCGAACCTGGCCATCTGACGTCATAATCCGATATCGATGCTCTTCGCGTTCAGATGAAGCAACGGCCTGC
>JANMEV010000669.1:0-14349 GCA_031377305.1 Planctomycetota bacterium | reverse complement strand
GATTCGCGACGAATTTCAGCGGCAGGAACTGCACTCGTCGCTGTCCGAGATTCATCAGGATGGCGGTCGTTCGTTTTCCGCACGCCCACCAAGAAAGACGGAAGCCGCTGCTGGTCGCATGCGAATGGCACGACGCGGGAAGACGCTGTATTACCTGTTCGCCGAAAACGACTCGTCCGTGTTTCGAGTCCTGGAAACCGAGGAGATTTCGGACAGTTCATCAGTTGCAGATGGCCTGCATTTTCACACGATGTGCAATGGCAAGGGCGAGACAAACGTTGTGTGGAAATCAATCATTGTCCTGGCCGAGCGTTTGACGCTGAAACCGGATGCGAATGTAAAGCAGCAGACCAACCTTTATGTGATGAATGCGGACGGCACTGATGTTCGCATGCTGGCCAAACCTCGACCAGGGTATGTTCAACTGGGATCGTTCGAATGGTCGGCCGATGGCAGGCAATTGATTGGCGACATGTCGAAAGGCGGAGTTGAGACTTCGCGGATTCTGCTGATGAATGCCGACGGCTCAAACATCAGGGATCTTGGCGACGGCTGCATGCCCAGTCTTTCCGGAGATGCTTCAGAAATCGTCTTCAGCCAGCCAGCCGTCGGTGTCATGAAAATGAAGGCTGAGGGGACGAACCGCAATAGAATCGAACAAGGCGGCTGGGGCGTTCAGTGGTCGCCGGATGGCCGGACCATTGCTTTCGCAGGCGGAAACAACATCACGTTGCTCGATGTCGCCTCAGGAAAACGCAAACCATTGCTGACAGAGGCCCAGGCGACATCGATTGCTTCGATCTTCTGGAATTTCGGCTGGTCAGGAAACAGTCGCTCGATCGCCTTTAAGGCCACGCTAAAAACTGGAGACTCTGCCGTGCAGGTCCTGGACATCGATAATCCGAATTCTCTGCAGACCGTGTTCTCAAGTCCACTCTATTTTCCCGAAGATATCTCGTTCAGCCCGGACGCGGAGATCGTGGCTCTTCCTGCTTTTACTCCGGAGCGCACCCGGGCCAGCGTCATGTTTGTTGATCGAAGCAACAACCAGTCCACGTTTCCGTTTCTTGAACAGTTTCGAAACTGGAACATCACAGGAATCGACTGGTCGCCGGATGGCAAGACGATTGCCTTCACAGCAACCACTCCGCTCGCGGCGACAGAATGGCCACAGGAATGAGACAACCCAGAATCTTCGCAACAGTGCGGCGTTCACTTTCCTGGAATAGCTTTGCTGGGTCAGTCAAGTGGCTGTTTTTTCTGGCTTTTGTTTCCGAATTCAGCGTCAGTGCGGTGAATGCGGAAGACGCTGTCGGAACAGCGACTGCGTTGCGTGAGATTTTCGGCGAGTCAGTTCCTGCCAGCAACGTGCGGGCGATTCGGCTGCGAGCGGCTGCAATGCCCGTGGCGCTGCGGTTTGAGTTTCTAATGAGTGTCATCTTTCCTGTGTCGAACGACGGCGTGATTTCGCTACGGGGCGAATTTGCTTCGACTGACATCGCACTGGTGGACTCCGCTTCGCCGCAAACCGAGGTCACAGAACACTCACGAATCGTGTCCCCGGTTTACGATCTGCTGTTCGCTGCAAAAGAAACGGGACGGCTTCAGGAAGTGCGCGATCGAATCGACTCGCTACCGCAGACCGCAGATGAACACAAGAACAAAGCCATTGCGTCGCTGCGATTGCTGGTCAGCCTTGAGCAAGGCGATCAACAGTCTGCAGAACGCGCTGCGGATGACTTGTATCGGGCGTCGACAAAATCCACCCTGGCTGCCAATAGCACCATGTGGCCAGAGATGCTCGCTCTCTATCGCACCGTGAATCATCATCACGCGGACAGGCTGGTGGCGGATCTGCTGACGTCGATCTCCGTACACGCGGCGCAGGCTGGCGGTGCGCCCGGCAGAGATCTCTGGCAAGCCCATCTGATCGCTCTGGAACATCAGACCTCAGCTCGTGCGGCAGGTATCAATTCTCAGAGCAGGAAAGACGGGGTGTCCGATGGACGCCCCGAAGCCGTGTGGCAGCCCGCTGGTCGGCGTGTGGCGAAGACTCGCGGGACAGGATTTCCGGAGGCGTTTTGGGCATCCCATGGCCGCGAGCTGCAGCACATCAGCGGACATGACATGGATTTCCTGATGTATCGCAGCCCGCTTCGAGGCAATTACGAAGTTGAGGCAGATTTGTACCTGCCTGCCGTGACTCAGCTTGCCGTCGCTGGTCGTGTCGTGGGGATGTCGGCAGCCGGGCAGGGAATCATCCTGGGAACATTCGGCAACGGAACAACTGTGACTGCGATCCAGCCGCACTGGGGGACTGCGAATCCGTGGATTCGGTATCGAGCCAAAGTTCGCAACGGTTTGCTCACAGTATCCATCGACGGTCGAACAGTGCATTCTGAACCTCTGTCGCAACACCATGATCCCTGGATTGGGTTTCACAGCGGAGCGCTCGCTTCCGGGCGAGTTCGTGACATTCGAATCACGGGACATCCGGAAGTCCCCGATATGGTTACTCTCTCCACACTGGCTGACCTTCGAGGCTGGGTGTCATACCACGAAGAGCTGATCGGCGGCGACGATGGTGTTTGGCGCTGGGTCGCAGATCAGGACAGCACTGGACAGATCGTGGCAACATCGAACGATTCGCTCCGGGGTACGTCAGCGGAGAGCCTTCTTGGTTACCAGCGTCCACTGCTGGAAGGTGGCTCGGTCAGTTACGAGTTCTTCTATGATTCGAAAACAGCAGCCGCTCATCCGGCACTTGACCGACTGGCATTCCTGATTCAGCCTGCAGGAGTTTCATTGCACCAGTTGACAGACGGTCGCTACGACGTGACGAACCTCAGCCCCGACAACACGATTGAAGTCACACCCGTTCTTCCGGATGGCCAAGAAATTCCGCTCCGATCAGGAGACTGGAACCAGATCAGGCTCTCGGTCAAAGGAGACACGGTCTCTCTCGAGCTCAACGGCACTCGGATCTGCGAGCAACGTCTGGAAGCCGTGAATCGTCGCACGTTTGGATTGTTTCGATATGCAGATTCGGCAATCCGCGTTCGCAATGTCGTGCTGCAGGGCGACTGGCCCAAGACTGTCCCGCCTGTGTCAGAACAGGCATACGCTCATCCCCTGATCGCCGCGATTGATGCCCGACTTCCACAACTGACGTCGCGATTCAATCATGATTTTGCAAAGGACGGACTACCCGATCGATACTTTCGGCGGCCGTCCGGAAAGCCAGAGCCGGATGCCACACCAAACGGAGTCATCCACACGGAAGTTTCTCATGATGACACCTGGGCCTATTCTGTGATCCAGCCTGTCGTCGAAATGCACGGCGACTTTGATGTCACGCTGGGTTTTGATGATCTGCAGATGCCAGACCTGTATTCTGCCGCCGGGCTCGGCCTGTTCATCGGCGACAAACATCTGGAACTGATTCGCCGACACGGAGAGCCGCTGATTGAGCGTGTGCATGCCACCTATGTGACTCCCGCGCCTGATGGGCAAGGTCGATCGGAGGGTCATGAACTGACATCGGAAGCCCTTGAAGGCACATTTCGAATTGTCCGCCAGGGCGACACCGTCACCACGCTGTTTGCGGATCATGATTCCACTGCCTTTCGAGTGATTGCAGAGCACACGTGGGACAAGTGTCATATCACGCCAGCGACGCTCGATATCCGCACGATCGCGCACAATCGGGGCCGGGCGCAGGTCACTTGGAAAAAGCTGGACGTGGCAGCTGAGCGACTGATGCGTTTGCCTGGACCTTCCGAGCAGCCGAAACCGGTTGTCTTTGTGATCGATGCTGATGGAACGAACCTGAAACAGTTGACACAGCCGTCGCCGGAGTTTGTATGGCACGGGTCGCCGGAATGGTCGCCGGATGGCCAGCGAATTGCCTTTGACGCATGGACGGGAAGTGCAAACTCGTCCCGCATCTTTATCATGAACAATGATGGCAGTGACCTAAAGGACCTGGGACCCGGAATCATTCCAACATTTTCTCTCGATGGACTACGCATCGCGTTCACCTGGTCAGGCCATGGTACAACCCTGATGAATGCGGACGGATCCGACCGTCAGGTGCTGTCAACGGACGGCTGGGGATGCCAGTGGTCACCGGATGGCCGATGGATTGTGTTTGGCTCGCAGAACCGTACTCCGGACGGCGGTTTCGGGGGCAACCTGACGCTGATTGACGTGAACACGAAAGAAACGCGATTACTGCTGACGGGAAAGCACGCCAACGTTTTCCAGCAGATCATGTGGAACATGGCCTGGTCGCCGGACGGGAGACGAATTGTGTTTTACGGAAATCGTGCCGCCGGACCAGGAGTTGCCCTCGTGTCGGTCGATGGATCGGAAGCGGAGTTCAAAATCCTTGCGGCAGACGGAATGTCGGCAAACTTCAGCTGGAATCCCGATGGACACCATATTCTTATGTCTCGAGCTGGCCTGCTGCATGAATACGACATCGAAACAGGCAAGATCGCGCCGATGCCAGGTCACTCCGCTGACCCGGCCAAAGACGGTGCTGTCTGGGACACCACGGGTCGCCGCATCGTCTTCGTCGGTGTCCCAAAACCTCAGTCAGTTGACTGGGAGTGATCGCGGCTAACAGAAAAGGGCGTCGGTCCGCGACTAGTCGTCGTCGCGGCAATCGTCACGGCAATCGTCACGCGGCGTCACGCGGCGTCACGCGGCAGCGTGAACGTGTTGTCGGCTGCGCCTGTTGGATATCGTTACATCACGCGGCGTGAAGACGATGGACAAGCGGCGCATGAGATCAACGGCGAGCAGGCGGCGATTATTCGGGCGGTCTTCGAGTGGGTCGGTCGCGATCGACTTCCAATCAGGGAAGTCACGCGTCGATTGCGGTGGGAAGGTATGAAGACAGCAACCGGCAAAGATTGGGTGGATTGCACGTCCGTGTGGGGAAAGCTGAAAACCAGCATCAATAGGCTCTGCGGCGTTCGGCAAGACGCGGACCGACCAACGTCGATAAAAAACTTCGCACGCAGCGAGGCCATTGCAAAACGATATGTCGCACTGGTTCGACCTACGACACTGATGCCAGTGAATAACTTGCGATCGCTGTGCCGACTTTCGTTTCAGAGGATCTGTTCGCCGCGGTGCCAAGGCAACTGACCGAGACCCGACAACGCTGTCGCGAGTCGCGACGTGGGGCTAAGTACCTGCTGCAACGTCTGTTGGAAGGCACGTGTTGTGGTTATGGACTCTATGGCAAACCGGTCAGTCGAAGCGGCAAGGAAGGCAAAGTGCCCTACGCCTACTATCGACGTAGTGGAACCAACGCCTATCGTTTCGGTGGCAAACGTATCTGTCAGAACAAACAGGTGCGCATGGACAAGCTTGAAGAGGCTTGTGGCAGGATGCTTGCGAACTGCTCAGTAATCCAAAGCTGTTGCGCAAAGAGTATGAGCGGCGTTTCGCAGGACCGACGGATTCAGCATCACAAACGTCACTCAGAAAACAGCTTGCCACGGTGCAACGCAGCGTGACACGAGTGATTGATGCTTTCAGCGATGGCTTGCTAGAGCGAAGCGAATTCGATCCGCGTTTGAAGCGTGCTCGTGATCGCGTGACGCAGTTGAAGCAACAACTTGAATCTTTAAAGCGAGTCTCGTGAGCAGGCGACACTTCGCGATGCATTCGCCCGTCTGGATGGCTTCACGGCCTCGATCGTCACCAATCTCGAACAGGCCGACTGGTGTACACGGCATTCCGACCTGCAACAAGTAGCCTTTGTTGTCGTAGATGCCAAACTCACGCATTCCGTGGTCGAAATCTTCGATCAGACAGCAAACTTTCACGCGATCTCTGACGGCGACCCAAAGGGCGTCAGCGTCATCGCAGGTGATGTAGATGGATCCGGTGAAGCAAGGTGCCGTGTCTCCTTCATGCTCGTTGGGTCGGGAAAGCATCAAAGCGATGCCATCGCGATGCAAGTGAGCCCAACCACAATTTTCAATATACTCTTGGCAGGTGAATCCCAGAACGTCCGTGTAGAATAGAATCGTTTCACGAATGTTCCACGTTCGCAGCATCGGTTTGAGTTCAACGAATGTCACTGAGTTCCCTCCAAGGCTAGACGACGGAAAGCATTGGCCAGCGTATAACGACGACGACAATAGTATGTCCAGTCGCTCAGTCCATTCTACCGCATCGTTCGACGTTGGACCTTCGATGTGCCGTCATCGCTATTGCTCCGATTGAGCGACTTCACATACTCAACTTTTCGAAATCGCAACGCCGACCAATCTTCGTCGATGGCCACTTGTCGTACTGTCTCGAAACCTGCTTTGCCGAGCACCGTCCAGCCGCAGTCGCGATTGAATTCGCATTTGAAGGTTTTGGAAGTTCCTTTCGGATACGCAATCCAGATCACGGCGTCGCCATCGGCAACCCGGGCGAATGTCGATGAAATAGCGTCACGCTCTGCCTCTGTGATCGCAAAGCCGATCGCGAACGATGTTTTGAACTTTGGAGTCGCGTCCCGCTGCACTGTTACGCCGTCGAGTTGGCTCAGTTCAGACCCAAACGAAGCTGGCGAATTCAGCACCAGCATGCTGTTGTGCTTGCCAAAATTGAGTTTTTTGAAGAGTGGTGTCACAAACTGATTTTTCAGAAAAACGCTCGCCCGTGACCCAAAACATAGCCGCACGCAAAACCGCGACAACCGACGAACATCATTCAGGCGATGAGACACAATGAGCGAGCGTGAAAATATCTGTTCGGCGACGGCTGTACAATTCGCCTCGTTGTTTTCTTCTCGAGCCTCCTGCGAAACAGATCCTGAACCGGGTCCAGAATGAGGATCGCATCCATTCTTGCGTATAGGCAATGGACAGCCAGTCTTGGCCGTCCTGCGACGGGTTGAGGCCGCCTGTGAGAAGGGTGTGGAGAGTGCGTTCGGAGAGAATCTCCAACTCAGGGATTCGTTCGACGAGCGTTCAAATTGCCGTCCCGTGTGCGAGGGCAGCGGCAGCGGTTCCGGGTGGTCGGCGAAAAGTCCAGCCCGGCCCTCTTGGCGTCACATCAGGAATTGGGCATCGTATGGCCGCAATTGTGTTTGTCAAAACCTACAGAGCACCTTCGCCGGTGATGACGACGCGGACAGTGCGGAACAGAATCTTGATATCGTTCCAGACGCAGCAGTTCTGAAGGTATAGAAGATCGTAGGAAACCTTACGGCGGAAGCCTTCCAGCTCATTGTCGTAGCCATTCACAACCTGAGCAATGCCGGTCAAGCCGGGCTGCAATCCCAGTCGGTCCATGAAGTTCGGGATGTGTTCCTGCAGCTTCATCATGAACTCGGGCCGTTCGGGGCGAGGGCCGATCAGTGACATGTCGCCTCGAAGTACGTTCCATAACTGAGGCAGCTCGTCGATGCGAGTTCGGCGGAGCAAACGGCCGATCGGAGTGATTCGAGCATCGCCCTGTTGTGCAAACTGGGCTCCGTTGCGCTCAGCATCATTCCGCATGGTCCGAAACTTGAAGATCGTGAACGGATTTCCAAAGTTGCTCAGTTCGCGTCGGTCGCGGCCTCGACGTCGTCGCTCAGCAGCATCAGCAGAAAGTCCGACAGTTCCAGCGCGGCGATCCTTCTTTTTCTTCTTCCGCAGATTCAGCCCAACTCGTGTTTGCGAATAGATCAGCGGCCCGGGCGATGTGAGTTTGACACCGATGGCGGCGAAAAGCATCAGTGGCAAAGTTGCAACAATGAGCAACGACGCAAACACAATGTCGAACAGTCGCTTGACGATTCGCAACGATAAAGGCAAACACCGCACGTTCTCTCGCGGAGCATTCAGCGGTAAACGGGTAAGCCATTCAGTGCCCGGCAATTCCATCGTATGTTGTGCCAGCAACGCTCCGAACGAAGGGGCGTTTTCCCGCTGCACAACGGACGACTGGCGTGAGTCGGGTGTCTTTTCAAGAACGGTGGAGGAATTCATCGAGCGACATTTCCGAGCAGGCTTTGATGTGAAGTCGTGACGCAGTCAAAAAGCGACGGCGATTAGAATTCACAGCAATGTTAGAGCACTCCACAGTCTCGGGACACAGAATCCCAATGAATTGCCGCGTGCCCACGACGGCGGGCTGGGATGTTCGCGACTGTGCAAAGACGTTGCGAATTGGCAACACCCGCGTCGGGGAATTACGCATCATCTTTTGCCGTTGAAAGCCCGCAGAACCGGCTCAGCCCTTCAGATCACCAAAGGCCGCATTCGCCGCAACGACGGTTTGATCGATATCATCGTCGGTGTGAACAGCGGAGATAAACATGGCTTCGTACTGACTACATGGCAAATAGACGCCGCGGTTCAGCAGACCGTGAAACCATTTTGCAAAACCCGCAGTGTCAGATGTCGTTGCCGTTGCAAGATCGATGACCGGTGTTGAAGTCAGAAACACGGTGAGCATGCTGCCGACTCGATTGATCTGCACCGGGACATTCGCAGAGTTCGCAGCCGCTTGAAATCCGGCTGCCAGTTTCTGGCCGAGCTGCTCAAGCCGAGGATACGGATTCTCAGTGCGAATGAGATTCAGCATCGCAATTCCAGCCGCCATTGCCACAGGATTTCCAGACAGTGTTCCTGCCTGATACACCTTTCCGACCGGCGACACACTGTTCATGATGTCGGCTCGCCCGCCGTAGGCTCCGACCGGCATTCCGGCCCCGATGATTTTGCCGAGCGTGGTCATGTCTGGAGTGATCCCGAACAGTTGCTGAGCCCCACCCGCAGCGACTCGAAACCCCGTCATGACTTCGTCGAAGATCAACACAACGCCGTGTTTGTCGCAAAGTGTTCGAAGAGCGTTCAGAAACTCGGGCGACGGAGTCACACATCCCATGTTGCCGACGACAGGTTCCAGAATCACGGCAGCCAGTTGGTCACCATTTTTTTGGAATGCCGCTGTCAGACTATCGCAGTCGTTATACGGCAACACCAGAGTATCGGCCGTGCATCCGGCGGGAACGCCGGGACTGGAAGGACATCCCAATGTCAGCGCCGCGCTGCCAGCGGAAACGAGAAGGCTGTCAACATGGCCGTGGTAGCAACCCGCGAATTTGACGATGCCGCTCCGTCCCGTGAAACCTCGCGCGACTCGGATGGCCGACATGGTGGCTTCGGTGCCCGAGTTGACCATTCGCACCATTTCGATGGACGGGACCGTCTCAATCACAAGCTGAGCGAGCTCAGCTTCGGCTTCCGTGGGAGCTCCGAAGCTGGTTCCAATCAGCAGTGACTTTTCGATCGCCTTGATGATCGACGGATGTCGGTGACCAAACAGATGCGGCCCCCACGATCCGATGTAGTCGATATATTGATTGTCGTCGACATCGAACAGGTACGCTCCGTCGCCACGCTTCATGAACGGCGGCGTTCCTCCAACGGCGCCAAACGCACGAGCCGGGCTGTTGACTCCGCCTGGAATCAACTTCGATGCATGGCGAAACAGAACTTCGCTGCGAGTTCGTTTGGAGGTGTTCGAAACCATGAAATTTACATGTCCAGTTCGTAGAGTTCTTGAAATGTCTCGCCGGAACCAGCCCCCCTCATCCGCATTGAACGGATGGCGTCGGGCGGCGACGCGTGTCAGCGATCGATTATTCAATGATTTCCAGGTCAGGCTTTGCTGCCTTCAACGCGGCAATTGTTTCGGGCTGTAGCCGACAGGCCACTACGTTCAGCGACTTCAGCTTCGGCAATTGAGACAGCTTGACGATTCCTTCGTCGCCCATCTGCGATCCAGCGACACTCAGCTTTTCCAGGTTGCTGAACTTAAGCAATGTCGAAACAGATTCATCGGTAATGCGAGTCGCTTCCACATTAAGTTCAGTCAGGTTCGTCAGCGTTTCGAGTGAAGCAAAGCTGGCGTCTTTGACCTTTTTGATTTCACGCAGCTCAAGGTATGTCAGGCCGGTGAGCTTGCTGAGTTTGGAAATGCCTTCGCCGGTCACAAGCCGACATTCGCCCAGATCAAGGTACTTAATCTTTTGAAGGTTGCTGATGATTTCAAGGCCTTCGTCATCCACAGATGTCTCGCGAAGCTCAAGCCGGGCAAGCTCTTTCAGATCTGCCAGATTTTTGATTCCAGCACCCGAAATGTCGACCTGTCGACAGGAAAACCGCTTCAGGTTCTCCAGCTTTGTCATCTCGGCCAGCCCGGCGTCTGTGATCTTTGTATTGTCCATCTGGAGATTTTCCAATGTAACAATCTGACCGATCGCTTTCATGGCAGCATCGGTGATGGCGGTGTCGTAGTTCAGGTTGAGCGTCTTGAGTGGCAATCCTTTGAGATGCTCCAGGGCCGCATTGGTGATCTTTGTTTTTTCGAGCTGCACGTCGACCAGCGATTTCAAGCCAGCTAAATGGGCCACGCCCGCGTCAGTAACATTTCCGTTGCGAAGGTCGATCAAACGCAGCTTCGATAGTCCCTTCACTGCCGCAAGTCCATCATCCGTGAAACCCGCGCGTCGAAGAACCAGTGCTTCAATCTCGGAGATTCCTCCGATGACCTTTAACGTCCCATCGCCGATCAACGAGCAATCGGTGAGGTCGAGTCGCTTGAGCAACTTCAGACTGGCAAGCGATTGCATCCCCGTGTCGTTCATTCCTGGACCGCCGAATCGAGCGACAGTGACATTGGGGATTCCGGCGAGTGACTTCATGGTCTCGGAAAAATCAGTGTCCGCTGAGATCGCAATCTCGGTGACGATCCCGTCAGCATTCTTCTTCAACTTGCAACCGGCCGCTTCAAGCATTGCGACAGCCTTCGCATCATCCATCGCGACAATGGCCGTACGGGTCGCCTTTTCCGGAGTTCCCGGGGCTGTTGAGTCCTGGCATCCGGAAACAATCACACTTATCAACGTGACCGAGGCCAGCAACGATGGTTTTGGAAAAAACTTCATACAACGGAGCCTTAACGTCGGGGAAAACAGAAACCGGCTGGACAGCGTACGCAGCCACAGGCACTTTATCAACGGATGGCGGCCTGCATTCAGTTTCGTTCCCACGTGTGAACGCTCTCAATTCGAATCCAGCAGCCGACCCTGGGCGACTGGATTTGGAATCCGATGGAGGAGCAGCCTGCGATTGCCTTTGCTTGAGTTTGGAGCAATTTCCGAACTGGCGGCAGTGCACTTCGACACAGGAAACCATTACGCCGCATGGCTTCGGCGGATTCTGCCGACCAAAAACGGTTTAGCACGTTTTGCTCGTGAAAACTCATGCGGAACTCTGCAGAATGCACTTTCAGCATTGAGCGATCTTAAGCAGCAATTCTACACTCACCCCTTACCATTGCCGACGCGAAAGGAACCCCCGTCTCCTTGTTGCCAGCATGGCATTTTGAGTTGACGAATCGGATAGTTGCAAAGGATTGCATATGTCTTCAGGTCGCCATTGGGCCAAATTGGCCCTCTTTTCCCTTCTTGTGACGGGCTGCACTTCAACCACCGCATCGAACACCGCTCGAACGGCCAAAGAGCAGTTGCTTCTTTCCAATGCCGTGGATCAGTCGCTCGACAAGGTCGACTTCACTCCGATGTATGGCCAGAAGGTCTTCATCGAAGACAAGTATCTGGATTGCGTCGATAAGGGCTATGTTATGGGCTCTGTCCGACACCGTGTACTGCGAGCTGGCGGCGAACTTCTGCCTGCAGCTGACGGTGCGGAAGTGATCATGGAACTGCGAAGTGGTGGCGTCGGTACAGACTCAACGGACATGTTCGTCGGCGTTCCGCAAATGCCACTGCCCGCTGGGATGATGACGCCGGAAATTCACCTGAGCGAACGCAAGACTCAGTATGGATATGCGAAACTGGGGATCGTTGTCTATGACGCAGCCACTCGAAAGGTGCTTGGCGACGGCGGCATGACGATGGCTCAGGCGGACGACAACAACTGGTATGTGCTCGGAATGGGTCCGTGGCAGAACGGATCTCTCAAGGGTGACGTCGCGACCTCACGACGCATTCCTCATGGCATGAAGACCAATCGTTTGCCAACGCAGGTCGCGTTGGATTCGCCGGCCGAGCGACAGTCGAACGCGATTCGCCGTGCCAGTGATTCAGCGACCTTAGACGAATAAATCTGATAAAGGGACTATCGGAATCCTGACTATCGATGAAGTTGCCGCAGAGTCTGCCGCCTGCCGTCAGCCGTCGGCGGGCTTTGCTGCAATCAGAGTCGTATCGAACATGCAGGTTTTATCGAACAGGCATGGTTTTGCTGACAACAGCCGCACGAACCCTACGCGGACATTCCGATAATTGATTTGGCATTAAGTCAAAAACCGTCCATGAAGTCGGGACTCCGTCCATGTTCGCTACCATCTCTCGCATCGTTCTGACGCTGCTCACTCTGGCTGTCGCGACTGGCTCGCATTGCCGGGCTCAGGCGGACGAGATTCCATGGTCGACCGACATTGAGGGATCGCTTAAGAAAGCTGCCGCCAGTGGAAAACCGGTGTTGATGGAGTTTACAGCTCCGTGGTGTGGTTACTGCAAGAAAATGGAAAAGACGACATTCGTCGATCCTGCGGTGGTGTCGACCGTTAACCGAAGCTTCGTTGCCGTACGCGTTGATGCTGACCAGAACAAAGCATTGGTTACTGACCTTGCAATTAAGGGGCTGCCAGCAATCCTGGTCGTTTCTCCAGATTTGCAGATTCTTGAACGCATTTCGGGATTTCAAACGCCTGATGTGCTGATTCGAAGACTGAATCAAGTGACATCTCGAAGCCAGCAGCCAGCGAATACTCCAATGGTCGCGTCGGGAAAGCCGCCGGCTCAACCAGTGGCCAACAATCCTCCGCGTCAGCGTGACGAGCTGAAGTTTGAGGCCATTTCGCAGGAGGAAGCTCCCATGGCCAAGCGGCCGAGCAACGTTCGCCCGGTTTCTCAGCCAAACAAGCCAGCACCGCGGCTCGCCAATCAGCAACCTGAACGGCCAGCTCCCGCATCAAAGGATCGAGTTGAAGCGCAGGGCGATGAGTTCTTCGCGGCAACTAACAATCAGCCAGCAGAACACAGCAGGCCTGCAAGCAACAGCCAGCCAGTGAGCGATGGATCAGAAGACGACCAACAGCCGTCGTTCAACGGCTCGTGCCTCGTGAGTGCAGTCGAAGGCCGTGAGATCATTTCAGGAAACGCACATTATCAAATGAACTACCGCGGTCATTTGCTGTACTTCAGCTCAGAGGAGGCCAAAGACAAATTCCAGGCTCAGCCCGGTACATTCTGGCCAATGCTCGACGGCGCCTGTGCGATGACACTGCTGGATGAAGAGAAGAAGGTCGAAGGAGATCTCCAGTACGCTGCCGTTTACCGCAAACGCATATGGCTGTTTACCAGCGAACAGAACATGCGAGACTTCCTGCGTGATCCAGCCGACGCTGTTGAAGTCGTCCTGGAAAGCACATCAGCGGGCGGCCGATAGCTTTTTTAGACGGCACAACCCCCGAGTGCCCCTTGCTGCTACTCGAGTTTCCGCAGACCGTCGGTGATGTGCTTGAAAACAATCGGTGCCATGTGGTCGAAGTAGCTCCACGTGTGGCCACCGGCTGTTGTCTCGAGATCTCGTTCATGCAGAATGCCTGAGGACGACAGCTTCATTCCCAGGCGAGCCGCTCCGTCGAACCATTCTGTATCTGCGGGATCACAGCAGTAAAACTGATAGCGAGGCCACGCGAGCGGTTGCAGATTCAATACCACCGTCGCCTGGCGAGCCGACTCAACATCCGGGAACATCGCGCCCAGCGGAATTCCAGAACCATACAACTGCTGAAAGTCTACAGCTGGCGAGATCGCCGCGACGATCGGAAATTTGAGGGAGTATCGATACGCCAATTGCAATGCTCCCTGGCCTCCCATGCTCACTCCCAGTAGTGCGATCCGAGGTGGCTCGATTGCAAACCGCGACTCGATAAACGGAACCACGGAATCCATGAGCCACCTCTGAGCGGTCTGCTCGGGATCGAAATCGTTGCACACAACGTCCAGCCACCAACTGCCTCCACCGTCGGGACACACGGCCGCCAGATTGTTGTCCTGCAGCAGGCGAGTAAACACGGGATTCTCGTTGAGCATGACTCGACCGTGACCATGGAGAAACAAGACCACAGCCGTAGGCGGAAATTCTGAATCCGGCGCGTAGACGTCAATTCGTCGGCCATCGAGTGAATCGGTCTTCCAGTGGGCGAGCAACCTGCCTGCCCGCTCGGCTTCCGCGAGCGTCAATGCGGCAATCTCCCGAGCCGTTGGCTCACGGTCAGCCGGCTCGGTGTCGCTTCGCAGCAGTCGTT
>JANMEV010000226.1:0-8249 GCA_031377305.1 Planctomycetota bacterium | reverse complement strand
TCGCAGCCTGCAATTCGGACAGGCGAGTTGGTGACAGGTTCCACGGGAGGAATTCGGCCACGTCGTCCGGTGCTTTGCTGCCCGCTTGAGAACAGGCTTCGCAGTACACACTCAGCCAGTGTCGCGGGCTGATCTTCCAGATTGCCAGATTGCCAGATTGCCAGAGTGCCAGAGTGCCAGAGTCGCAAAGATGGAAAACAGCATCATTGCCATGCGGCCGGACCACTCAGATCCGCTGCCGTAATAATTCTTGCGGCCAACGGCCGGACCACGAATCAATCGTTCGCCGTAATTGTTATCCATCGGGATGCGTGAATCGTCGACAAACAATGTCAAGCGCTCCAGCGCTCTGACAGATTGACCTGAGCCATGGCCTTGTACGCACTGTAGCGATCGACCACCAGCAGGCCTTGACCGCTTTTCCAAAGTGCGATTCCGGAACATCGTGGCTGCGAGTCGCGTCCAGCACATAGGTAACCCACGTCGCACTTCAGTGAACTTACCTGCTGACGCAACTCCGCATTCTCAGCACGTAACTCACTAACTTCCCGACGCAACTCCTCCAACAGAACCCGAAGCGATTCCAACAGCTCATCAACCGGATTCCATCCCAGATGAATGCCACTCATTCTGAACAGAAATAAAACATCCGGAAAATCTACGCCAGATCAATTCCGCTTTCCCCACGCCTTCGGCGAATATTTACGGCAACACTCTGCCCACATCCCGGGAACGCCAATTGTCGCCACGCCCAAATTCAGTGTCCAAACGCTCAGGCTACAGCCTCTCAAGCCGGTACTTCTAATCGTCGTCAACCGGGAAAACTAATTGTCGTTAGACACACCTTCGCCGTCAACAATCTCTTCGGCGATCGCGACTTGAGTTCCCATCGCATCAATGGTGATGATGGATCCCTTCAGGTCGATCAGCTTCAGAAGCTCAGGAATTGCCGTGATTTCATTGGATTTTTCTTCCGTGGCCACTTGCGCCAGCGTCAGTCCAAACTCCGACAACCACGCGCTGACCATGTGCATCGGACCGAGTCCCTTCGCACGATTGTGACTGCCCTTCATGGTCTTGCCATCAATCCAGGATTGAAACGCATCAACTTTTAAGGCCGACAGGACTCGTCGAAGTCGGTGTAGTATCCGTATTTGCCGACCCATTTGAAAGGGTTGGTTGTGGTGCCGGTCGATGCGACGAGGTTTCCCCAGGCGTCGTGGAGGTAGGTGTCGGTGACGTTGCCGGAGCTGTCGGTGAGGAATCTTGTTGAGCCGAGGGCGTCGTGGTGATGGTAGTGCGAGGTGGTGCCTCGTCGCTGGCTGAGGACTCCACCGTATGGCTGTGGCTCGTTCGTGTAGATGGCATGGACAGCTCCTGTTCCGTCCAGCTCGTGAGTCACACAGTCAAAGACCGGGTCCCACACAAATGTTGTCGTTCCCACGGTCATCCCTCTTGAAGAAGCGTTACGCGATCTGTGGGCTTGAAACACTGATTGAGAACATCACAACCCCGAAGGCTATGTGCAAGTCTCAATCATCCAACTTCACTCGTCGGTTGTCCCCATTGTATTGCATTGTCACTCGACCGCCTGATGGCAGCAGGTACTGAGTCGGATGGTTTTCGTAGTTCCACGTCGTTGTTGTGCGGTTGCCTACTGCTGGAATCTCAATTTGCTGATTGCCATTGGGATCGTAGACGTAGGTTGTTCGTCCTGTGGCTGTCTGACCGTACTTCAATTGATTGGCCGCGTCGTAGCTGTAAGTGGTTCGAGTACCGCCAATGTTCTTGAGTGTTCGGTTGCCTCCGGTATCGTATGTGTACGTTTGTCGGTAGGCGTTTGTTCCTGTGCGGTTTTCGCCTGTGAGCTGATTCTGTTTGTCGTAGGACCATGTGACGCGTGCTGAACCGCCGCCTTCAATCATCACATTTCGATTTCCCGCATTGTCGTATCGGTAGTCAAGCTGCTGCAAGGTCGTTCCGGCCGAACTGCGTTGAACCACCTGCGTTGTCTGGCTGGCGGCATCATAGCTGAGCGATACTCGCGATCCATTCGGATTTCGCTGAACAGATTTCCGTCCAATGTCGTCGTTACTGAATGTCGTTCTTTCTCCGAACGGAGTCCTGCTGGCCGCCAATCGTCCGGCAGCATCGTAGGTTGTGGTTGTTCGACCAGCACCGTTTGCATCCGCCGACCGCCGAAGCCCGACTGCGTCGTAAGTGAAAGTCGATCGTCGATTGCCGGGAGCGCTCGCAGAGGTCGTTTGTCCCACGGCATCGAAGGTAGAAGTACACCGTCCGGTGCTGTCGGCCATCAAGGTGCGATTGCCGATGGTGTCGTAACTGAATGTCGCTCGGGTTCCGTTTGGGTATCTTCTGCCGGTCAACTGACCGACCGTGCTGTACGCAAAACTCGTGCGGTTGCCTCGGGCGTCAATTCTCAGCGACTGCTGTCCGGCGGAATCATACGCACTGGTCGTTCGGCGGTTGAGCGGTTCGATGAGCTGCGTCTGGGCTCCTGTCGAATCGTACGTGATACTGTGCCGGTTGCCTCGGGCGTCGACCAAAGCCGACGTTTGACCGAGCGAATTGTACACCGTCGTCTTACGATTGCCGAGAGCGTTGACGTCGACGGTTCGTCGGCCAAGGGCGTCATAGACGCTGCTGACTCGGTTGCCATTGGCATTGATCGAAGCGACCGTCTGGCTGGCGATGTTGCAGACCGAGGCGGCACGTTTGCCGAGTGGATTGTTGCTTGCCACGATTCGGTCTGCGGCGTCGCAGAGCTGCGTCGATTGAATTCCCGCGGCGTTGTTAAAGTCGATAAAAGCCCGCCGGCGGAGCGGCGGGTGTACGGTACTTCAAGACTTCAAGAACGGGCTCAGACCACGATCGACGACTTTTGACTTGCCAATTGCAACATGAAGTCCTGCAGGCGGGCCGCCATTTCGTTGCCGTTCGGAGCGAGCCCTGCCATGATCATTGCGTTGGCGTGCATTTGGCGACCGCAGTCCTGGATGAAGCGGCTGTTGTCGGCGTTACTGGCCAGTTCAGCCAATCGCTTCACCAGAGTCGCGTTCGGATTGATCTCGAGGATCATCTTCTGCATTTCGAAGTCGGGCGTGTTCATTCGCAGAACTCGCTGCAACGTCGTGCTCATTGATCCCTGAGCATTTACCAGGCAGCAAGCGCTTTCGGTCAGTCGTTCTGAGCGACGAACATCCTGGACCTGATCACCGAGCGCCTCTTTGATCAGACTAAGAACAGCGTCGAAATGAGCTGGCACGTTCGCGGACTCTTTCTTTTCCGCTTCAGCGTTTTCATCATCAGTCTTCGCGGCATCTTCGGCCTTCGGAGGCAACTCCATTTCGGACGAATCGATCGAAACGATGTCCTTCTTCTGAAACTCACGCAACTGCGACAGGATGAATTCATCCGCCGGATCGGTGAGGATCAGGACTTCCAGATTTCGTGATCGGAAGACTTCCAGGTTGGGATCTCGCATCACGGCAGCGGCATCTGTTCCGCAGGCGTAGTAGAGTTGTTCCTGACCTTCGGCGATGCGGCTGCAATAGTCTTCCAGAGAAACCATCTCTTCCGTCATCTGCGAATGCGTCGAGCCGAATCGCAACAGCTTAGCGATCCGATCACGATTTTCATGATCCGACGAAATGCCTTCACGCAGGACGATTCCGAACTCGCGATAGAACTTGACGTAGCCTTCCTTGTTCTCTTCGGCGAACGAATCCAGGTGATCCAGCACCTTCTTCGTGATCACCTTCTGCATCTTGCGGAAGACGGTGTTGTCCTGCAAAGCTTCGCGAGACACGTTCAGCGGCAGATCGGCCGAATCCACGATGCCTCGCAGGAAGCGCAAATAGTCAGGCAGCAGATCGCGGTTGTCGTTCTGAACAAGAATTCGCTTCGCGCACAGGTGCAAGCCATGATCGCTGCGGCCGAAACCCATTCGCTCCAGATTGGAATCTGGACAGTACAGAATGCTGTAGAACTGAAACGGCGAATCGGCTGACAGATGCAAGTGCCACAACGGCTTCTGACCGGGGAAGTGAGTCAGGTACTCGTAGAAGCCAAGGTACTGTTCTTCGGTCACAGTGCTCTTGGGCTCAACCCAGATCGGCGGCTGGTTGTTGATATGCTCCGCTTCCAAATAGATCGAGTGCGGAACAAATGTTGAATACTTGCGAAGAATATACTTCAGTCGCACGGGCTCGGTGAATTCGTCGAGCCCATCTTTCAGGTGGAGACGAATATTGGTGCCGCGTTCGACGGGCTCGGTGACTTCCCCGATTGTGTAGTTGCCATCGCCGGTGGATTCCCAGCGCCAGCCGGTTTCTTCGGTAAAGCTGCGAGTCACCACTTCGACTCGATCGGCCAGCATGAACGCTGAATAGAAGCCGACGCCGAACTGACCGATCAGCGAAAGGTCCGGGCTCTGATCGCCAGTCTTCTTCGCGTTCTTGAGGAACTCGAGCGAACCGCTGCGAGCGATCGTCCCGAGATTGTTCACCAGTTCGTCTCGAGTCATCCCGATTCCGTTGTCGGCAATCGTCAGAACTCCGTCTTCTTTGTTGGGTGTGATCGTGATCTTCAGCTCGTCAGTCGACTGCTTTTGGCCGGACGTCAGGCTGACGTAGCGAAACTTGTCGAGCGCGTCGGAGGCGTTGGAAACCAGTTCGCGGATCGTGATCTCGCGGTTTTGGTAGAGCGAATGGGACAGCAACTGCAGGAGCTGGCTGATTTCCGCCTGAAAGGAATACTGCTGTTTTTCGGTTTGAGCTGTCATGGGAACCTCAAGGAGAACGGACGGAACTGTCACCCGGTTACGCCCGCGAGCATGCAAATCGCATTCCCGCCGCAACGGCAGGAAACGTCCGACATACATACCGGAATCCCGGACTCAGATCAAATTCGGCGCGATTATCCTGCCAAAAAGCAGCAGATCCACAGATCTTTCGACTGGGAGTTGATTGAGGCGACTCAGACTGCCAGAGTCTGGGAAATTTGTTAACATCCTGCCGATCCCGTTTTTGGCCTTTGAAGTCAGGGGACGAATCGTACTCCGCTGCGCGGGACGTTTGCGCTGCGGATGACGCTGAAATCAAACACAACAGGTTACCGATCGACGTAAAGCCCAAAACGCTTTCGAGGAATCGGTGTGCCTCTCCATTTCCTTCGCACAATAGTTAAAAAGGCGCCGTTATGGCCAACGATCCGTACGCAATGTGCCCATGTGGCAGTGGTAAGAAACTCAAGTTCTGCTGCGGCGAAATTCTGCCCGATCTGCAGCGAGCGTTTCGCCTGCGAGACAACCAGCCAGAAGCGGCCGTCAGGATTTTTTCCGACCTGCTGAAGAAGCATCCAGACAAAGACATCGTCGTTCGCGAACTCACATCCACGCTTTACCAGACTGGCGCCGTTGCTGAAGCCCGCGCGGTTGCAGGCGATTTTCTCAAGAAGCATCCAGATCATCCTTCCATCCTGCTGTCGATGTCCGAGATTTGTCTCAAGGAAGATGGCTTTGCCGCTTCCCGCCGAATTCTTCATCGCACGTTCCAGCTTTGTGCAAAGCACCATCCGCTGGGAATTGCGTACCTCGCATCCATGATTGCTGCTGAGATGGCTCGTATCGGTTGCCTGATGTCGGCGCGTGAGCATCTGGCACTCGCGGTGCGAATGTCGACTGGTGAGCGTCAAAAGAATCTTGTGCTTCAGCTTGTCAGCTTTGAGTCTGAATCATCGCTGCCGTATCTGTTCCGCAGCGCCTATCAATTGCTTCCGGTGACTTGCAGTGACGACGCTGTTCAGCAGGATATGCGGGCTCGAAAGCTGGGCGTCCTTGGATGCTGGGAACCAGCGGCGATTCTCTACAATCGTCTGGCCGACTCGTACCCAACGGAAGGTGCCATTTGGTACAACCTGGGATTGTGTCAGGCGTGGGATGGCCGTCTTGCGGAAGCAGCTTCCTCGCTTCATCACTCGGCAACTTTGCTGCCCAATTTTGATCAGGCTGTCGAAGCAGAAGCCCTGGCTCAGCAGATCGATCTGCAGCTTTCCGAAGAACGCTACAACACGTTTTCAGTTCGTCTGCACGTGAAGTCCATGTCGGAATTGGTGACTCGGCTTGAAAGCGAGCCGACGATTCAGCGAAACGACACGCATGATCATCACGACTGCCATCATCCGGATGGAACGGCTCATGCCGCTGAGATGATTATTCTGTCGTCAGCGATCGGTGCCGACGAACTTCGCGAATCGTCACAGCTTCCTGAATCGATCGCCGACCTGGATCTCTATGACATTCTGGATTCTGAAGTCGCCGCGACTCAGGAAATCACTGAGCCGTTTTTGCTCATTACGGCGACCGAAGGTTGTATCGATACGGCGATTGTCAAACTTCGATCGATTGCCGGTGATTTGATTCTGACGAATGCAGATCAGGAGCAACGCAAGGTTGTTGAGTTCGAGCGTCCTCAGGCTCGACCATTCGACCGACGATTCGTTTGCCCGGTGGGCTTTGCTCAGAAGAGTTTTCGGCACATGGTTCGCCAGTTGGAACCAGCGGCATTGGAAAGCTGGCTTCAACTAACACTTCCCGCCCTCGCAGGTAAGAGCGCTCTCGATGCGGCATCGGATGAATCCTTAACGAAGAAACTGGCGGCCAGCTTGCTGGTGATGCAGTCGATTGCCTCACGTTTCGATCAGGCTCCGGATCTTGCCGCACTTCGTCAGCGGTTGAATCTTTCGGCTCGCCAGAGAAAGGACATTCCGGAGAATGCTGCGATCGCGGCTGTGCCAGCGATTCAGTACGAACGAGTTGACGTCACGAAACTGACGGATTCACAACTGCAGGAATTCACCAATCGATGTTCGGTACTTGGCCTGAGGAATCAGGTGCGATCCGGCCTGGATGAAATTCTTGGCCGACCTTCTGCATTGAAGGGGTTTGAAGCGCGACGGGCGTATTTGATGCGAGCAGCGATTGCTCGCGTTGAAGAGCAGCCCGACTTCGCCTTGCACTGTCTTGAGAACGCTCGACAATCCGTGGAACCGGGCACCGAAGCATTTAGAACCCATTTGGAACTCGATATTCGCGAACTGTCATTCCGTCTTGATGATCCAACGGACGAACAGCTCAAACCATTGCTGCATAAGTTCCGTGACCGATATCTGCATAAGATTCCTGAGATCGAAGATGTGATCGTCGAGCAGCTTGAGCACGCTGGTTGCGGGCATTTGGCAAGCGAACTTGAAGGCGGCTTCGCGGCTGTCGGTGCAACTGGCGGGGGCGCATTGTGGACGCCTGGCACAGAAGCCGGCGCGGGTTCCGGCGGTCAATTGTGGCTGCCAGGGCAGTAGCTGAACTTCGCTTTGTGATCAGCAGTCGTTGCGATTTTCAGGATGGGTTTCCGTCTGTCTGAATGTTCGTGCTGTTACGGGCAGCACGAGTCCGCAGACTCGTGCTGCAAATACTTCACGCTTGAAATTGAACCGGGATTGCAGGCCGCTTGTACTGTTGCCAGCGGCTCTCTCCACACTGAATGGACCCCATGAATCGCAAACGCAATTCTTCAGACGACGATCTGGATGACGATGACTTCGACGACGATCTTGATCTGGAGTTTGAAGACGATCTGGATGATGACGACGATGGCGGCTCACTTGACGACATCGAAAAGGAACTCGAATCACGTCCGTTGAAGTCTTTTTCAGATCGCCTTGTTGCTGACTATGTTCGAGACTTAAAAGGTCCGGACGTTCTCGTGCTGATGATGCATGGGACCCGTCTGGCATCGGCTCTCCGAAATGCCCGACCGGAATTGAACTTTACATTCTTTACGCCAGAGCATTTCTTCTTCCGAACACTGCAGCAGTTTCACGGTGAGTCGGCGACAACCGATGCTCCCACTTCAGGCACAACGACTCTTGTCTGTGCGGCTGATCCGCCGGAGCAATCCTACGACGAAGTGATGTTCCCGACGTTCTCGGGCGACTCTTCTGAGCAGGCTCAGGATCTTATTCAAACCGCTCATCAGCGGCTTAGATCCGGCGGCCGACTGATTATTTCCACCAATAACCCCAAGGATCGCTGGATCCAAAGCCAGTTGAAGACGCTGTTCACGAAAGTCGTTGTGAATAAGCAAAAACACGGGGTTGCGTGTGTGGCGACAAAGACAGTCCCGCTGAAGAAGATTCGCGGCTTTCGAGCTCGCTCGGCGTTTCGGCTGGGC
>JANMEV010000148.1:0-12189 GCA_031377305.1 Planctomycetota bacterium | reverse complement strand
GCCGTGTTTCCACTGACGGTGGAGTTCACGATCAGGGTACGGCCTGCGCCTGTGATGTGGAGTCCACCACCATTGCCGGCTGCAGTGACATGGGTGCCGAGCGCAAAGTTATTGGACAGAGTCACTCTGGTCAGTGTCATGCCTGTGACGCCGACGACGTTGGCTGCGTCTTCGATCCCTCCGCCAGCACGCTCCGCTTCATTGTCACCGATCGTCGCGTTTGTGATAGTCACAACACCACCGGTAAAGTTAAAGACCCCCCCTCCGCTTCCAAGAGTACCTCTGGCGCGATTGCCGGCAATTTCAACGGGAGCCAATGTGCCATCAATTCTTACAGTCCCGCCGTTGTTGAAGACTCCGCCGCCACCGTCGTCCGCTGCAGCACCAAGTGCATCATTCGATTGAATCAACGTCCCGTTCTGGATTATCAGCGTCGCGCCCGCCTGATTCCACAAGCCACCGCCCTCTCTGGCCGCAGCGTTTCCGAACACACTACCACCGTCAAGCGTCACAGTTGCAATCCCGGTAACATGAAGGCCACCGCCGTTGCCAGGGTTAGCTGTTCCCGCACTGCCGTTCACATCGTTGCCGAGTAGATTGACGTTGTTCAGACGAACAGTTCCGGTTCCGATCTCCAGTCCACCACCCGCCCGATTTGCGGCGTTCGCACCCAGCGTAGCGTCGGTGATTGTCACAGCGCCGCCTGTACTGAAAATGCCACCACCACTGCCAGCTGCGCCACTGGCACGATTGTTCGAAATCGCAACAAACGCACCTGCTCCACCGATGGACAGCGTGCCCCCATTATTAAAGATACCGCCGCCCCCGTCGGTTGCCGTCGCTCCTGTTGCCGTGTTGCCTTTAATGACGGAATTACCCCGAAGTGTGATGCCACCAGTTCCGTTGAAAATGGCTCCGCCACGTTTCTGCGCGACGCTGTTTTGAATTGTCAAATCAGTCAACATTACATCTTCACCGTCGGCAATCCATAGTGCACCACCGTCAACTTTCACACCGCTCGAAGCCTCACCATTTGATAGAGTCATGGCTGTGAGTGCGACGGCCGAATTCGATCCGACGCTGCCGACGGTTTCAATCGCAAAAACTCGGCTGAGCCGGTTGGCATTCAGAGTCACGGCCGAACTCAGTCCACGGCCGCTGATTTTCAGATCGTCGCTGATCGCAAACTCGCCTTGAGCCACATTGATCGTGGCACCGCTGAGTGAAGTGGCGAAGACGATCGAATCGCCATCAAGACTTCCCGCAGCAGCATCGCCAAACGGCATATTCGTGTTGCTCGCCCTGATCGCTTCGCGAAGACTCAACTGCCCATCGGACGAGCCATTGAAATCGCCAAGATCGTCTGTCGCAGTATTCACCACAAACACGGTCAGGAGAGTTCTTGTCTCAAGAACTTCCGCAGGTATGCTGTTCGATTTTGAACCACCCATCCGGCAGGCCGCACGTCGACCCCGTTTCATGGAGATTTCTGATGAAAAAAAACTATTCAGCCACTGCTTAAACATGTCATACCTTTTCAGGATAGCGGGAGAACCACGCTGAAACG
Organism: Planctomycetota bacterium; assembly: GCA_031377305.1. Taxonomy (GTDB): domain Bacteria; phylum Planctomycetota; class Planctomycetia; order Planctomycetales; family Planctomycetaceae; genus SXXK01. Next base: position 10,622 of record JANMEV010000148.1, on the reverse strand, counting down.
AGGTTTTGTAAAAATGTGCCGGAATACACTATCGATCTCAGACAAACTAAAACCGCCGCTGTCGTCCAAGTCGACAATGTTTACGATCATTCCGGCGAGATCAGTCAACGAAGGGAATGCGCATGCGATCTCGCCAGCATGTTCCCTGTCAAAATGAGAGGGACAGCGCGTAACATTATTGGAAAATCCGAATCCTGCCGCGTGTTGCCTCCAGCACTGCGAAAGGGATATGGCAACGATCAAGTCACATATCGCGGGACATTGATGTTGTAGTAATCCGCTTCAAGGTACTCGAGCGCCAGCGCGAAGTTCAGTATCGCGATGTCATTCGACGCGGATGGAGTATTGGAAAATGTCAGAGCAGGGCCACCATTCAGACTGGCGATGAATGGACTTGCGCTAGCAACAACTTCTGCCACGGTGAATGCTCGTTCGAAATCCAGTTCCTGCCCAAACAGGTTCTCGGTCATCGGGCGAAACTGCAGCGAATTGAAATAGCCAGCGTGACGGGCTTCAATCAACGCAATGGAACCTGCGGCAGCCAAATAGGATCGACTCAGAATAGCCGGTGCGGCTCCGAGGTATGCACCAACACCCGTATTTTCAAGAGCGCGAGACGTATTAAGGAACGCTGTAAAGTTTGGCTGCAGAAGGTTCTTAAATGTCGGCTTCGGACGGGCCAGATTTGCGAGAGCCGTTTTGAGAAACGTCACATGGGCATTTTCATGCCGCTGCACAAGTTTCAGTTGCTGGAGCAATGCGAAACTCGGCGAAGGGCCGGTCTGAGCAATTGCTTCGTCAGATGTCCCGATCGCGACTACCGCCCCCGCACAGGCCGTTCCAATCAACGCACTGGTACCTCGGATAAATCGTCTTCGATCAAGCGGCCTTTCAGCACATTTGTCGGGAGTCATGAATTCTGGATTGCTACTGATATCGCCATTTGGCAGTATCGGTAGATTGTAATGCTGGAGGGATTCAGGTCGTGAGTTCATTAAAGCTGTACCTTAGAGTTAAACAACAAAGTAGTGACGATTAATAACTCGCTGCCGGACGTCAGCGAATGCACCAGAGAATTTATTTATGTGGCGAAGGATCGGTGTCGTTTTCATTGGGGACTCCCCAAAAACTGGCAGTTCAAAATAAGAACGTTGAAATCAAAGCACTCGCTTGAAAGCGACGAGATAGAGTTTCTCGTCAGCCGATAATTTGAGTTCCGGAACCAGACTGCCTCAAACCATCACCTGCCGTAGCCGTTACGGGGATGGCCGCCGTCATGGGAAGACCGATGTCTCCTGCATTGCGAAGATTCGACGGGACGACCGGCACTACGGAAGCCGCCTGTCCGGAGGAGGCACCTCCGACGGTCGTGTCTGCTGCCTTGGCACCACGTCCGATGAGGCCGAAGAGCAGGCCGATAACCCCGAGAGCAAAACCGGACAGGATCGTGCCGACGCAGGTGAATTTCTGCCAGGTCGGGGCATTTGGTACGGGCATGAGGAAATAGTAGTACCACAGCCACGCCCAGATGATCATCAGCGTGCCAACGGTGACGTATTTTATCGCGCCAGCCGCGCTTCGGGATTGGCTTCGAAACAACTCGAACATGATTGATCTCCTGAAGATTAGTGTCGGTTGCCTGCGCATCCTACGGCGACGGCGATCAAACCCAATGTCATCAAAACTCGCATGATTCGCTCCTTGCGACTCAAAGCACTCGCATGAACGCCACGAGGTCTGTCTTCTCGTTCGCGGTCAATTTGAGTTCCAGAATCAGATTGAAAAACTCGACCGTGTCGTGCAGCGTAAGCAGTCGGCCGTCGTGAAGATAAGGCGGTGAGTCCTTGATGCCTCGCAGTGGGAATGTCTTGATCGGTCCATCTGCCGACGCCATCCGCCCGTTCACCATCTGCGGCTTGAAGAACCGCTCGACCTGCAGATTGTGCATCAGGTTATCCGTGTAGTACGGAGGCGTATGGCATGTCGCACATTTTGCTTTGCCGAAGAACAGTGTCTCGCCTCGCAATTCCGATTCGGCGGCCAGTTCTGGATTGAGTCTGCCAAGCACGGTCAGTTTTGGGGCCGGCGGAAAGTCCAGCAGGGCTTGAAACTCAGCCATGAAGTGGACCTGACTGCCGCGTTCCAGAATGTTCACACCCTTTTTCGTGGCAAGAACCGGATCACCATCAAAGTACGCGGCTCGCTGTTCAAACTCCGTGAAATCTTCGACGCTTTTTAATGCTCGCTGAGATCCAAACAGTCGCTGGATGTTCACTCCGCGAAGGGTCGGCGTGTCCAAACGGTGGCGGAACTCCTGTGGGCGAACGTCGCCGGCCAGATGGGTTGAGGCGTTGGTGTGCCCGTTTGCGTGACAATCAAAGCAGGCAACTCCGCGACTCGGGCGAACCGAGCGACGGTCATCTGTTTGATTGAACTGTTGTTGCATAAACGGCGCGACAAGCAATCGGAGTCCTTCCAGCTGTTTTGGATTCAGTGCGTCTTTAAAAAGCTCATAAAAGTTGTCCATTGTCACGAGCTTGCCCTGAGATGCGTCGCCGAGATCGGGTCGCGTCGTCAAGTAAATCGCAGGGGGAAATTCCGGAAGGAAGTGATCGGGCAGGTCGAAATCGAGGTCGAATCTTGTCAAATCGCGAGCTTCCTGCTTCTTGATCTCATCGATATGAAACTTGGGAAAAAGCATACCTCCTTCCGGATGATTTGGGTGCGGCAGAGGAAGAAACCCTGCGGGGAATAAACTTTGATCCTGAATTTCAGCAGGGGTCATCTCAGCCAGAGCTTCCCACGTTTGACCTTTGGCCAGTCGAACTCGAACGCCTTCCTGAACCGGCTTCTTTCTTGCCATCACGGATTCCGCTGCCGGTTGATCGCTCAGCTCGTAGCGGAGTTGCAGAAGTTCGAGGTGTCGTTGCTGGATGGCTGGCTTAGCTTCCTGCATCCGGCTCATGACCGAAGCAAAATCTTCCGGAACCAGAACCGGTTTCATGATCGCAGCAGCCCTCGGCAAATCCGGCTTCTGAGGACTGGGTGACTTCCGAGCAGTGTCCTGAGCACTCGCAAGGGTCAGCGAAAGCAGCGTCGCGAGTAAAGTTCCCGCATACTTCGTGCAGCGGTGGTTTGCTGAGTGATCCATGAGGGGCTCCTGAATAACGATCGAAAACGAGTGGTGGGGAAATTATTCCTGAGCTTCAACGCGCTCACTTTGGGTCAATGTGCGGAAGGCAGGGCAACAGCACCCGCGGCTAACGTCCGGCGGCTCGCGTCAACAACAGAATCGAAAGTCCGCTATTCAACGACCTCATTCCGTGTCTTTGCTGTCCCCACGTCCTGCGATATCCAGACTCCGCTGAGATCGACTCTTCGATGATCGCCGAGATCAGCGGGAATCACTTCTGCAGGCGCGTCTTTGAGCGTCCCGGTATGTTCGGACATTTGACTGGACTCAGTATCCCAGTAAGCCCACTTGTCAACATCGACTCGCAGTAACGCCAGTAGCGGATCGTTAACGCCTTCCGGAAACCAGACTCGAAGGTCTTCATGCCACAGTTCTTCAATCAGCTGCCGGTCCTGAACTAGCGTTGCTCGACCTGAGAGTGACACATAGATGGATTCAAGCGAGTTTTCGTATGTCAGATTGACCTGGCCTTCTTCCTCAACTTCACCGACCTTGGCAGAATCGGCCTTCGTAAAGAACCATAGACCTCCATCAAAGTGCGGCTCCTGCGTGGCCATGGGTCGACTACAAAGAGAACCGTCCTTACAAACGGTTGTCATCATCGCGATCCTGATGCCTCTGATGAGGTTCTCGAGATGATCGATATCACGTGGGGAGGTGGTTAATAGTGTCATCGTTTTTCATCCTTCATCGAGTGCGATACTACCCTGAGTGAGAATTTGTGATCAGTAGTTTGTGACCACTGAGTTTCCGAAGTGCGTGACTTCGGATGCTCCGTTTGTTTTCGCAATTTCTGCGGCGCTATTGGCCATCTCTGATTCCACCGGTGCCGCAAAGACGATGAGGTTGTTATCCACGGCATCGAGGTATCGCTGAAGCATTACGGTTTTGGTGGCTTTGGAGGATCGACTTTCGGCGGCTCAGGTTTTGGTTCAACCTTTGGAACGTCAGGCTTTGGTTCAACCTTGGGTGCTGCAGGTTTAGGGTCAACCTTCGGAACGACCGGTTTTGGATCAGCATTTCCTCGGGGAGGTTTCGGTCCTGCTTTCGGAGGATCTGATTTTGGCGGTCCCTTTTTGCCCGGCTGAGGATCCAACTTTGGGTTATCAGGTTTTGGATCGGGCTTAGGCACGACAGGCTTCGCTTTAACTTTCGGGACATCGACCTTTGGATCGTCCTTACCACGCTTCGGCTTTGATTCGCCCTTGGGACGATCTGACTTTGGTACTGCTGGATCGCCAGGCTTCGGATCGACTTTGGACGCGTCCGGCTTGGGATCAACCTTGGGGACGTCTGGCATTGGATCTGATTTGCCGCCTTTGGATTTCGAATCGCCCTTCTTACCGGACTTGGGTTCGGCTGCGGGCGGTTTCTTCACTGCGGGTGGCTTGGTGTCGGTGCCGGGACGCTTCTGCGGGCCTTTGGCCTTCTCAGGATTCGGCCTTTCGTCACGCGGAACTCGAGGTTTGGCCACGACGTTCGGGTCGACTTTCGGCGCCTCCGGTCCCTTTTTCGGAGTGGACACACCCTCTTTAGGCTTCTCGACAGCAGTGGAGACAACAGGAGACTTCGGAAGTTTGACATTCACCGGCTCGGTCGGCTTGTTCGGTTCAGTCGGATTGTCAGGACGCACCGCCGTGGTTTCTGCTTCCAGTTTCTGTCGTTCGTTGCGGAACTTCAGCATCTCCTGCCGACGTTCGGCCAGTGCCTTGCGCTCACCCTTTTCGACTACCTGGAATCGCTGCGGATTCTCCTGATTCCTGGTCAGCTGTTCGAGCGACATTGCGACAACAAGAGACTTGTCATCGGACTGTGGGGCGTTCGTATTTCGTTCAATCAGAGCGGCCAGCGTACGAGGCGGTCTCTGGTCCTCATGGTCGCGACGATTTGAGAAGTCACGTTCAATCCGTTGATGCCAGTCTCGATCGTCTCGATTGTCCCATCGCTGACGAGCGTAAAACGGATCATAACCATGGCCACTCGAAGCGTAAGAAAACCATGGGTAGTACCCGCCGTTGTTGTAGTTGTTCGCGTAGTAATCACCGAAATAGTAATGATGATACTGAGGCCGCGAGAACAGGTGGGCCGTGAAGAGTCGCAGGTCAATCACTGTCGAAGGTGAATACGAGTACCCACGTCGCGAGTAGACGCCTGAATTAAGATACACTGGAGCAAACAAGACTCCGCGTCGGGAGACAGAATAGTCGTAGTAGCCGTCCACAAAGACATAGCCTCGTGGCGAACAGACATAGTGAGCTGGAACCCAATCCCAGTCCTGCTGCATCGGCGCCCAATAGCCGGGACGCCACGCATAACGATTTTGTTGCCAGATCCAGCAGCCTGGCAACCAGTTGTGGTCATGTGATGGTGCATCAATGTTCGGCCCAATTTCGGCAGTTGCCGGCGGCTCCGGCAGGTACTGAATCTCGGTTTGAGATGCATCAGCCCAGTAGCCGGAAATCCATTGATTCCCTGTTCCCACCTCCGTCCAATAGCCGGGCATCCACTGTCGGCCTGGCGGCAGGTCGCGCCAGATGCCGCTGACCCATAGAAAGTCTTCGCGTTCGTCGTCCCATGCGAGGTAGCCGGGAATCCAGGCAACGTTGTCTCCTTCCGGACGCTGATCCGGAGCGACTTCTTCGATGGCTTCCGGAGGCTGATTCGGCACGATGATGCCGGGCTCCGGGTCAAAGCTGATCGTTTCCGCGAAGGCCTCGTGCACCGGCCCGCGCGTCAGCACCTCGACGCCCTCTTCGGCATCCGCCTGAGTTGGCAATACTGCCATCGCATGCTCTGTGCCACCGACGACGGCATAGGCCACAAGCGTAGCTAGAAGACACCGGGGAAACGTACGTGAGAGAGTCATAGTGTTCAATCCTTGCGAAGAAACGCCCGCCGGAAACATAGTCCGGATGAGAAAACTTTGGAAAAGGTGCCTTAAACAGCGGCGAAAGAAGCCAGCGTTACCGCAAGTCCCTGTGATTGCGCGAAGTCCTGGACATCTTTTTCATTATGCGGCTAACGGCCGCTGAAAGAATGTCATTAAGGAAGCCGGGGGCCGCACAGAATGCGACACCCGGCAATGTGGCTGATGGCATGCTGCCACGCCGTACTGACTAACTTACCGAGCGAAGTCACCGTCTTTGACGATGGCTTCAATGCAGGTCACAGCCTTCTCGTCCGATTTCTTCGTGGTGACTCGGATTTTTGTTCCGGATTTCAGATCACTGGCTTTGCAATCTTTCTTGTCGCAGGTGACTTTCGTGTCATCCGTGATCGTGTGTGAATGCTCTTTGCCGTCATCGCCTGTCATGATTAACTTACTGCTGGTTGCACTCACGAATTTGCCTTCATGAGTATTAGCAAAGAGTGCGTTCTTGCTGATGGCCTCGACGTTGGTCGCTTCCTTGATATCACCAGCCTTGGTAGTCACACGAATCTTGAGGCCCGCTTTCAGGTCTTCTGCTTTGCAGTCTTTTCCGTCAAGTGTCATCTTTGCATTCTTTGCCAGGGAGTGTGTGTGCTCCTTGTCATCTTTGGATTTCATTACAAGTTCTGTGCTGCTGACACTGACGATGGTTCCATCGTGCGTTGCTTCTTTGTCGTCCTCAGCCGTAAACGCCACTGCGCTTCCAGCAAGGACAGCAACCGCGATCGCACCCATGGAGATTGTCTGATAGTTCATCATTTCACGTTTCCCTTCCCGATGTTTGTTGACCATCCACGAGGGCAACATAGCCTCGCCGTTCAGTGGCTCTTCCAGCCAAAGAATCCGATTGGTCAAAATGTCAGGAATCCGCCAACAGAAACGAGGCACGAAGTGTTTTGACAGGGGTGACGAAGCAATTGGCTTTATAAGTTTGTCGTCGATCCAGGACAGACAAACTTCTGTTCTCCGCGTGGAGTGCATTGCTGTTACACAACCCTGATGCTCAATGTCTTTCGTATATCGATTCTATTGACGGATATCCCTTTCACATTGAGTCGGGCGACCAAAGTTTCCATTGAACGCCTGACTCTTAGCTTTAGTGTTTTTATGTTGACAATGCGGTTCGGTTGAGAAGTGTGAGGTGCCAACCGGAGGCCTTTGTCACGTGGTGTACTGAGACGGCTCGCCAAACTGCAATTTTAGGATCCCAAGCGCCGGCGGGCCTATTTGCCTGATGCGGGGCTTACCGCTTCAATGTTGATTACTGATTCCGCCAAATCTGTCAGCTTCTTGTCCGCCGACCCTTCTTCATCCAGAGTCGTCTGAAGCAAATCGGCCGCTTCATCATGGCCAAGCAGACGCGCAAATGTCCGTACACAACCGTATCCGGCCATTTCGTAGTGCTCAACCCGCTGCGCCGCAGCAATCAACGCTGCGTCTTTCACACATGGATCAGCGTCTTCAGAAATGGCTTCAGCCCCCTCTTCCAGCAACCCTGCCATGGCCTTGCAGGTCTTCCCTTTTGGACTAATTTCCAGTTCGGTGAAAATCGTTTCCAGACGTTCAATCTGCCCTTTTGTTTCTTCAAGGTGAGCAGTGAACGCTTTTGACAGCTGTGGTGCCGTCGCGGCCTTTGCCATCTTTGGCAATGCCTTCAGGAGTTGGTTCTCTGCGTTGTAAAGATCTTTCAATTGATCAACGTAAAGGTCTTGCAGTGTCTTCAGTTTCATTGGTGACTCCTTTGTTAAATTGATTTATTTGAATCTGGAACACAGAAACCCTGGAAGGCTGGGCTACAGCCTTCCAGGTGAGTCAGATCGACTTACATACTTGTCGGTGATGTGATGACCGGATCTCGACCGTCGATCGACGACGTCTCGGATCTTCGTTTCTTGCCGCTATCATGAACTGCCACTTCACCGCCGACGGTGATGTCCTCAGCTCTGACGTTTTCACAGATTTCTTTGGCACGGCTGACTTCGTCACTGTCATCGCAATGGATGGAAATCAGGGACTTTCCAGACTTAATCCTTCCTTCAAAGCGTTTTGCTTCGAACTCAGGAATGCCCATTCCAATAAGCGCCCCGGTAATTCCGCCAAGGGTGCCGACAACCGCTGCTCCACTGAGTGCAGCCATAATTGGACCGGCTGCGATGAATGGACCAAGACCCGGAATGGCCAGTGCCCCAATACCGGCAAGCCAGCCAAGTGCGCCTCCAAGGACAACTCCCGTTCCAACGCCAGTGGCAGTGCCTTCTGGTGCTTTGGTGTTGTGCTCGTGAGCAAAGTCTCGAGTACCTGATTTATCAGCCATCAGAACTGAGATGTCGTTGCCAGAAAATCCCGAATCTTTCAACTGTCGCATGATCGTTTCGGTTTGAGCGACACTGGCTATACAGAAGACAGATTTTGACATGATTAGTTTCCTCTTAAAAAACGTGTGTAGTGAATCTGAAATGCCTGATGCCTGTATGTGGCGTGTGTCAGTTCGCGTCAATTTCGAGCTGGCTGTCGACATTGTCCTTGCCAGCGACGTCCATGGCGATTTGTTCGACCTTTGCCTTTTCAGCAGCCGTGTGAACTGGTCCGCGAAGGGTCACTTTGCCATCCTGAGTGATGATCTTTACGTTCTGAGCGTCGACAGACATTTCTGTGTCAACGACTCGGCTACGAATGTCGGCCGTGATCTTGATGTCGGCCTTGTTTTCGTTTTGATCCAGCGGAGTCTTCGTCGCATCATCTCGATCACGGACGTTGACACCCGTGTTTGTACGATCAGGTCTCGCTGCGTTTTGGTCCGCCTGATCACGTGGTAACACCGGTTTTTTTACGGTCACGGTGACATCGCGATCCGTCGCGGAATCTGTGCGACTGGTTGTGGTTGTGGCGTCGTTGCATCCAATCGCCGCAATGCAAAGGGGTGCAAGCAGAAAGATTTTGCCTGGCAATCTCAAATCAATCATCATTGGTTTCCTTACTCGAGTTACATTTTTGTGTTGCTACACACAGCAACACTCATCGTCGAACCTCTCGGCTCGGGAACACTACCGCGGAGGTTTGACCAGTTTCATGCTGTCCGTGAAGTTGTTCAGTTCATTTTCTGCGCGTTCTTTGGCGTAGCCGTATCGTTCCTGAAGAATCCCGACCATCTGATCACGTTGACCCGCAATGGTGGTCAGGTCGTCGTCTGTCAGCTTTCCCCATTTTTCCTTGACCTTGCCAGTGAACTGCTTCCAGTCACCTTTGATTTGATCCCAGTTCATCGTTATCGCTCCTTGTGGATTTCTTAGCCCGGCGTAAACGAAGTACTCTTGCCGGAACACATTTCCCGCAGCACGACAATCGCTCAGGTTTTACTGCAGCGGACTTTGCAGCTACTGGAGTTGCTACTTCAGACGTAAAGCATCTTGTGTGCCACTCCTCGAGTTTGCCTTCGTGCCGAGCAAACCGGTGAAAATAACTATTCCCTGCGACCGCACGCTGACTTTGGGGCAGCGCAACGATCGAACTGAACGCTCAGCGTCCGATCAGAACGAGCCTGATGCGACTGTGCCATAGTGGATTAAGTACCGCAGTGGTTACCAGGATTGATCGCGAGTGTATGGAGAACGCAGACTGACCAGTTCACGCTGGAGGCGATGGATGCGCTTTCAGAACTGGAGCAGAATACGAGCAAGGCAATTACGGCTCTGAGGTCCAGTCAGCGAATCGACATTCGCACGAAGGTGTGGATCCAGCCGGGCAACTCCAGTCTGCGTTCGACGTTCGTGATGGAAGGGCTGACGGCCGATATCTCCATTGGCGGATGCATAATCTTGACGCCGAGACTGCACGAGCCGAGCCGACGCCTATCGTCGATCGCTGCCATGCATCGCGTCGTATCTGAATTCTCCGTTCGCGTTGAAGTCAGTTGAGACCGCGACGACGAACTCTTCCGAACAGTTTTCTGCGGGCGACGAAGCCACGCGAGCCTGGAAGCGGCATTGTGATGGAATGCTGCTGGCGGCTCGTCATTCCGGGACGTCTCGAGCTCGCCTGTTTTCGTCTTCGGGGGTCAACCGGACATTCGCTGTTCTGTCAGCACCGATGCCGGATGAAACGTGTTCGCTCGTTGGTTCGCTGGCTCTGGTCATTAGCTGCGACAACGTCGGTGTGGCAGTCGTCGGCATGAGCCTGATGCTGGCGTTCCTGATGCCGGTGCGTGGAATCGGCCTTGCTGGAATGTACCTGTTCCAAACTCTGTGGCAGTCCGTTCGCGGTTTGATGCGTCTCTACCAAAGTGCCGAGAGTCTTTCCGCGAAGAGACGAATCCTGGCCACCGTGGCTTGCTGCGTTGTTGGTGTGATCTGCGGAGGCACATTGCTGCCCATGCCGGGTTTAGTGCAAGGCGTCGGCGTTGTACGACGCAGCGAGGACCAAACCATTCATGCGGCGACTCCGGGATTGCCGCCAGCCGGTGCGGTACCTGCTTGATCCGCTCCCACAGGCGGTGAAAGAAAG
>JANMEV010000140.1:0-40904 GCA_031377305.1 Planctomycetota bacterium | reverse complement strand
TGCGGATGCGTGTTCCAGTCGCACCAACGTCCATCTGGTCGACATTCGATCTGAGTTCCTTGGCCACGGAATCTACTGTCGTCAGTTCTGGAACGACCACTATCGGTCGCAGGATCCGACATACTGGTATTGGGACAATTTTGAAGATCCCAACAACCGAGGTTACGACGCAATTCGTCGCTTGTTCCTTATTGAGATTGCTCGGTTCGTGCCGCAGAGGTTGAGCGTCAAGCAGTAACTACGCTACGGAGGCTTGGTCGGCAAGGGCTGTTCGGGAGCTTCGAATACGGGCAATACCGGCCTGGAGTCGGCATTTTTGTTTCGAAGCGGCAAAGAAGGGCTGTCAGGTGGACAATTGAGCGAATCGTCCACAAAATGTGGGTTCGGGTTGATCGCGACGCCTCAGGCTGACGAGCTTTGAGGCGTCGGACAGGACTGTCCAGCCTGCTCACCATTTCCCACCAACACTTCCACGCAGCCATTTCGCGCAGGAGCACAGAGACGTATGACTCAGTCGGGCAACCAGAGTATCCAGAGCACCCTCAAGGAAACTCGAACTTTTGCACCCCCAGCCACGTTTTCTGCAACTGCCAACATCAGCAGCGAACAGCAGTATGAAGCCATGTGGAATCGGGCCAAGGACGATCCGGCCGGGTTCTGGGGCGAAATGGCGGGCAATCTGGATTGGTTCCGCAAATGGGACTCCGTGATTCAGGGCCAAATGCCGGACACGAAATGGTTTGTCGGCGGCAAGATAAATGCCTGTCACAACTGCGTGGACCGACATCTTGAAGGTCCGTCTCGCAACAAAGCGGCGATCATCTGGGAAGGCGAGCCGGGCGATACTCGAGTTCTTCGCTACCAGGACCTTCATCGCGAAGTCTGTAAGTTCTCCAACGTTCTGAAGAAGCTGGGCGTTCAGACCGGTGACCGAGTCACGATCTATATGCCGATGATTCCAGAACTCACAATCGCGATGCTGGCCTGTGCCCGCATTGGTGCTGTGCACTCAATCATCTTCGGTGGCTTCAGTGCTGACGCTGTGGCCGATCGAAACAACGACGCCCAATCGAAAGTTATCGTCACCGCTGACGGTGGATGGCGGCGAGGCAAAGAAGTGCCTCTGAAGGCGGCTGTCGATGCCAGCATGGACAAGTCTCCGTCGGTCGAGAAGGTTGTTGTCGTTCGTCGAACCGGTGGCGATGTCGACATGATTCCGGATCGAGACTTCTGGTGGCATGAGCTGATGGAAGACGTCTCCTCGGATTGCGACGCTGTGCAGCTCGACAGTGAGCACCCGTTGTTCATCCTTTACACATCAGGAAGCACCGGCAAGCCAAAGGGCGTGATGCACACAACTGGCGGCTACATGCTCGGCACGACCATGACATCCAGATGGGTGTTCGACCTGAAGGACGAAGATACCTATTGGTGCACGGCTGACATCGGCTGGATCACCGGACACAGCTACATCTGCTACGGCCCGTTGTCTAACGGAGCGACAGTGGTGATGTACGAAGGTGCTCCGAACTGGCCAGATGAAGGTCGGTTCTGGGAGATGATCGAAAAGTACAAGGTCAGCATCTTCTACACGGCTCCAACCGCGATTCGCGCGTTTATAAAATGGGGCAATCAGTGGCCGGAAAAGTACGATCTGTCGAGCCTTCGATTGCTGGGTTCCGTCGGTGAGCCGATCAATCCTGAAGCGTGGATGTGGTATCACAAAGTCATCGGTCAGGAACGATGTCCGATTGTGGATACCTGGTGGCAGACGGAAACCGGGGCCATCATGATTAGTCCTCTGCCGGGCATCACAGCGACTAAGCCCGGCAGTTGTGCTCGTCCGTTGCCTGGCGTTGTGCATGACATTGTGACTCGCGATGGCCAGAGTCTGGGACCAAACGAAGGCGGTCTGCTGGTGATGCGTCAGCCGTGGCCGTCCATGCTGCGAACGCTGTACGGTGATCATGATCGATTCAAGAAGACCTACTTTCATGATGTCGCAGGATGTTACTTCGCCGGCGACGGAGCTCGTCATGACGAAGATGGTTACATTTGGGTCATGGGTCGAGTCGACGACGTTCTGAACGTTTCAGGCCATCGGCTGAGCACGATGGAAGTCGAAAGTGCTCTGGTGGCTCATCCAAAAGTTGCGGAAGCGGCCGTTGTGGGTTTCCCGCATGAAATCAAGGGCGAAGGAATCTGCTGCTTCGTTTCGCTCAAGGGCGGCGAAGGCGACGATGCTTTGAAGAAGGAACTGATCAATCACGTTCGCCATTCGATCGGCGCGTTGGCGACTCCGGACAAGATTCAATTCGCTGCAGCACTGCCGAAGACTCGCAGCGGCAAGATTATGCGTCGTCTTCTGCGTGACATCGCGGCGGGTCGCGAATCAACTCAGGATACGTCGACGCTTGAAGACCTGAACGTGATGGCCAAGCTGCGAGAGGATGATGAGTAACCATCAGGGAAGGTGAAGGTTGGCCTCAGAACGAACTTCGATTTAGGGTATTGCAGCGTCGAGTTGTTTGACAGAAGACAACGAAGGTAACGAAGGATTTGTGTGACAACGTGCCGACGCGATTCGTGGTCCACTTCGTTCTCTTCGTTTGCTTCGGTTCAAGAATCAGGAAAACAGCACATGGCCTCCGGTACCTTACCACCGCTGCTGTTCGTTCGAGTCTTTGCGTCGACGATGGCATTGCTGATCCTGAACGGTTTCGTCCTCGCTCAGCAGGCGTCACAACTAAGCGGAGTCGATGGAGCGATTGAGAAGTCGTTTGCAGAACAGGTACAGCCGCTGCTCAATAAATATTGCCTGCAATGTCACAATGCAGACGTGATGAAATCCGGCATTCGAGTCGACCAACTGGACTGCTCGCTGCAGGACCGGCACCTCTTTCTTTGGAAAGACATTCGCGGACAGATCGATGGTCACGCCATGCCGCCGGAGGACGAGCTTCAGCCGACGAAGGAAGAACGCGAGCTCCTTTCGACGTGGATCGAGCAGGCGATGAACTTCGCGAGGTCTCGCAACACGCAGAAAAATGGCTCGGTTCGGCGACTCACCGTTTCGCAAAATCGCAACACGATGCGTGAGCTGCTGGGGCTGCAGGAAAATCTTTCGGACATCCTGCCGCCGGACGGAGTTTCGAAGGAAGGTTTCTCTAACAACGGCCAGGTGCTCGGACTGTCGCCGCTGCAGTTGGAGTACTATTTCGACATCGCCGAGAAATCGCTCGATCTGTGCATCGTGGACGAAAAGTCGATGCCTGTGATTCAGAACTTTCGCATGGATCTTGGCGAAGGAATCAATTCCGATCCGTGTAGGGATACGCTCGTTCTGGGCGCGAGTAACCTGTTGCTGAATAATAGCGACTTTGTGGTCGAAGAATTGGCTCCCAGGAAGGGTTTCGAGTTCAAAGCATTCGCGATGAAGAAGACCTTTGACTTCATCGAAGGCTACGTTGGCAACGACACCATTCGACAGTGGAAGCACTTTGACAGCATCTATCACGCGGTCTTCGCGTGTATGCGAGGCACCGAGGGCTATCCGCTCGGCGAGCCTTTTCAGGCAGTGCAGGGCGGTCTGTTGCTGCGGCCAGCGATCCCCAGCCCGGAGATCTTTGGCGAATCGAACACGTATGGCCCGATGGCCAACTTCAAGATCTCGTTGCGTGAGTTACCGGATCACGGGAACTTCCGAGTCGTCGTGCGAGCATCCAGATATGATGATGGTCTGCTACTTGATTCGTCCGAACGGATGACTGACCCTCACGAATCGGCAGAACAAAAGGTCGTCGATGTCGCCGCTGGAACAACAACGATCAAGCAGCCGGGGGTCTATCAGGTTGACGTGTCATGTGTGATGTCCGAGCCCGCTCATTTGCTGCGGCTGAAAATTGGCGACCGAGATTTTTCGAAGCAGCTCAAATCGCGGCACCCGAATGACGCTGCGACTGAAGTTGCTTCGCAGCCGCAGTCACACGCAGTTGTGCTGGCCAGACTGAAAGTCGGCCCACTGCAAATTCAAACGTCGAAGAGCGAGAAGACGACGATTCGTAGTGTTGTTTTCACTCGAGTCGGCGACGACAGCGAACATGGAAAACAGTTTCGGGCATTCGAAAAGCGATCGCCACTCGTTGGAGTTCATCTCGGACTTCGACGCGACTGTGGCAGCACGCTGAATCCCGTCGGGCCACCTCAACCGGTCACATCGTCTGAGCCAGTCGAATTCCATTTCGCCGGCGCAATCAATGATTTCCCGTATCCTGCCGTGGAGAAAGACAACGTCAATTATCTCGCCGGCATTCGTGAGATCGGCGTTCGCAGCGAATACACTGACGGCCGAGCGATCCCGCGTCTGAAGATCCACTCGGTCGAGTTCGAAGGCCCGCTGTACTCGTCATGGCCGCCCTTAACTCACCGGCAGATTTTCCTCGAGCCGTCTCGCTTGAACGATCCGCCATTTTACGCGCGTGAGATTTTGCAGTCGTTCACCACGCGGGCCTGGCGGCGCCCCGTGACTGAGTCGGAACTACAATCTGTGCTAAATGTCTGGCAGACGTCGTATTCCGAGGGCGGAAATTTTCAGCAGTCGATCAAAGATGCCTTGCTGGTGGTGCTCACGTCGCCGCAGTTTTTGTTTCTCATTGAAAACAGCGCTGGGCCGGAGCCGGAAGATTTGGATGACTGGGAGCTGGCGTCGAAACTATCATACTTCCTCTGTAACGAACCGCCCGATCAAAAGCTTCTCGATGCTGCCGCTGCTGGGACGTTGCGTGCTGGGTTAAATGAGCACACTGACCGGCTGATGAAGGATTCTCGCTTCAGCCAGTTCCTGACGGAGTTCACTTCACAGTGGCTGAGTCTTGAAAAGTTCGACGTGCTGGAAGCCGATCGCGCGAAGTATCCGCTGCTGACTCGCGACACGCGGAATCAGTTGCGTGAGGAGCCTTCGGAGTTTCTGCGTTATTTGTTTGAGAACAATCTTTCTGTGGCGAATCTGGTCGATTCAGACTTCGTCGTTGCCAACGATGTGACGGCCAGTTACTACGGACTCGGGGGGCGATCCGACAGTGGACTAGAGTTCGCAGCGATCAAACACAACTCATTGAATCTTGGTGGTGTGCTGTCGCAGGCCAGCATTCTGGCGGGGCTTTCCGACGGCCGCGAATCGAATCCCGTCAAGCGAGGTGCCTGGTTTGCTCGCAAGATGATTGCCGACCCGCCGGATGATCCGCCGCCAAATGTGCCGCAATTGAAAGATGACGGAACGAATAGAACTCTTCGGGAGAAACTCGAACGACATCGTAATCAGGAAGGTTGCGCGAAGTGTCATTCCGGGATTGATCCTTGGGGCATTGCTTTTGAAGAATACGATGCGGCAGGCCGATTCAAAGAAGATCCCACGGATGCTCGATCGACGCTGCCGGATGGAACGGAAGTGGCAAACCTGCGAGGTCTTAAGTCCTACCTGGCCAACGATCGTCTCGACCAGGTCGCGTTCAGCGTCATGAAGCATCTGGCGTGTTACGCAACCGGTCGCAGCCTGACCTACAATGAACTCGAATGGCTGAAGGAAGAAGGAAAACGCTTGAAACCCAGTGGTTATCGAATGCAGGATATGGTCCAGTTTGTTGTGACGAGTGATCTGTTTTTGAAGAAGTAATCCGGCCTGCTGATCGCCGAATTGAAACGAAGGAATCAAACGATGTCGCCAATCACAACCATCAACCGACGTCACTTTCTTCGCGGCGCGGCGGGAGTCGCGGTGATTCTGCCGAGGCTGGAGTTGTTTGCGAACGACTCATCCAGCGAAGCGGCAAAGGTCCCTCGTCGCTTCTGCGCGATGTACACGGCGAACGGGATGTGTTTGCCGGCAGCGGAAAACAAAATTGACGAATGGAGTTGGTTTCCTAAAACCACGGGGCGCGATTTTACTTTCGGCAAGTCGACCGAACCGTTCGCTGCGTTTCGAGATCACGTGAGTTTTCTCGGTGGACTCCATCATCCTTCGGGAACAAAAGCGGATCCGCATGTGTGCTCGGACATGTGGCTCACGGGCGCTCCGCTGCACAATGCGAAGCCGGGGACCTACAACACGGTGTCGCTGGATCAGGTGATCGCTCAGCATACGAAGCAGCATTGTCGACAGCCTTCGCTGGTTCTTTCGATTGATGCGGGCGTTGGGTTTTTGTCCCGCACCGGAACGATCTCATACAACCTCGAAGGCAAGCCGATTCCGGCGGAAAACAGTCCTGGGCGAGTCTTCGATCGGCTGTTTCGCAGCAATCAGGATTCCGTGATCGCTCAGCAGGCTCAGTTGAAGAAACGCATTCGGCTTGTCGACGCCGTGCTGACCAACTCGAAATCGTTGAACCAGCAGCTCGGTCAATCCGATCGCGAGAAGATGGATCAGTATCTGACGTCGCTGAATGAGATCGAGCTGCGACTAATTGCTTCCGAGAAATGGATCGACATTCCGCAGAAGACGCAGGATTACTCGCATCTGAAACTCGACGTGACGACCGAAAGCGAGCCGGCTGAGTACTATCGCAATATGTTCGATCTGATCGCATTGGCATTTGATGCCGACGTGACTCGGTCGGTGGCGTTCATGCTCAACCGCGAAGACGGAATGGGTATCAGCGACACGTTTCCTCTTAAGCTGGGCCTGACGAGAACTCACCACAGCCTTTCCCACGCGGGCGACAAAGACGGACAGTTGGAGTTCGCGAAGTACGATTTGTTCCTCAGCGAATGCATCGCAAAATTCCTTGGCCGCTTACAGGAATTCAAGGATCTTGAAGGCACCTTGCTCGACAACTCCATCGTCCTCTTCGGCAGTGGTTGCAGTACGACTCACAATCCCACAAATCTGCCGACACTGCTTGCCGGCGGCAACGGCATGGGGCTGAAGCACGGCACTCATTGGCACAAAGACAAGACGCCGATGTGCAGCATGTACCTGAGCATCCAGCACGCCATGGGGATCCCGGAATCATCTTTTGGCGACAGTACCGGAGTTCTGGCGGACTGCATTTTCCCAACGACGTAGATAACAGCAGCCTGACCTGTCTCAGGTCGGGATTTCTTGGAGCGTTGCGGGAACTTGCGACGTTGTCGTATCAACGCGGCTTCGTTCTGCGATGTGCACGCCTGCTGATCTGAGACAGATCAGCAGGCGGAAAATGCTAAACCAGTTCCGGCATCGGCGTGGTGTTATCGAGCAGGTACTGGGGCCGGCCGCTCAGATCGTGCAGCTTTGTGGCATCCGGCTCGATTCCCAAATGGCGATACAACGCCGCAAGAACTTCGCTGAAATGGACCGGGCGGTCTGCGATCTCTGCACCCAGTCGATCTGTCGCACCAATGACCTGACCTGTTCGGAAACCACCGCCAGCCAGCAAGCCGCCTCCAACCTGAGGCCAATGATCTCGCCCGGCATCCGGATTGATTCGCGGCGTTCGCCCAAATTCACCCCAGGCGACCACGGCCACATCTTTGTCCATGCCTCGCTGATACAGGTCTTCAATCAGAGCTGACAGCCCCTGATCAAACTGCGGCAGATGAGTGTTCTTCATGCCGTTGAAGTTGTCGCTGTGAAAATCCCAGCGGCCGAAGTTGAGCGTGACAACTCGGCAACCGGCTTCCACCAGTCGGCGAGCCATCAGGAAGTGCTCAAGATTGCGAGGAGCCCCGTCGCCGAATCTATTCGCGTCACCTTTTCCGTAACGCTCGCGAACGGACTCCGGCTCCTTCGAAATATCCAGAGCGTCCACAAGAGCACTGCTTGTCAGAATATTGAACGCCTGCTGAGACAGCGTGTCCAGTCCGGCCAGTGTTCCGCTATTGTCCATGTCTCGTCGCAGACGATCGACGCTCGTGAGTAACGCCTGGCGATCATTCAGTCGATCGCTACTGATGCCTTCAAGTTTCATATCCGCGCTGGCGGGACCCGAAGGGCGAAACGCTGCGTTAGCGATGCCAAGAAATCCAGGCAGACCCGGCGATCCGTAAGGAGGATGTCCGGCATCGGGCGACAATCCGACAAACGGAGGCACAGCTTTGTTGGTCGCTCCGAGAATCTTTGACGACACCGATCCCATCGAAGGCCAGCCACCGGCCGGTTGGTTTCGCTTGGATCGTCCGGTGTAACAGATGAAGGAGTCGTGATCTCCGTCTGGCGATCCGAACACGCTTCGCAACGGCACGCACTTGTCCATGATGGCGGCCATGCGAGGCATGTGTTCGCAGATCTCAATGCCGGAGACATTCGTCGGAATCGGCTGGAACTCGCCACGGATCTCGGACGGCGCTTCCATCTTCAGGTCATACATGTCCTGATGCCCCGGCGCGCCGCACATGTAGATCATGATGACGGCTTTGTGCGACTTGCGAATTCCGGCGAGTTGCTCTGCCTGCAGAAGCTGTGGCAACGTCAGTCCGCCGAGCGTCAATGCTCCCAGGCGAAGAGTGTCTCGACGAGTGATCCCGTCACAAAGAGGGCTTCGGCTATGTCCATGGATTGAGAGCATGGGCTGGATCTCTCAGGCAAACAGAATGGAATATGGCGGGGTGGGGCAGGTTTCAGATTCGCAGGAGTCGTGAAAGACTACCATACGGTTCGACCATTCGGAAACGGTTTCCTGGCAGACGTCAGGGCGGAAGTCGTTTTTCGGGGAAATTCACGCGAACGTAGGCGGATCTGTCCTCAGATCCGTATTCTTGCGTGTCCTTCAAGCGACGCTTCTCGCGTCATTGGAGTGCCATGCCAGCAGCGGAGTGTGCAGGCCCTGACCTCAGGGCAGGTCGGGCTAAAGAGGTTTCCAATCGGAAAACGTGGCTGCCTGGCCGACGCGAGTTCCGTCTTCGTTGACGAGATTCCAAATGATCGCCTGCTCGATCAGAAATCGTTTGCCGGAACTGCTGATTCGAATGCCACGATAGTCGTCGACGAATCCATCCTGAGCCGCTCGAGCCATGAGCTGAGCGCGTTCGTCGCGGTGCATCGGCTCGGCGGTCAGGCGCGACGGCATCGAAGTGAGAGTCGGAATATCCATCTCCCACACACTTAATGCGGCACGATTGCCGTAGTTCAAGATCGGATCGTCCTGAGTGGCGTGTGAGACCACAACGAACGGCGCTTCGAAAATTGAGCGAGCGTTCTCAGTGACATCGCCTGTTCGTTCGATCAATTCACGACCAACAAAGCGGCGGAATGAATTTAGCATGATCTGAGTGTGTTCCACCCAGTTGTTTTCGAGCCACGGTTGTTCTGCGGACATGGATACTTGCTCCGGCCTGCAAAGGTTATTCGGATTTCTCGTCAGTCGAATCGGGCGTTGTAAGAGTCTGAGTTTCAGATTCTGCCGTCGCTGGACGTTCCTTCGGCGGGGCAGGGCCGAGATACTGATAGAACTGGCACTCAAGCCGGCCGTTGTAAAGCTTGCGACGACGAGGTGCTCGGCGACCGAAATGCTTTTCGAACCATTGGTTGGACGAAATAACGTACACCCCCCATGTTGGCAGGGCCTCACAGACTCGACCAAGTTCACGATAAACCGCTTCGACTTCCAGAGCATCGCCCATTCGCTCACCATACGGCGGGTTCGTCACAAGCACGCCGTATTCACGATTCGACTTAAGTTCGCTGATCTCCTGGACTCGAAACTGAACGTCGCCCGTGACTCCCGCTTCCGCCGCACTGCGTTCGCAAAGTCGCATCGCGCCCGGGTCGTGGTCGAAACCAAAGATCGGTTCAGGCATGCGAGGCATCCGCAAGTCTTTCGCTTCTGCTCGAACGTCTTTCCACATCGTTCGATTCATCCACGGCCAGTCTTCGGCGATGAAGGAACGGCTGGAACCCGGCGCAATGTTGCGACCAATCAAGGCGGCTTCGATTGCGATCGTTCCACTTCCGCAGAACGGATCGATGAATTGCCGCTCGCGATTCCAATAGCTGAGCTGAATCAGACCGGCGGCCATGGTTTCACGCAAAGGAGCCAGCCCCGCGTATTCGCGATACCCACGTTTGTGCAGCCCATCACCAGACGTGTCGATTGTCAGCGTCGCGACGTCTCGTAGCAGCGAAACTTCTACAGAGAACTCCGCCCCCGATTCTTCAAAGCGGAACCGGTTGTACTTTTTCTTCAGGCTTTCGACGATGGCTTTCTTCACGCTGCCCTGGACAGCAGGAACCGCATGCAGGCGAGACTGAACGCTTCGGCCCGCGACAGGAAACTTTGCATCGACGGGAAGGTAGTCGCTCCATGGCAGATCGATCGTTCTGTCAAACAGCGATCCGAAATCCGGTGCTGGGAATTCGCCAACTTTGATCAGCAGCCGATCCGCCGATCGAAGCCACATATTGCAGCGAGCAATATCGCGTTCGTCGCCACTAAACTGCACCTTGCCGTCCAGTACGCGGAGATCGGTGTAGCCCATTTTTTCGAGTTCCCTCGAAACAACCGACTCAAGTCCAAAGGTGGTCGTTGCAATTAGATCAAAGCGGGGCATAGAGAAGCCAGCGTTCGTCAGTCAGAAATCGGAGCGGACAAAATTGTTCGAACTTCAAGTCAACGCCGAACCAAAGCGGCCTTCAGAAGAGGGGCTGTCTATGGGAACACGATTTCGGGCTGAGTTTTCAAAGATACGGAGCCTGTCTGTATCGATCGCTCCGAGTTGCGGATTGAACGGTTGAATTACAGCGGTGTCAATGTATGTCGAGTTCCGATGCCATTGATTGCTGAGAATGGCGAATCTGCTTTGAAAGATGCAAGTAGCTACGAATCACCGCATTCGACATTCAATTCATTTATCACCGTACTACGACCTTGAAATTCTCGTTGGCGATTGATGTAATCAAAAACTCGGATGGCTGGACGACATCCATCGGAAATCACGTAGTGGCGGGATGTGCCGTTTTCCTTGTCAAAAGTGAGGGTCCGTCGCATGATCTCCAACGATCCGCCAAACGATCCGATCACTGCGGAAAACTGGAAGGTCGCGACGTCCGCCGGTACATCGCGTGCAGAGTCCGCGGAGGCTGACGCCGCTTCTTTGGAGAAGAATGACCAGATCTGGCTAAGGCTCGACCATGCGGCGGTCGAACAGTGTGATATTGAGAAAACGTGCCCGGTGTCACCGGCTGCCCTGGCTGCTGCACAGGAACCTGCATCAGAACTTGTTGGACGCCTACTTGGAAAATTCAGGCTCGAGGAGGAGTTGGCCCGGGGAGGTATGGGAATAATCATCAAGTCTCGAGATGTGGAACTTGATCGAGTTGTAGCGATTAAGTTGCTGCTGAAGGAACATCAGACAAAACCTCATTTGCATCGGCAATTCATAAATGAGGCGCAAATTACTGGCCAGTTGCAGCACCCGGGAATCGTTCCCATCTATGAAACCGGTACGTCGTCTGATGATCGACCTTTTTTTGCAATGAAGATGGTCAAAGGAAAAACGCTGGCGGAGTTACTGGCAGCACGCACTTCGGCGGACGATGAACTGCCAAGGTTGTTGAAAATCTTCGAGATGGTTTGTCAGACTCTGTCATACACGCACTCGCGAGGTGTCATTCACCTTGACATTAAGCCGGCCAATATCATGGTCGGAGCATTTGGAGAAGTGCATTTGATGGATTGGGGACTCGCTCGTGCTTCGACTAGGCTGTGCTCAACGCTCTCCGCCGAGGATGAAAGTTCTTCGTCGGTGATTCAAACCGCCGAAGAGCGTTTGGCCTTTCGAGCTGAGCAGGCTGATGCCCCTGTTGGTGCAGTCTGGGGCACGCCCGCTTACATGGCACCTGAGCAGGCTCGCGGGCACTGCATGGACGTACGGTCGGATGTTTTTGGGCTTGGCGGGATATTGTGCGAAATCCTCACTGGCTGCCCGCCGTATCGTGGCTCAAGCCTGATTGATGTCTGTTTTCAGGCGGCGCAGGGCGATTTGAGCTTTGCGTTTACAAACCTTGCGGATTGTCCGGTGGATGGGGTCTTGGTTCGGCTGGCAATGAAATGTCTGTCTGCCGATCCCGAATTGCGTCCGGCAAATGCTGGCATCGTGGCGAAAGAATTGACGCTGTATCTCGAATCGCTGCTTCAGCGAGCGGAAAGTGATCTGGAGCGGTTCTTTGATCTCAGTCTGGACCTGTTCTGCATCGCTGGGCTGGATGGATATTTTCGGCGAGTGAACTCAAACTTTCCACGAGTGCTCGGATATACCGAAAGGGCTCTGATTTCACGCCCGTTTCTGGACTTTGTCCATCCCGATGATCACGACGAGACCATTGCCGTAATGTCACAGTTACATCAGGGAAATCCTGTCGTGCAGTTCCGAAACCGCTATAAGGCTGCTAATGGAACATGGAGGTGTTTCGAGTGGACCGCCAAGTCGATTCCCGATGACGGCATCATCTTCGCGGTTGCTCGCGACGTAACCGAACGTGTCGGAGAGACGAATCCCTGCGAACCAGTAGCAAAGATTCACTAAGCATAGTGGCAACACTAAGAGCTCCCAATCGTTTCGACATTGGGCCTTTGAAACGCCGTGCAAAGGCCATTTTTCGCGGGTCAGCGGGATAAGAGTGATTCTGGAAATGATTCCGCAGAGTGAGCGAGATCTCCAGCAGCGTTTTGTGAAACAGCGTCCGGATGATTGCGAACGATGATATTGCGAAGGGCGGGAAGCGCGGGAATGCGAGATTCCGGTCGAGTCAGTTCGTATTGTCAGAAACGTTTCATGGGTTCGAAACCTGAAAACCTGGCCAGCTGCCGAACCGTCGGCCGCTTTCAGTACGACGAATGACATAGCCCTGTGCAGGATTCCCTGTGACCGGCACATCGCTTGATGAGTCAAATCACGCACAGGACGCTCGATTGCAAGTAGCCGGACGATACGCCCTGATGCTTGCAGAAGATCGCCGCGATACGTTTTTCGGGGCCAATCTTTTGGCCTGGGAAGGGCATGTGTGAGAAAATTCCGTTTAGTGTCTCCAGAGACAACGGGAAAGGAGATGACAGCGGGATGCCGGGTAATGGGCCGCGAGTTTTGGCAACTATTGAACATGCCTCCTTTGAATTGGCAAATTCGGCTTGAATGTAGCACCGTTGGCCGCATGCCATTCGGACCAATGCGACAAACAGCAGATCGCGACCGATTTCCAAATGCCGACCATTAGTAGTAGCAGACAGCACTTTTCAAAGAGCAGATGCTTTGGTCACATGAAGGAAAGCAACTGGGCGGAGTTCTTATGGTCCTGTGGAGGCTCAAATCAGGCACGCTGTTCGCAACGTTAGCGTTGTCGGGAATGCTTTCGGCGTCGGCACAGGAATCGTTTCTCGATGAATTCCGAGCCGTGAATTACGCGAAGGCGGAACAGAGTTCCGTGCGCCGCCCGGTCTTTCTGAGTTCAGCAGATGCTGAGTCCGACCTCGACGACGATGATATCGGTGGCGATGATATCGTCGAGCCATCAGATTTTGACAGGTCAGTTGTTGGCGGAATTTCTGATGACTACGAGTCCGTCAACGGTTCCAAAACTCATTCTGCGAGTCTGGAAGTCGACGAAATCTGCGCTGAAGAGGATTGCAAGTCGCCGGCCGACTGCGATGTGCCGCTGGTTCGTTTTCGAAAGACATGCTACCAGGGAACTCAGCTGAACTACGGCTACGTTCACGACGACGTCTCAACGGGACTTGCCATTCGAACGGTTGACACTTACGGCACGTTCGCGATCCCAATCGAAGGCATGGATCACTTTGTCACGCTGTCGCCATTCTTTCGAGCAGACATGCTGGACGCCGCCGCCGCTCTGGATGTTCCCAGTACGCTTTACGAAACGGGCGTCAAGGCATTCTGGCGCCGTCCAATCGATGATCGATTCTCCACGATCGTGCTCGTTACGCCGTCGGTTCGAAGCGATTTCCAAACGAGTCAGGGAGCGTTTCGTTTGTTTGGGCTCGCGCTTCTTACCTGGCAGGCGATTCCGGACACGCTCGCTTTTTCCGGCGGAGCTGTCTATACGGGCCGACAGGACTACCCGGTGCTGCCAGCGATGGGCCTGTTGTGGACTCCATCCCCGTTGTGGAAGTTTGACATCCAGTTTCCATCCCCAAGGATCTCATACCGCATCGCTAAAAACGGGGCAGCGACAGAAACGTGGAGTTACCTGAGCGGCGTCTTCGGAGGCAATACATGGGCCGTCACTCGAGCCAACGGGACCAATGATGAGCTCACATTGCGTGATCTGCGGCTGGTTAGCGGCATCGAGCACTTGCTGGCGGGCAACCGTGGAATCTTTATCGAATGCGGCTATGTCTTCAGCCGCTCGCTCGAATACACCAACGTGCCCCTCACTCGCGAACTCGACGCAAGTTGGATGCTTCGCACAGGGATCACGTTCTGATTGAACAAAACGCGTCGCCCTCGACCGAAATCATCGCAACGACATTCTGTTCATCGACCGCTGCTCAATGCGAGCAGACGCCAGTCCGGAAAGAATGCCGATGGTCCACAAAATCGGCATCCCGAAGTCGTAAACCATGTGGACCATGAACAGCGATGCAACAGCGATGACGAAAAGCAAACAAGCTACCGTGCCGGGAAGCAACTGATCTGGTCTATCCGAATGGAGTGAGAATCCGGTTGCGATCGATATCAGAAACAGGATGATCAGACAGGCGCATCCGAGCCAGCCGAACCGCAGTGTGATCAATGCATAGCCGTTGTCGACAATTCCCATCAGGGCATCAAGGTTTGCTGTTCCCTGCAGGTAGGGAATGTCCGGCGGAAACTTTGAAACGGCATTGCTTCCATATCCCAGCGGTCCAGCCTTCACTAAAGCGTCTCGATAGACGCTGAAGATCAGCAGTCGGCTTCGGCTGCTGGACACTACAGTTGCCTTTCCGTCAATCTCGACGATGCGCAGCTTGTCTCCGCCTCCGGTGACGCGACTCACGATATCCGTGAACTGATTCGGGAATATCGCGAAGGCCGCGACGGCCAAACTCAATAAGATCCCAAGCGGCCACCGAATTGGTCTATACCGCAGTCCCAGCGTCAATACAGCAGCCACGAGAATGGTCATCACCGGCGTTCGAGACAAAGTTGCGAAAGCTCCAAGGAAAGTGATCGTGGCCATAACAATGGCCCCCTTTCTTGCATCAGTTGATCCACATGACTGCCATAAGCATACCAGCCAGGGAGTAAACACCGCGATCAACATTCCAAAGTAGATGGGATGCATTGTTGGCCCAAAGGCTCGCTTAAAACCGAACCGCTGGGCGTTGCGATTAGCCAGTTCCGTCGGACGATTGCCAAAAATCACTTCGATGAGGTTTACTTTCGTCAATGCCTCAATACATGCACAGAGACTCACAACCGTCAGGACGCCTGCGATCCATGGCGCGATTGTTTTCAGGTCGTTTCGAGTTCGGATTGCATATCGCCCAGCCACATACGGCAAGGCCCACTCGCCGTAGGCCCGAAACGGCAATCCGAGGGTAAACCCAGTTGCAAAACCATCTGCGGCGACGTGAATCGCGAACATCAGTGCAACGCAGAAATCCAAAAGTGTCAGCGGCGAGATGATCCGGCTCTTCGGATGAAACGCGAAGCCAAGCAACGTGATGCAGGCGATTGCCGTGCGTATGCCCAGTGGAAGTCCCCCGAGATCGATTCGCACCCAAACTGGAAATGCAAAACTAAGCACCATCCCGGCTGCGAGCGCAGCTACGGGGCCCTTCCGAACCAGCAGAAAAATCCAGACGATCGAAATGGTAACGATCGAAAGCAGTAAACCTTCAAAATGACCAAGCATGTCCAAGCCTCAGGAAATCAACATATTCGAAATCGTCACTTGCGGGAAAGCCAAACGGTTGAAACGGGTCCACACGATCCCAATCCTCGTCGACAGAAAGGGACTCCCCAAACGGCCAAACCAATCTGTTTAACTACCAGTTCGCGAGTAGTCTAAAGCTTCGCGGACAACAGTGCTGCAAAGTGTGAGTTGTTCCAGCCATCGACGCGAGAGATTGATCGGGTTTTGGCCCCCCGTCATTGCCACGACATAAATTGAACTTTGCTGCAGGTAACGGCTGTGATAGCGAACAACAGCGTCACTCCAGCGATGGCTGTTCCGACATCTGTCAGATCTGAGTTTCCCGCTTTGAAATCCCTGCAAACGAGTCGGACCGGTTGTTACAGGACGCACCGCATGGCAGGGACTGGTCTTCTGACAACTTCGCGGACCCAACTGAGCGGCATACCGCGGTGGATTGGAATAAACGTTGTCACAACAAATCGAGCGTTTCGCCAGGTAGTAGATCCACAATCAAATCATCCAATGCCTTGAAAAACCAGTCCATTCCTGCACCACCCAAGAGCGAATCCTCGGCCATCGCATCGTCCAGAACGGTGATTCCGGCCTTGAGAAATGCTCCGTAAGGGCCGTCGCCCGTTCGGAGGTTCGCAACGCGGGCAACGTAAGTGTCTGGTGATAACCATGCAGCACGAAGTAAGTTCAGGTGCGAGTAGAGTGAGTCACTCGAGGTTCGCCCCGAGATCACAATGTCGTCGTCACTGCCGCCCTGCAAGATGTCTCGCCCATTTCCGCCCACGAGGATGTCGCGGCCATTGTTCCCGAACAACTGATCATTTCCATCGTTTCCAATGAGAACGTTGGCAACCGAGTTGCCAATCAGGGTGTCATTTCCCGACCCTCCGGCGGCGTTTTCAAAATTGAGTCTGGAATTGAGGACTAGCGTGCGATTGGCATGAATCGGCTGAGCCGTCATCTCCCCAAGATTCAATCGCAGGTCGTCATTGAGTGCACTGAAGTCGATGGTATCCGCGCCACGGTTGTTGCCCTCGACAATTGCATCGGCTTCAAACGTAGCTGCTGGGTGAAACTGATAGATATCGTCACCGGTGCCGCCGGTCATCACATCGCTTCCGCCGAGTCCCATCAGAATGTCGTTGCCAGCATTCCCGGTGAGTGCGTTGTTCAGCGTATTCCCAATCAGCACATCTGCTCCTGCGCCTCCGATGAGGTTTTCGATCGCAGTGTCCGACGAAAGCTGAAGTGTTCGATTGGAATTCACTGTTTGTGCGAAGACCGCCCCAAGGTTCATGCTTACCGGAATTGTCTGCGCGGCGAACGAGATGGTGTCAGTACCTTCACCGGTGGCTTCCATGATTCGATCCACTTCCGCCGCTGTCGATGGACCGAACAGATATGTGTCGTCACCGAATCCGCCATGCAGCGAATCATTTCCGCCGGCACCTGTGAGTCGGTCATTCCCAACGTTTCCGACCATTGTGTTCGCCAGAGAATTGCCGACGAGCGTGTCCGATCCATCTCCGCCAAATGCATTCTCGAACGCGACACCAGAGTTCAGCTTGATCCGTCGATTCAAGTGGGCTGACTGAATAGTGGCGATACCAATATTGAAAGACACGGCGGCGGAGAGCCCACTGAAGTCGATGGTATCATTCCCTGCAGTGACAGCTTCGAAAAGGCTGTCGTATTCGTTCGCTGTGGGAAGAGCCATCTTGTAAGTGTCGTTTCCGGGGCCTCCGGAAAGGATATCGCTCTCGGTGCCCCCATCGAGTAAGTCGTTGCCTCCTCCTCCGTTCAGAGTGTCATTCCCGGGGCCACCAAACAGAGTTGTTGGTTGAGTCATGTTCAGTCCGACGCGGATGGAGTCATTTCCTTCGAAGCCATAGACGACGATCGATTTCACCTTCGCCGGGGCGTAATCCGTGATGACTCCATCGACGTTGACGATCAACCGGCCGGACGTGGAGATATCAACCACGTTGTTCAGTGGAGTTCCATAGACATTCAAAACCGCACCGACGAGTTGGGCATTGCCTCCGATGGCTCGTTCTACGACATTGCTCAGGTTGTTGATGGCAGCTCCATCATTGACCTGGAAAGTGACTCGACGTGTCGAGTAATACCTTGACGTGCTCGAATAGGTCACTGACCGCAAGGCAAATTCGTAGTTGGCGATGGTATCTTGTCCCGAGAAAACAAGCTTTCCATCGGCCGAATTAAACGTCCCTGTGATTGCGCCGATCGGGGTGAATGTCAGCAGATCACCTTCGCGAAAGTCGCCTGCGATTTGAACCGTGGCGCCGTTGAGATCCGTTTGATCGAAGTCAGCGAGCTGCAGCATTGATGCAACCTGAACGGCTCCGGTTCCAGGAGCATACGGCAGGAACGACCCATCAACCTGAGACAAGCTCGGCGTGTCATTCGTGGGTGTCACATGAACATGCAGCGTCATCTCTGCCTGCGGCACGCCGTCAACAGTCGCCACAAACCGCAATGATGTGCGGCCAGGCCCCGAGGCATTTGGAGCTGGAATGAAATGAAGCCATGCCATTTGTGCGGCGGACATGGTCATCCCCGACTGAACGGAAACAACGCCCGATGGCTCGTTGATCATCAGTCGATCGCCAGCCGCAAGGTTGAGTTGCGTGATCGTGATGGCATCAAGAACACTATCGCCTGCCGCCGTCGTTGGTTCGCGAAAGTCCGATGCGGTCAACCATCGTGGTGTGTCTTCATTCGTTGTGACGGTCAGCACATCGAAGGTCACATGAAGGGGTGTAAACTCTGTGAACTCTGGAACCTGAATCTCCCATCCGTCTGCTCCTCGCTGCGCTGCGAGCATTCGACCGGAAAGAACATCGAAAACCTCAATGGGCAACGCGGTCGCGGTGTTCGAGCCCTCTGCGTATGGAATTGTCAGCCTCAAGTCAGTGATGGGAGCAGGTGCGACGGCATTCGCATCGCCCACGAAGGCGAAATCGTTGGCGATCAGAATGGTCTTACGATTTGGATCCTGCTGATTGGTGAAAATCTGCACGTGCATTCGTGCGTTGCCGCCAGTCGTGGCGATGCGCGGAGTAGCGTTGGTGAGGGTCAGATTCAGAACCTGATTCTTCGCAGTCTGATAGCCTTCACGTGTTGTCCATGTCCATTCCGACCGATTCTCAATCAGGATTCCTCCACGATCGCGAAAAGCGTTCACCCGAGCGATCTGCTGAGCAGTCATCTCTGACATGTTCGTCACGAAGATGACTTTGTAGGCGGCCAGATCGATGGCCGAGTCGCCCATCTGTGTATCGTTGAGCACGTCGACGGCTAAGTGTTCACGCCGAAACGCTTCGAACGCCCCGTAGGTCGGAAGAATGAGGTTCGAGTATTGATCGACGCGATTCAGTCTGGCGTCTCGCTGAGCTTCGCTAAAGTAGACGGCGGCAAACTTCTCCGGAGTGCTCTCGGAGAGATATGGCGACAGAACGTCTCCGATCTGAACGCCTTCGCGGATCAGGCTTCGAGGTGTCGCATCCACGGGATCACTCGCGATTAACAGATTCTGTTCGGCAACATCGATGTTTGCCACGGATCCGTATGTCAGAAGGGAACCGACGAACGCTCGAACTTCAGATGCGTTTCGAAGGTAGGGGTGCCAGATGTGTGGGGAAGCTCCTCCTGAGGCATCACGCAGAAATGTCCAGCCAAATGCCATGCGAATATCATCGTCGGGCTTGAAGGTCGCTGCGTTGTTGGTGAAAAAACTAGCCTGTGTGTTCAGAACCGTCCTGTATTCGCTTTTGGCAATTCCGCTGGCAGCGAGGGACGAGTCTGCTCGGGGATTGAACAGTGACTCCGAAGCGCTGCTGCTGATGATCATCTGCACGTGCGGAAACTGAGTTTGAATCGCCGTGGTGAGCTTCTTGAAATAGTCGGCGATGAACTCAGCGCGAAACAGAAGCCAGGCCTGATACGTTGGAGCCGTCGGTCCGGCGGGAACCTGGAGGCCAGTTGCGGCAACGAATGCTGCTTGAAATGCTCCATGCCACGATCCGTTCAGCGGGATGTGAATGTCATCAAAGTAAAACGCTTCCGCTCCCATCGCGGCAAGTTCAATGAGTCTATCGCGAACGACGTTGCCATATTCTGATGCAAGGTCCAGATAGATACCGCGAACGGGATGAGCGATCGGATCGCCATTTGGTGCGCGGCTGATCCACTCTGGATGCAGTTGTGCAAGAGTTTCTTCTGATGAGTGCCAGTAGTAGTTGATGACATGGACGCCCTGTGAATAGGCCTCGTCAAGATACTCCTGAACGAGATTACGTCCAGCAGAAAGCTGAATACCCTTGTTGTCACGAGGGCCGGTATATGCAGACTCTTCGCCGGTTGCCGGAGCGTAACTGGGCCACCACGGGTCTTCGTCACGAGCCTTGACATGACGAGTGAGAACACGGGATCCCAGCGATACGGTCGCCTGGCCAGTCAGTGTTGACTCCGGCGTTTCGAAGAATCCAGGGCGAGCAGGATTCGGATGAATCGCACCGGCGCGAGTATGTAGTTGAACTCGGTTCTCGTCGTACCACGTCGGACGTCCACGA
Source organism: Planctomycetota bacterium (assembly GCA_031377305.1). Taxonomy (GTDB): domain Bacteria; phylum Planctomycetota; class Planctomycetia; order Planctomycetales; family Planctomycetaceae; genus SXXK01. The sequence goes on along the minus strand of JANMEV010000140.1, from coordinate 20,471 downwards.
TCCGCAAACAGTGGCACGGTTTCGAAGTGTTGCGCTCTGGCGATCGAGGAGAACCGTACTCGAATTTGTTGGAGATCGTTGTTGACCTGAAGAATGGCAACGGATGGTGTTGCTTTCGAACTGACGGGAAGTGTGACAAATTGCGAAGAGACAAATCCGTTCCTTTGATGCACGAGAATGGAATTGTCATCCAGCGTGGTGAATGATCGAGTCCACGTCGCGTGGGAAACGGGTTCGTTCAGCATCAACGAAATTTGTGATCCAGTCGCCCCTTCGGCTGGACCGAGCGAGATGGCTTGAGCCACTTTGCCGTCATCGAAGCTCCAGAGACGAGTCAGTGTGAGTCCCGAATCGAACTTCTGGACCTCATACTTTCCGTCGGCCCGGGCCACGAGAACGAACAGTACATTGTCGGCCGACGAGAATCTTGTTTCCGGCATGTGGTCGATGGCGATTGCAGACTCAGCGCCGAGTGATCGAGTGGCGATCTGGACTCCAGTGGCATTTCGCTGTTGGATACGAGTGAACACCGTTCCGGCGGTGGTGGACTCCAGAATCGAAAAGACCGGATTGCTTCCCTGCAGTTGCACCTCAAGAGCACGCGGCTTCCACAACGTGCCTGTGACGAAGTCGGATTTTGTTGCTCCGGATGCAACGTCGAAAACTCTTAGCCGAGTGACTCCCGTGGTGCTGTGCCGCGCAAGAACGGCGAGTTGCACGTTTCCGCTGTTGTCGGTGAGCGACTCCACGTCAACCGGTTCGAATCCAGCCGGGAAGCATTCAATGCTGGCAACCTGCAGTCCGTTCTGTGGATTCAATATGAGTATCGTGGATGGGGCGCTGGCAGAAGAACCAAGGAGCCACGCGACTCGTGGATTCCCGTGATCTTCGAAGTAGCTGACGTCGATGGATGTTGCAGAGCCCGGCATCGTGGCTTGTGAGATCACGGCCCTTGTTCCGGAGTCCAACATCGTCAGAACGTTGTGGAGCCCCGTTGCGTCCTCGTGAGTGACCGCCAAATCCGCAAGTCCGTTCCCGTTCAGATCCGGGACGGCCTCGATGGCCCGACGAAATTCGAGCAGGTTTGCCGCCAGGAGTTCGCGACATTCAAGAGACTGAGTTTCGCAGGAAGATAAAAGCCTAGGGGTTGATCGGCGGGAGGATCTCCGGCTGAAACTCAACCAAAGACGACTCAACCAAAGACGACTCAACCACATGACAAACTCCGAGCCAACAACTGGACCAACGGTTCTCAAGTAAATTCGACAGAGATGTAGGAAACGACTGTTTTCAGAACGTGATGTCCATCGGGCTGTTCGGATGACTTGCTTGAATCGGCGAAACTAACGCAATAATGCAGCCATTCAACGATTTCTCGCCAACTGTCGCTCAGATTCGAGATTAGAAAATCACTCGTCGCGGGTACGAGGCCAGATGACTCCGCTGTGGCGGGGCATTGAACAGAGCCTGCCCCAAGGTTCACGTTGCGCGGATCGCAATCGCCGCGACCTGCAAGGAACTGCTGAATCATTTCGACAACCTCTGGCTGTTCGCCTACGGCAAAGATGTCACGAAGCGACCGTCATGCTCGCTTTGAGTGCCTAACGAAAGATGCTTCCAAATCACCGCGTGCCGCAATCAGACTTTGGCTGTGTCGTAGGTAGGTTCAGAACGCCTTCTGACCGTCATCGAAACCTGTCGCCAGCAAAAACGGAACGCCTTCATCCTGCACGTCGACTCAATCACCGCACAAAACGCCAGCACAAGACCTCCTCCACTACTGGCCGGCGCGTGATGGGTGACCACAATTGTGCATCACACTTTAAGGGACCGACCTTCAAACCATGTTCTCAAACGCTGGACCGGCATTTCGAAATACTCGAAGGACAAATGAGCAGCAATTACGCAAATCAGCATGAACGGCACGAACCAAACAGCCTCTGGCACGACACCAATGTACTTCTCCAGCCTCACCGATACAACACGGACGATCACTTGAATAGGAGTGTGAAGAAGGTAGAGCCCAAAACAATGCAGGCCCATCCACGCAAACAATTTGTTCTTGATGACGAACTTGTTCTCAATTGCAATCGCTATAAAGAACAAGGCGAGTCCGCAAAGCGTTAGTTCCCAAAGAGCAGCCCATCCACCAGTCGACACTATGAGAATCAGCCAAAAGATGCCGCAGTAAGTAATTGGTTTTCTGTTATCGCTAAAATTCAGTAACACGCCAAATGCAAGATATTGCATGCGAAACCACGTCTCAAATGGATTTGTGTATGCGATGGAAGAGGTTTGCGTGATTTCAAGTGTGACGTAATGCTTCAACGCGATGCCCGTTAGTGCAGCCCCAAACAAGGCCAGCTTGAGTGTATGGCGAGGAAGCAAGAAGATCAGCATTGGCATCAAGGCATAAAAATGCTCTTCTACCGCTAGCGACCACATTGGTGCTAACGTGGGCAAGGTCTGATAAGAAGAAGAGACAATGTCACCCAAATGTTCGCCTTCGGGAATCAGATTCTGAGTAAACGTGACATAGAAAATCCATGAATCGTAGTTCTGTTTAAATATTATGCATGCTGCAACAATCATTACGACCATGACGACGTAGAGTGGTGCAATCCTAAAAAGGCGACGCACATAGAATTTTCTGAAAAAATGGTCATTCCGGTCCGCCGAAAGCAAGATTTTCCCGATTAAATACCCGCTTATGATGAAGAAGACGTCAACACCCCATGCGCCGACATGGCAGTGTTGAAGGTAGGGTGAGAGTTGGCGAAACTCAAAGAAATGCGCCAACATCACAACCAGAATGGCGATTCCGCGCAATTCGTCAAGCCCGGCTATGCGAAGGGCGATTGAAGATTTGAATTCCGAATTTTCACTCATGGCGATTGCTTTTGAATAGCTGATTGACAAGTGACTGTGATTTCCGCTCACCTGGACCTAAACCGAGCGTACTCGGAATGGGAGAAAGTTAGATGGAGACGAAGACCGCTGTGTTCTCCGTTGTTTGTTAGAGAAGACCTCGTGGTGTCCGATTTTCTCCTCGTGAGTGACCACCAAATTCGCAAGTCCATTCCCATTCACATCCGGGAAAGGCTCGATGGCTCTGCGATATTCGAGCAGAACGGCCACGAGGAGTTCGCGACATTGAGGTGACTGTGCTTCGAGGAAAGATGGAAGGGGACAGGTTGATCGGCGGCGAGGTCTCCTGCTCAACTCCGCCACTCGCGACTCAACCGCACGATCAGCTTCGAGCCCCAACGCGGGCCCATCGGCTTGATGGCAACCCGGCTGTTGTGATGCTCTCGAAAACGTTCTTAAGAACTTATGGGCTAGAACCAGTGCACAGCGGACCTTACAGGCTCGAGGAATCAGAGTGCGGGTAACGGCGAGTTCCATTCTTTGCAAGTGACTCATGTTTAGCCTCGTTCCCGAGATCGTCGCAGCCAGTTCCACAGGTCGCTGGGCCAATTTTTGTTCATGCAAGGGCGTTCAATCAATGCGTAGAAGCAGGTGGAGATCAACAGCAGTGCTGAAAGCAACAGGCATGCCTGAATGAACAAATACAACGGATACGGCAGACCGGCGCCAAGTTGGCTGGTGAAGTTTGCGCCCAGTTCCAGAACCGGCATGTGAATCAGATAGATTGAATAGCACATGCCACCGATCACGGACACCCATGAGATGGACAGGATTCTTCGCCAGATCACTCCGTGCAGCATGCCCCACAGTGCGAAGGCAACAAGACCAGCCTTCAGGCAAGAGGCGTACCTTGTGTCCAGCGGCAACTGAACGGTCGCCAACAATCCCATCGCGATAAGCCCAGCGATGTCGGCGATCCATCGTGAGGTCATTGATGAACTTGAACTGGCTGTTGCCCGAAAGAACTCTTCTACAGCGAGACCCACAAAGAAGAATGGAAGGCTCGCCAGAAGCGTGTGACGCGTATGTGGGTTGCTAAAGGCCAGTGGCGTGATGAATCCAGCCCAGACGATGGCGATCACGAAGAAAAACAGGGCTTTGTACTTCAAGCCCGACTTCGAGACCAGAATGGCCAGCAACGGCGCGAGAATATAAAACTGGACTTCAATCTCCAGCGACCAGGCAACACCATTAATCCGCGGTAATGCGCCAAAGATGATGCAGTGCAGATAAGATAAGCTCGCAAGATACGAGGAAAGCAGACTCTCGGGGCCAGCATTGATTCGTCGAATGTGCTCGCTGTTGTAACCGATGATGGCCAGATAAAGAAACAACGCCGTCATGACAACGACGTAAGGCGGTTCAAGCCGAGTGATTCGTCGCCAGAAATATGAACCGAGGTCGACCTTGCCGTGCCGTTCGAGCGAATTCTTCAGGCCGCGGTAAAGAATCAGACCACTGAGTGCGAAGAAGATGGAGACGCCGGCTCCGGCTGTATGAAAGAGATGTTCCGAGATATTTGGGTAGAGGCTGGCGGTTCGGCGATGGACGCGTTCATGAAGATGCTGAATCAGCACGCACGCGATGGCAATAAATCGAACGCCGTCAATCTCGGGAACATAGTTCGCCCCGCTGGTGACGCGACGTAATCGCGATGGTGAGCATGCTGATAAGAATCTAAACATGGTAAGGATCGATTTCACTTCGTCCTGTCACGCAGGCTAAGAGATCGTCGCCAGAGTCTCAGCGTGTTCTGCGAGCGATCACGGATCAGAGTTCATTGAGTTGATTGAATGAGGTTTCGGAGTTCTTCTTCGTACTGAGGTAAAACCATCTCTCGATGGTACTTTGCGGCCCGAAGCTTCGCCCGCTGACTCAGCCGTGGCAGCAACTCCGGCTCGTTCTTCCATTTGTCCAGACATTGACGCAATGCGTTCGAGTCGCCCGGTTCGATGACCTCACCAAAACCTCCGTCAATGACTTCCTCCGCAAGAGGACTGTTGCGGCTGCAAACCGCAAGGACCGGTGTCGCGGTGGCGAGAGCGGGAAGAAGCTTCGACGGCAGGAAATTGGCTCCGACACCAGGCCGTTGTGTCACGAGGCATGCCGAGGTTGAAAGCAGATTCGCAACGTACTCGGTTTCTTCGAGCACACCGCCCACGTGCACTCCTTCGGTTTCAGCAGCAGACTTTCGGATGGCTTCTGCTTCGCCGCCGCCTCCGAAAATGTCGAGTCGCCATCCAGAGCGCGATACCTCGGCTTGTTTGAACTGCGTCAGGAAATCCGGGAGCCCCTGCTTCACGCCAAGGTTGCCCGCATAGAAAAGTCGCATTTGACTTCGTGGGGCGGCCGCGCTGACTTGACGATCAATTTCAGTCTGCAGGCTTTGATGAATCCAGTTCGGAATTACCAGCATTCGACGACCGTCGGTGATCTGAGAGTGCAACTTCTCAAGCATCAGCGGACTGATGGTGGTAATCGTACTTGCTGACTTCAGAGCCCACCGTTGGATGCCTTGCAGTAGCCCAGCGGCGAGCGGAATCTTGAGGATTCCCAGTTCAAGTGCCGCTTCTACAACAAAGTCCTGAACGATGATCAACTTCGGGACTCGTCGAAACCCATGCATCAAGCGTTGAGCAAGGCACTGCGACAGCATCGGTAATGCCGTGAGAACAACCTCAGGTCGCCAGTCGCGATATCGGCCATGCCGAACCAGTGACCAGAGAAAGCTCAGATCGGAAAGTAGTCGTCCTTTTCCCGTCGGCTTGGCCGGTACGTGCATGGCAATTCGCCGGACAGGAATTCCGTCAACGACATGATCCCGAACCTTGATCCTCTGATCTTCCGTCACCAGTTTCCATGCCGGATAGTAGGAAAATGTCGTTGTTACGCGGACGTCGTGTCCCTTGCTCGCGAGATACTGAGCGAGATCTGTGTAGAGCGACGCGCCGGCGAGTTCATCCGGTGAAAAGAGATTGCTGACGATCTGAACTCGCATCGGAATCGAACCCTGAAATACCTATTCGAACAAAATTTCTTAGTGGAACGTCATGTCTGAGCCAGCATCGATATCCATTTGCCGCGCACTGCATCCGGACTGAAATGGTTACGAAAACGCTGAACTGCCACTTCGGAATACTTGCGCCACGAATTCAGGTCATTGAGCTTCTGAAGTGCAGCCGCGATCTCCAGTGGATTCTGCGTCGCGACGAACAGACCTTCGTCGGCATCTTCCCGCAGCATGCTGGGGATGCCGGCGTGTCGTGTGGTAATCACCGGAGTTCCCGAGTTGATGGCTTCAAGAATCGAAAGCGGCTGAGCTTCGGCCGGGTAGTATGTCGGCAGGATGAATGCGTCGGCATCCAGATACATGCGTTTCAAAGTGGGCCTGTCTGAAATCCCGCCGTGGACGGTCACAGAATCCGTCAGGGTCCAGTCGATGATCTGCTTCAGAAACGCTTCTCGATCCTGTTCGGATTGCCAACGGCCAACGAAGTCTGCTCGGAAACGAAGACCCTGTGTGTTGAGAATGTTCAAGGCGGCCAGCACATCGAGATAGCCCTTCGAGGGGATCATGTTGCTGAGATAGAGTACTTTGAGTGACTCTCTTCGCATGCGTGCGGACTGCTTGTCCGCGACTTCTTCAATGGTGCAGCGCGTTGCTTCGTCGATGGTGTTGGGAATCGTGAAGCGTTTCTCTTCCGGAATCCAATCTGCGCACTTTTGAGCGAGGCCGTCATTGAAGACGAAGCCGCTGAGTCGCTTGACGACAATCCGTGCCGTGTGGCGCGTCATCGGGGATCGAAAGAGTCTGTCGAAGTCACCCCAATGGATGACTGAAAAGACCTTTTGTGTTTTTCGAAGAGCAGGCAGGACCGTAGTCAGGTCACGAAAATGACCTTCAAGGGAAGGCGAGATCGAAGGCCAGATCACAGACGCATTCGGGAATTCTCTCAGGGCCTTTCGAGCTTTCAGAAGTACTTTCGGATAGTGCAGGAGCTTGGCAAAATTCAACTGTCCCGACGTCTCAACGTGTGACACACCCTGGAACGACGTGTTGATTCTCGTCACTGCCCAATGGGATTCCAACAAGCGCGCGGCCTGTTCTGTGAGGACTGTTTGGCCATCATAGGGAGGCGGAAATCGCCCGAGAACATAGATAGGAGGAAGCGTTGACATCGTGAGTTAAGTAAGTAAGCAGATTCAGGATCTGACGTAAAGGTAGTCTGCCTGAATCAGTTCCGATCCATCGTATTGGTGATTGAATGAGCCAGACTCGCGAAAGCCGAATCCTGCCAGGTATTCTGCGACGGCAGGACGCAGCGCCTGACCCTCGTAAAGCGGCACTTCGGAGCATTCGGAGTATACATAGCTGCAGTTCGCGAGCGTTTTCGTCGCCCCTTTTAAAACGCCCAGTTCGAAACCCTGAACATCGATTTTCAGGAGTTGTTTTGATCGCCCAGCCATGTTGGGAAGGAAATGATCCAGAGTCTTGACGTCGACCTTAATCGTTCCGGACTCAGCGGTTTCCGGAAACAGCTCCCGTTGGCGTTGGCCGATTGGCAGCAATGATGAGCTGTCCAGGCTTTGGCTCAGGTGAAACTCCGCCTGCGATTCGTTGTCACCCAACGCACATTGAACGAGTTCGATTCCGGAGGTTGATCCGTGGATGGACTTGTAAGTCCACGCTTCTCCGGGAATCGGTTCGAATGCCAGGATGGGCACATTTGGAAGAGCGATACGACAAGTCAGTGAGAACTGTCCTCGATTCGCCCCGACATCGATGACGCCGTCGACGCGAAGTGTTTTCAGGATCGGAAGATGCTCGATGGCAGGAGCAACTCCGTGCGACAGCGCACGCCAGCAGCGCGGTCGCATGAGCGACGTCGCGAGTTTCTGGATGCGAAGTTTTAAGAGTGACGTGTTCAAGTTACTTATTCCTGCGTTGATGTTCGCACGTACCTGTGTGAGCCGCCTTGCTGAGATCTTTGGTGTTCAGGGATCAGCATTGAATTGGATACGCGTCCTTCAATTTGACTGAAGCCACTGAGAGAGATCTCGTCCCGTTCTATCCGCCAGCAATCGAATATCGTTCTTGAAGTCTTCCCGTATCCTGTTTCGCAGCTCGATCGAGATCGATTCACGTTTGTGTGCTTTGGTTGTGAGCAGCTTCTTAGTTCGGTCAGCCAGATTTCTCACAGGGCCCTTGAGGTTTTGCTTGAGAAATCGCGAAACCATTGTGCCTGCTCGGCCATTTAGAACACCCGCAAGCCATTTGATGCGAGGCACCTTGCCTTCGTTGATTCGAGGAAACTCCTGACGGTTGTCAGAGCTGAGTCCAAGGAAACGAAGTGTTTCGCCATATGTGTCTGCGACGTTGTTCTGAAAGTTGTCGTAGAGAATCACGTGGACACGGTCTCGGTCTGTTTTCCGAAACAACTCATCCATCTGTCGGCCGAGGCTCGCGATTTCGCGATACTGAAGAAGTCGCGGTTCGTAGCAGCCTTGAGGCAATTGCGAGTTTCGACGTCTCTCGTCCTGGAGATTCCACGCTTTCTCAAACGATGACTCGTCTTCATTCAATTGCGAGATCTGCTGCAGATGCATCGACGATGCCAGCTCGACCGGATTCCTCAGCATCACAATGAACTTTGCGTCTGGCTGATACTGAAGAATTCGATCAACGGCACATGATGATGCGAGATAGATTGTTGAGCCTTCTCCTGAAGCAACCGTCTTCTGAGTGGTGTCCTGAAACAGAGCTTCGTACTTGCTGAGCGATTGAATTCCGAATCGGCGTTGAATCCCTGGAAAATCATCGGCCCAGTAATAAGGTTCTTTGGGATAGGCGAAAACAACTTCCGGATGTTCGCCAAGATAATGCGCAAGGGCCGATGTGCCGCACTTGGGAGCACCAATCAAAAAAAAATTTGGTTTCCTCATGGTCGGACACCTTCAAGCAGCTCCGAACGCAAACGGAGTTCGGTTCGTCCCAGTGGAAGGCAGCGAATGACACACACTCTACACATCGGCGCTATCCGCAAAGATCCTGTAGATGGCTTGTGTCTTGTTTCTGACCGGCAGGATGGAATCGTCTTCCAGTCTCTTGGCAATCTCTGCCTTGAGAGCGTTTTTCGCGGCGTTTGGGGTCTCTCCGTGGCCATTGGCAAGTCCGTCTTCGCCGTGCTTGCGAGTTGTTCGTTTGGCAAGAATCTCTTCGACTCGAGCTGAATTCTCGGGAGTGTGAACGAACGGTGTGAAGTTGGTTCCATAGACTTCGTTGAGCTTGTGGGCGACCACTCCGAAATCACGAATCACCGTTTCAAACTTCGCAACGACCAGCTTGTTCCGCACGGGCAGAATCAGCTCGTAGAACCGCAGATATTCTTCAAAGACCGATTCCAGATCTGCGGTGCGTCGAAAGAGTGCAAAAGACACGCAAGCATCGTCCGGGTTTCGGATAAACGTCAGAGCGGGAATGGAATGCCTCGCGGCATACAGAATTGACGCGGCGGCATGGTAATGATGTGCAACAGAAACCTTGTCCGTCTGAGCCGTCTGAAACGCAACCGTTGCAAACGAGTTACCGGATCGCGGAAACGCATCAATGACAATGTTGGTTCGGGGATTGAGCGCGCGGGACACGCCGTCAGCGTCTTTCGCCATCGAACAACGCAGCGGAACATAGATCCATGGTCTGGCCCGAAACCACGCAACAAGTCCCTGCCTGGCCTGTGCCAGCAACGAGGGCTTGCTAAAGATCTGCGTTGACATGTCTTAACCTGTGCCTCAAACGAACTTGTGAGCCTGTTTGATTGTTGTCGAAGGGCTGCGGGTACTCAGTCGTTTTTGTGACGAACGATTCGAAGCGACTCACGCAGCAGACTGCCTGAGAACGTTGGGGTTGACCAGATACCAACACACTTCTTTGCAAAGACGGCCGTCACCACATTCCGAATTATTGTGCTGATGGCGACCCCCAAAGCCATACCTGAAATTCCAAAAACAGACGCTAGCCAGGGGGCCAGTAGGACAAAGACAATTGCACCGATCGTTCCGCTCAGCATGCTGAAGCGTTGATGTCCACTCATCATTAGCAGCAAACCGCAGCTGCCGGTGCCAACCGCGGCGATGTTTCCGATGGATAGAAGCTGAAGGGACTCGACACCAACGGAATAATCGGCATTAAAGAAAAGATCGATCGTCCACGCCGGAAATACAATAAAGATTATCGAAACAAGTAACAGAGGCAGAAAGCACAAAGTCGCCGCGCCTCGCAGAATGGCTTCCAGTCGAGTGAGGTTCTTTTGGTACACGAGGTCAGCGATAAACGTAGGAAGCGCACTGTTGATCATCATCAGGGGCGCGCCGGTGATTTGAACGAGTCTTTTGATCCCCGCGTAGGCCGCGATCTCCGACGGAGTCGAAATCTGGCCAAGGATCAGGATTTCACTCTGAGTGACTCCGAGCGTAGTGATCTGGGTGATCAGGTTTGGGATTCCCTCCGAGAGAATATCTCCGAATCCCAGAGTGTTTTCTGAAGGTGATGGGGCGGCGGCGTCAGACCGGCTATGGGTTCGGAAGGTCTTGCGAATCCGGATCAGACCAAAAATAAACGTGATGGCCATCGCAAAGATCTGACTGCCAAGCACGATCCCAAGACTCATTGTTCCGCTAAGGCTGCACGCTGAAAGTATTGGAAGCAGTACGCCCAATGTCAGGATGCCTGGGTTTTGCCCACCCATGGTGGCCGCATCACGAAAGTTTTCGAAGCCTCGAAGGAACTCGGAAACAAGCTGATTTGCGCCAAGTAGCATCGTCCAGAAGAACACGACGAGCAGGAGTCGCCGCATCTGTTCAACGCCAGGCGAATCGAAGGAATAACAGATCGAAAGAGCGAGCCCTGCAAAGGCGAGGAACAGACCGAGATAAATCGCAGTGATTCGAATGGCGAACGCGATGATCAGTCTTCCAGGAAACACGTTCTGCCAGTTTCGAAGCACACGCACGATTACCGAATGGAGTCCGCCCGTTGCGAGCAATGTTCCGAAGATCGCTGCGCTCTCGCAGAAGACAAACGCACTTGTGTCTTCATTGCTGACGGAATTTGCGATGATCAGGAATACAAGAAAAGAGCCGCATGCGGACAACGACTTTCCCGCGATTGCCCATAAACCTCCGCTAATCAGGCGTGCTCGAAAGCTCTTCCGGGGTTGTAGCGCAGAGGGTCCGACCATGGTGACAAATTCTTTGACGGTGGCAACGACGGCAAACGTTAGCCCTCTTCATTCATGCCTTCAAAACGGCGGTGCCCAAAGTCGGAAAATGAAAGTCCTGTCCACCAGAGCAAAATCATGGCAGGGATAAGTGCCTGCATCACTTCGATCAGAGCCATCGAAAACTCTGCACCCATGTATCCAAAGCTAATCGGCAACAGGATGCACGCGCTCAGCAGAACGTTAGACCTCGTGTCAACAGAGTGGAAGTTGTGAAAGAGGCGAAGCCCAATTCCGTAGATCAATCCACAGACGGGAACGCCAAACAGTCCAAAGTTCATGATCACTTCCCCGATGAAAGTCGGCGGGCGGCCACCACCCTCGATCCCTTTCGCTGATCGACGAGCGCCATAAATGACTTCGGAAACTTCCAGTCCCTGGCTGAGCACCGGTTTGTCTTTCCATTGCGCTCTTGGAATAGGGGCAAACAGCCACGAGATGTAACTCATTCCGTATCGGTAGCCGAAGACATTCGGGACACTGCGATAGATCAGCGAAGTTCGCCCAAGGTCAGCGAAGTTCTCGTTCCCCAGCAGTGCATCGATTGCCGCTTCCGGAGCCAGCGTGTTCGATACCTTCACCTCTGACTTTTTGCCAGATGAGAACTGACGCAGCCCAAGCATCACGCTAAGAATGAGCACGACGGCGGCCGCCACCAGCATCACGTGAATGAATCTCAAATAGCCCAACGAATGCAGGATAAACAGTGAATTCAGCAGCAACGCGCAGATGACGCTTCGAGAACTTGCGAGGAACGCAAACCCAGATGCCATCATGAAGCACGCGAAGGCAAACGATCCGGCGACACGACTTCTGGATCGGACAAATTCCCATGACCAGAAGTAGAAGAGGACTGACGGCAAGATGCAGGCAAACCAACGATGATAGCCCAACGCTGCAAAGGCCTGGACGTTCTCACCGTCCGTTGCAAACCGTCGTTTCGCAGAAAGGCCAAGCGACAGGTCAAAGCCTGTTTGACGAAAGAAGTCAACGGCTGCAATGAAGGCACAAAAGAGGGCAAACAGTGTGATCCAGATCAGCCGATCATGGCGCAGACCAACAAGGTACTTGCAGCGAATCGGCAGGGAGAGTCGTGACGAAATCGCATAACCCGTCACAATCGAAACGGCGGCAAGCGTTGCAATGTTCGCACCGATAGCGAGGTCATCGAACTCAAGCTGCCACATCATCGTCGGGACGCGATCTGAATCGGAGAGCGCGAGGTAAACCGAGCGGAGGCCGGTTCCGATGAACAATGACAGCCAAACGCCACTTAGCGGATTAAAGATGTCATCCTGGAGGAGCCAGCCAATTGCTATGACGTGACTGGAGACCAGCGCCAGTGCGCAGACAGTGGCTACCTGACCGCCGCGTTCCATAAGGACAAACGCAATCGCCGCGATCGTAACCGCGCAGAGAAAGGCGGCCATCATTTGGCGAGTCCAACGATGTTGTCCTGAATCAGCGGTTGTTCGTTCGACGTAAAGCTCCATCTGCCGACTTCTCATCTCCAAAACGATGTCTTTGCAACATAGAACCGTATATCGAAACTTTTGCGACTTCCATTCCATCTTCGACAGGATCAAGGCGCATTCCGGATCGCGGCCTTCAGCGGCAATTGTGCAATCCGATGATTTGGTACCAGCGTTAAAATCGTCAGGTTGTGCTGCCGACCAGTTGCTCTTGCTTTTCGGTAGCCTGAACTTTCTTTGAGCCGGATGGAGTCAGCACAACAAATGCAAAACTGGTGAGATGCGGATTGGGGCGGGACAGGAGGTATTTCGTAATAATCCGATGGATATGCGAAACACCGGGAATTCGTCGATAATATCCGGGATGCCCAAAGAAGCCGATGTACTCCAAAACTTCAAGTCCCACGCTCTTAAAGCGTTCGAACTGTCGACGCGAAGGTCCTCGGCACCACTGATAGTATGCTGGAAACTTATCATGCTGGTAACGATCACGCGGCGCGAAAATGTTCAACAGCCGATCGGATACAAATTCCGGGATAAGCCAGTTAACAACAAAGGGGAATGCATAAAGCGTCGGAAAAAAGTGAACCGCGACCCCGCCTGGAGCCAGCATGCCGGCAATGTTGAGGTGGAACTGATGCGCATTGCTGATGTGTTCGGCCAGCATCTTGCTGAACACAAGATCGTACTTTTGACCGCCCGACTGGAAGGCCGGGGACTGTACATCAGCGGCAATCTTGATATAGCCCTCCGGTGCCTTCTTCAGTTCGCTTTCAGAGATATCCAGAACCGAATATTCCAAATTGCGCTCTAGAATATAGTCCATCGGCAGCACCGGATTGGCACCACCACCCACATCGCAAACGGTACGAACGTTCCGAGTTTCGATGATGCGTTTTAGAAATGCTTCGTATCCGGTTCGTGCTTCCTCCGAGGGGCGATACGAAATTTTGGCATTCTCAGCGTTCATTGGTATTCCAGTTTCCTGCAGGGTTTACTGCTATTCGTCTAGTAACGGCAAGCGGCATTAACTGCAGGTTCCGCGCTGTCAATATCTCGGACTGCACATGAGTGCGACCCCGCAAGTCATCAGACGAAGATGCTTACCTCCGTTTTTCTCACATCAAAAAGTGTGAACTCTATCGGAGGCAAACTCAATCAGTAACTGCCCTCCCGAAGCAAGACTGTTCGGACAGTTCGCAACAGGATGAAATAATCCAACCACATCGACCAGTTTCGAACATAGTAGTTGTCCAGGTGGACTCGGTCATCGTAGCTGGTGTTGTTCCGGCCGGAGACCTGCCACAGACCAGTCAGTCCAGGGCGAACTCGACTATACATTTGAAAAGTCTCGCCGTACCTGGCGATCTCGACGCCGACGATCGGCCTTGGCCCAACAAGGCTCATGTCCCCCGTGAGAACGTTCCAAAGCTGGGGAAGTTCGTCAAGGCTTGTTTTTCGAAGCAATTGGCCAATTCCCGGGATGATTCGAGGATCGTTCCTCAGCTTCTGATCTCGCTTCCATTCTGCCATGGCTTCGGGGTTAGAAGCGAGATGCTGATCAAGAACCTGCGCGGCATTCTGGACCATTGAGCGAACTTTCCACGCACCGAAGGTTTTGCCAGAGCGGCCTACGCGTCCGTAATGGCAAAAGAAGATAGGGCCAGGGGATTTCATCTTGATCCAAATCCCAATAATCGCCACAAGCGGAATGCTTAGAATAAGCAGGCTTGCAGAAACGGTGACGTCGGCAAATCGCTTCATCAGCCGCTGGAATGGAAAGAGCAGACGATCACGAATATGCAGGCCAGATAGCCCGGCAGCATCAAAAGAACTGGTCCACATGGCTGGCATCATCACACTGTGGTTCAGCACAACCAGATTGGGAATCAGGCTCCCCTGAGTCAGGATGTGGCGAACTTCAGAATCAGACTTTTCCGCAACGGCCGCAATTACCCAATGACAGTCATGAGTCCGACATATTTGAACGAGTTCTGAGGTCGTTCCCAGGAAATCGAATGACTCTCCTTCGTCAGTCAGCCAGTACTCGTTTGGGTTGTCGCTGACCATCCCGATTGGCTTAAGTCCTCGTTGAGGCTGACGATAAAGAAATTCATAGACATGGCGTCCCTGTGCACCGCTTCCAACCACAACCACCTTTTCACCCCACCATGAAAATGGGGCACAAATACGGCGTGTGCAGAACCGTGAAGCTGGGGCAACAAGAATTGTCAGCGGAAATGCAATCCCGATCGCCAGAAGTTCATTTCTGGTGACTTGGCCAACGAGTCCGTTCAATGTGACGAGCAACACGAACGAGGCGCCGATGGATGTGAGCTGATTCCTCAATTCACAGACCGGATTGATGCCGGAAGCAGGGAAAAGGCCGAGAAACCGTCCCACCATCGCATGGCAAAGTCCCAGCGCTAAAACATTGTTCCACAGTCCTGGGTAGTATCGTGTGCCGAAAAACGCAAATGTTGCCAGCGTGGCAACCAAATAGCAGGCAACCAAAGCAAGCAAGTCTGCAAACAACAATGGCCCGGATGTAAGAAGAACCTGTCGATATCGCGAAATACCCATCGATCTGGAATTCAGTACTCCGTCAGCTGATACTTCGTCTCTCTCGCCGACTCCGGGGACAACAGGAGTCAAAGTCGACATTGCGGCCGTCGAAATTAGCGGTTGAATGAGTTGCGATACTTCAGACATGGGTCCCTCTGAGCTGCTTGGCAATGACGTAAATCTGGCAATCGTGAAAATCGCCCCAGACTACTGCTTAGGAAAACTCGATGCAAAACTCTCACCATACACACGGAAAAAACAGAGATGAAGAAAAACCGTGACAAAAGACACAAGTTCCAGCGTCCTAACAATTGTTAACGTTTCGCTAGATCACCATGTGTTTCCCATTTACAGCGCGATTTTGCATCACAATGTTGGCAAAAGACCAAGAATGGGTTCATGTGTTCACTTATTGAATCACCGCATGGGGGAATCTGCGGTGTCCATTGAAGGTCGGGTTTTTCCGCAGGTTGACTGTTCAGCCATTCGATTGTTCATCGCTGTAAACAAACACTTTGGCTAGACCAAGTGGCAAAACCCTCACAGGCGGCAAGACGCGGACACCTAAGAATCGTCATAACGCTCAAGATGTGTTGTTGGCGACATCGATTGGCGCGATGGTGCGGTGTTTCAGGGTCAATGGGGCCAAGTTGTTTCAGTGTGGAAGGACATCTTTTCAGTGCCTGTTGCTCAGCACAACTCGGAGCAGTGATTGTCGGTTCTAGATGGAGTGGGTTAGATCAGCCTTGATGCGAGCCAGCCGTCGGAGGACGAAGCCATGTTCGGATCAGTGGTGGCACGCCGACAACAGGTTTAGACGCGAAAGGAACGTCGAAAACCGGATAACCATCCTGTGTCTAGGGAAGGAGTTGGGGTCCGTGTAATCAATTTGCAACCACGGTGCTGTCCAGTTTGCATGTCAGAGACATGCGAGAGTGTGGCACGGGGTTGCGGCTTCCGGCGACCTCTCCCAAATCGCTTTGGACCGACGGTAATGATTCCATCGCCTCGTTTGAATGGTCCTTCTATAGCAGTGATTGCGTTTCTGCGAATCGAACTGAATGCAGTCAATGGACGCAGTAAATCACTTATGCAGACAGGCGGAATTGGCAGCTCGAATTCGTTGAAAGGTGGACACATTCGTATCAAACGGCTCGCAAGTGGAATCCGATCTCCTCGGTATTGGTCGAAAGAGAAACAGGAGTCTCATCCATGTGGAACACGGCGGTTTCCCGGAGACGATTAGGTGCCTTTGCACTTTTTCTATCACTCTCCGGATGCACGGCAATCAGCGATTCGAAGTACGAGCTAGGCCAGAAGATTCGAACGAGTCAGGCATGGCACGATTTTGACGGCTGCAATCAACAATGCTTTACCTGCGACTATCGCAGTGGCTGGAAGGCAGGTTACTACGATGTGCTAACCGGCGGCACCGGTTGCGCACCAGTCGTACCTCCAAAGCAGTACTGGAAGCCTCCGGTCTTCTTTGAACACGATCCGAACCGTCGAAACGACTGGTACTGCGGATTTCAGGATGGTGCCGCTTGCGCAAATTGCGAGCCTGATCACCATTACATTCAGGCCTTCCTGCCCGGTCCAGCCTGTTGCCCTACAAGTCCCGTTTCTTACTCTGAGGTTCCTGTGGAGCCGACTGAGTTTCCGCTGGAACACGTGACTTCAGAGCCATCGATGGAACCTGTGCAGAGCGTCGAGCCGAGTGAAGGCGGGGCTCCTGCAGCCCCTGAAACTCCGCCTGGCGAGACTGCTCCTTCTGAGCCAGTCACTCCGGAAGAACCTGCGAAGGGCGACGAGTACGACAAGAGTCCTGAGCCATCGAACACGCAGCGGAAACTGCCTGCAGGCGTCATCTCTCGTCAGCGGATTGTCACTCAGAACAAGTCGGCGACGCCGTCGTCTGAGTCGCTTCTTCAGCAGTTGGTTTCAAACGCGACAAAGAATCAGTAGGCGAACTCTCGCTCAAACAGGATGGATGTCGGTCTTTGTGATTCGTTCGCGTAGACCGGCGACGGAAACAGTGGCGGAAAAGTCGAAGACGCTTCGACGGAAGACCAGAGTTTCAAATACCGCCCTAAATTGCGAATGCGTTCTGCGCCTTCGCGAATGTTTGTAACTTAGTGGTCTGCCCTATTCGGGCGGCACCGGTTCAAGGATGGAACGCATGAACGGCACGTTGATCTCAAAGAAACTCGCTTCGTCATTGCTCACGGGTCTAGCGGCTCTGAGTCTGGCGTCATCCGTCGGTTGTCATGCCATAACCGACGTGCACGAGTCGATCCCTGCCAGTCGCATGCCGCGGCAGTTGTGTGCGGAAGCAAAGGGAGATCGCTCCGTCTTTCCGCTGACCACACTCGGGCAGGAAAAGCCAGCGGCGCACATCATTGGCGCTGGCGACAACCTCGCGATTTACGTCTTCGGAGTACTTCCGTCAGGCACCGAGTCGACGCGCGTTCTTGAGCGAACTCAGCCAATCAACCAGCGTTACTATCCGCCGTATGGCAGTGTGATAGGAGCTTCGACCGGGTTGCCAATCGCAGTGGATCACGATGGTTCCGTCGATCTCCCACTTGTGGGTCGCCTGCAGCTTGCAGGTCTCACATTGCCGGAAGCAACAACGGCTGTGAAGAATGCATACCGTGAAAAGAAGGTGACTAAGGAAGAGAACGAACGAGTGACCGTTTCGCTCGTCACGGCCCGAGTGCATCGCATCGTTGTGCTGCGAGAAGATACCCCATCCTCAGCCGTGTCACTCGTGAAGCCAGGGCAGGTTGATCACATCCATCGTGGTTCAGCGGATGTTGTGGACCTTCCGGTCTACGAAAACGATGTGCTCCACGCACTTTCTGTGACAGGCGGCCTTCCCGGAACAGATGCTGCTCGCGAGATCTGGGTATTCAAACGTTCGGGTCTGACTAATCCGCATGCGGTTTGTCGAGAAGAATTGCAGGCTCGCACGGCATCGTTCAGTCCCGATGAAGATTGTGACAACCAGGTCGTTCGGATTCCGCTGACAGGCTGCCCAGGCGAAGGCCTGCCGTTTCGAGCCAGCGATGTCATTGTCGAGGAGGGCGACGTTGTCTATGTGCCGCGCCGCGAAGAGTACTTCTACATTGGAGGACTTGTCGACGGGGCCAAGATTCCGCTGCCTCGTGATGAAGACATCGACGTGATTGAAGCCATTGCCTTGGCCAACGGATCTGTTGGTGGCCCGCTCGGGCAGGGGGGCAAGGTTTTAGCCGGTGGTTCACCGGGCCATGTCGTCAAACCAACCCGAGTCATCATACTGCGAGAGATGCCCGATGGTCGCCAGTTGCCGATTCGTGTTGACCTTGCACGAGCTATGGTTGATCAGAAAGAACGCATCCTGATTCAGCCAGACGACGTGTTGATGCTGCAGTTCAAGCCAGGACAGGCGGCATTCAACACGGTGCTGAACCTCGTCAACTTCAGCTTCCTGATCGATCCATCAAAGTTCTAGTAGTCGGTAACTGATCTCACAATTCAATATGCGATGGTCACGGAAACGGGCCATCGCATTTTTGTTTGTCGATCATGCGTTGAATTGAAGCGAGTTCTGGCGACTAAGGATGCGCCGGAGCTTACTCGGGTCTGTCCGGCCGGCGTCGCGTAACATTTCCGCCACGGGGCGACGGGGTCATCCAACACGGGAGTCTTTGCCGCACTGGGCGTTGAACATCGACGCTCAATCGAACCAGAACCAAGCATTTCTCGATCTCACTTCGTTTGCTCCGGCCTGCCGAATTCTGCGGCGGTACCGCTCCAACAAAGAGCCCAAATCGATTGTTGATCGCAAGTCCCCTGGTTAGGCTCCCATATCCTGACCTCTGCTGCCAGCTCGCGTGACTTAAACAAGTTTCCGCCACTGGTCCCTCCCTACCAACTTCTCAGGAGTTGTCATGACTAACCCACGAAAGTCTTCGTCTCAGGGTTCTCGTTGCAGTCGTCGCGGATTCATCTCGGCTGCCGCATCAGCTGCGTTCAGTTTTACCATCGTCCCCCGGCATGTGCTCGGCGGTCCGGGATACGTTGCTCCCAGCGAGCAACTGCAAATCGCAGGTATCGGTGCAGGAGGAATGGGCGGAGGTGACATCGCGACATTTACGAAACTGGGCGCCAACTACGTGGCTCTCTGCGACGTCGATGATGAACGAGCCGCCGGAACGTTTAACGCTCATCCCAAAGCGCGGCGATATCGAAATTTCCGTGAGATGCTTGATAAAGAAGCAGCCAACATCGATGCCGTTAACGTTGGCACACCCGATCATACTCATGCTGTTGCGTCGATGGCGGCCATCAAAGCCGGCAAGCATGTCTATTGTCAGAAGCCTTTGACTCACACTCTCTTCGAATGTCGGGAACTTACTAAAGCCGCGAAGGCCGCAAAGGTCATGACGTCCATGGGCAATCAGGGCCACGCCACTGAAGGCGCGCGGCTGACGAATGAGTGGATTCAAGCCGGCATCATTGGAGACGTCCGCGAAGTCCATGTCTGGTCAGATCGAGCCGGCAAGCTTTGGAAGCAGGGGATCGGCCGACCAGTGGAAACTCCTCTGGTCCCAAAAACGCTCGACTGGAATCTGTGGCTCGGCCCGATTCAGGAACGTCCCTACAACCCGGCGTATGCTCCGTTCGGCTGGCGAGGCTGGTGGGATTTCGGCACCGGGGCACTCGGTGATATGGGCTGTCACATCATCGATCATCCCGTATGGGCACTCAAACTGGGTTCGCCGACGTCGGTTGAAGCAACGACGACTCACGATGGAACTCTGAACGAGAAGAACGAGCTCAACAAAGAGTCCTTCCCGAAAGCTGCGATGGTGACTTATCAATTCCCAGAACGCGATGGAGGCAAACTTCCCGCAGTCACGATGACCTGGTACGACGGAGGCCTGATGCCACCGACGCCAGCCGAAATGTCGGGCGATCAGCGACTGCCCGACAACGGAGTTCTGTACGTTGGCAGTCAAGGCAAGTTGTATCACAGCTCACATGGTGGAATGCCTCAGCTGTTGCCGGGCGACTTGCTTGAGCAGGCCAAAGCGGTCGCTCCAACGATGGAACGATCTCCGGGGCACTACGAAGAATGGTATCAGGCCTGCAAGACCGGCAAACTTCCCGCGGCCAGCTTTGACTACTCCGGCCCGATGACCGAAACCGTACTGCTGGGAGTGCTCGCGCTGCGAGCTCCGGG
>JANMEV010000104.1:0-11906 GCA_031377305.1 Planctomycetota bacterium | reverse complement strand
TTCCGGCTCAGAAAGCCACATTCGATGCCAAGCGAGTTTCCTCGCTGGCCGAAGTTCCTGACGGACGTGCGGAGACCGATGGAATCAACGCTGGCCAGGCCGTGGCGTTATCTATTCTAGGTCGCCGAGCCACCGACGGATCCAGCGCGACGGTGACATACTCGCCGGGCTTCAATCCAGGCGATTGGCAACCGACTCCTCCAGCTTTGGCGAGTCCGCTGCTGCCTCAATGGCCCCACGTTCAGCCATGGACAATGACCGTTGGAACGCAGTTTCGCCCAAGTGCTCCACCCGCATTGAACAGCGACAAGTATGCGGCTGACTTCAATCATGTCAAGGAGCTTGGATCGTCGACAAGCACAACTCGAACGGCCGATCAGACCACAATCGCAAAGTTCTGGGCAAACGGATCGGGAACATCCACGCCGCCGGGACATTGGAATGTGATTGCTCAAACGGTTGCCGAGAGCAAACACAATTCGCTCGAAGAGAACGCTCGGCTGTTTGCGATGCTCAATCTGGCTCTTGCCGATGCGGCGATCGTGAGTTGGGATGCCAAGTATGAATTCGATCTTTGGCGACCTGTCACGGCTATTCGACAAGCAGGCACCGATGGCAATGCCAGGACAGCGGCAGATGTCTCATGGGCGCCTCTGCTCGTCACCCCACCTTTTCAAACCTACACCTCCGGACACAGCACCTTCAGCGGCGCCGGAGCGGCGGTTCTTAAAGCGTTCTTCGGAACGGATCGAGTCCGCTTTACGCTTCCATCGGAAACGAGCGGCGTTGCAAATCGAAGCTTCACCAGCTTTTCTCAAGCGGCTGCCGAGTCCGGCATGAGTCGAATTTACGCAGGAATCCATTTCAACTTCGACAACACGGCGGGCCTTGATTCTGGTAAACGTCTTGGCAATTTCGTAGCTGCCAACTTCCTGAAAAAAGACGCTGGAACATCTTCAGCAAAACTGATCCGTGGCGAACTGTTTGTGAACGGGACTTCCCGGTCAGACAATATCCATGTTCAACAACAGTCGGGACTGTTAAGCGTTACAGCCAACGGAAAGAAGTTGGGAAGCTTTATGTCATCGCAAGTCACGAAGATCATCGTCGATGCAGCAGACGGCAACGATTTAGTAACACTCATTGACGTCACAGCGTCCAGCGAACTCTACGGCGGCCGTGGTTTGGACATTTTGCTGGGCGGACTTGGCAACGACCGCATCTTTGGCGAAGAAGGACGTGATTTGCTCTTTGGCCGAAAAGGAAACGACTTCCTTGATGGCGGGAACGGACGGAATATGGTCTTTGGAAACAGAGGCAACGATACTCTCAACGGCTTTAGCGGCCTGGATCGGCTCTTTGGTGGTCGAGGCCTGAACGAGCTGCTTTGGATGTGAGCCGCCTGTGCCTTTGGCGTCTCGCTGATTGAGTCAACTCCGCCGAAGGATAGTGACTGAGTTTCGTGGGCCGGACCGAACGTCAGCGATTTCAACAATTTGCCGTCCGTTGAACAAACCGGAGCTCCTTCCGCCCGGTCCGGCCCAGGTCAATCAAAGCATGGTTGGCACGGCATCACGTTGTTTTGAAAGAGTCCTCTTTCCAGTGTTTTCAAACGTCGATCTCTGAAAGAGGAATGCTGAGCGAAATCGCCAGTGTTCGTGATTCCTTTGCATCTCTGCGTTATCTTTACGCATGTAATTCGAAGCTGATTTTCGGTCAGCACATGAATTTGTGGTTGAAGACAAAACCGTTTTCGCCGACGGAGCGGCGAAATTGTGTAGTCGAACCGCTCCGTCGCCTCGCATCCTGGGCGTTATGGGTACTTTTCAGTCGCAACAAGTGACGGAACATCTGAGTGGCTCGAAAGAAGCAAAAAAAGAAGGTGACAGTCACGCGCTCGGAGCGATCACGCAGCAGCGATATGGCTCGCGATGCGGGGCAGCCAACGGCATCGCAAGTCGTCAAAGAATTGATCTCCAACCGTCCGGCTTTTGTGGGATTCTCACTCAGCATTTTGCAATTGTTGGGACACACGACGTGGATACTGCTTGTTTGGTATCTGTCTGTTTCCGGCAAAGCAAAATCGCTCACAACGGATTCGTGGACGTCATGGCTGATTGTCGGGGTACTGGGTGTTAGCCTGATTCTGACCTTCGTTGCCCTTTTTGTTTGCTTGTACTTTGGCCTGCGTAAACCGCCGCGAGTGTTGGCCGTGATTGGTTTTTGTCTTTCGTTTTTTGTCGGCATCATGGCGTCGGCGCTGGTTTTCATGATGGGCATTCGTGCAATGAGCGGAAAATAGCCCGCTCATCCTCCTTTGCAGAAACTACTCGGGATCGAAAATGGCAAACGAACGCAACTCCGAGTCAACGTCGCAAACTGAAACACCTGGCCCCGCAAACATCATCGCTTGGGCCGGAATTGGATTCGGGGTCGTTGCCGCATTGCTTTACTGTGTGCTCTTCTACATGCTCAGTCGACTCCCATCGACCCGCAATCAAATCGAAGAACTGCGAACGAATGCTCCTGCATTGACTCGCTTGCTGATGGTTGGATCCGCCGCAGGGTTGTTGAATGTGGTGTCGCTCATTCTTTGTCTGGCCGGCTACATTCTCCCGCAGCGTTCTCGGTGGGAAGCAACCGTCGGAAGTATCGCTTCGGCTCTGATGCTGTTGGCCGTGTTTTCGGTCGTTTTCGCCAGCTTGATGTTGGTGCCATAAGTGATTTTTCATGGCCCCGCATTTTCAACCTGAAATCATGCTGGCCTGAATTCAAGAAACGTTTGAGAACTCGATGACTCAGTCGCATACAATTGTTTTGGCCAGCCGCAATAAGAAGAAGGCTCGCGAAGTGACCGAGATTCTGGCGCCTGCGGGATTTGTCGTCATCCCGGTCACCGATTTTCCTGACGTTCCTGAAGTCGAAGAAGACGGGCAAACGTTTGCCGAGAATGCAGCGAAGAAAGCATCGGAAGTTGCCGTGCGACTCAACCGCTGGGTTATTGGCGAAGACAGCGGCCTGCAGGTTGATGCACTCAGCGGAGCACCGGGAATCTACTCGGCTCGATACAGCGGCCCCGGGGCATCGGACGAATCGAACAACCAAAAGCTGATCGCCGACCTCCGTGAGGTACCCGACGAAAAACGCAGCGCAGGGTACATTTGTAGTGTCGCACTTTCTGATCCTTGCGGCACGATTCGAATTGCCTGCGAAGGCACTTGTCGAGGACGAATTCTACGGGAGGCCAACGGGGCGGGCGGTTTTGGCTACGATCCCTACTTTCTGATCCCCGAATATCACTTGACGTTTGGGCAACTGAGTTCGGTCGTCAAGCACCGGCTCAGTCACCGCGCTCGAGCATTCTCGACGTTTGTTCCGATGCTGATGAAGATTCATCATGAGTTCTGACGCTGCAGGGGTGCCCGTGACGATGAAGCGATCGACGACCGATCATTTCGCGGGTGAAATTGTCTGGTAAAGGTTTTACGGAATGTCCCTCATGACTCAGCTAACCGGCTGGCTTCTTCTTGTTCTCAGCATTATTGGACACACAGAATGGTGGGTACTCCTTGTCAATCGCTCTCATGCTTTACCGATAAGAGCGGCGAAGCTCAAGAAAGTGCGTCACTTACATGACCTTGCCATTTTTGTTTACCCGTTGCTTTTGTTGTGGCTGACCGAATCCGGACCAAACAGCTTGCGGCGAGGCGGACAGTTCAGCGAGCAAACGACCTTGGTTCAATGGTTGCTCTGGGTGACGATCGCTGGCTGCGTTCCATTCCTGTTGGGAGTCGCTCGGTGGCAGTTTCTGAGACGTGCTCAATTTCATCATGCGGATCAGCGAGTTCGTCATAATGTTCTGTCGCAGGCAACCGGTGGAAACGATGTTCGAGGCCCCCGAAAACATGCCCTGCAACGATGGCCGTGGAATGAAGTCTTCCATTTGGAGATCAATACGAAAACGGTTCGAGTTGCAGGAAATTCAATGGCCGGCGAGCCAGCTCAAGGTCCACTACGAATTGTGCACCTGACCGATCTTCACTTCATCGGGTGTCCTGGAGCAGATTACTATCGCTTCGTCGTTGAGCAAGCGGCAGTAATGAAGGCTGACGCCTATATTTTCACGGGCGACCTGATTGACGACATTGCACTTCTGCCGCTTGCTATTCAGATCCTTCAACCATTGACCGAACTGGCTCCCTGCTACTTCATTCTTGGAAACCACGATTGGCGGTTCGACTACGAGCATATTCGTCAGCAGGTTGCCGCCTCGGGATGGAAATGCGTGACAGGCAGCTTCGAGCTGGCCGCAATTGGCGGACGACGTGTTTTGCTTGCCGGATCAGAGCGACCCTGGATGGGTCATAAGCCGCCGCGAGTCAAAGATACCGGCTGCGACCTGCGAATCCTGCTTTGCCACACGCCCGATCAGTTTCGATCGGCCCTGAGATGCGGCTACGACCTCATGCTGTCTGGCCATACACACGGCGGCCAGGTTGTGCTGCCTTTGATTGGCCCGGTGTACTCGCCCAGCCTTTACGGAGTCAGTTATGTCGCGGGGCTCTTCAAGTTGAGCCGCATGACTCTGCACGTATCTCGCGGCATTGGGGCCAAAGATCCGATGCGTTGGCGCTGTTCACCGGAGTTGACTTGTCTGGAAGTTTTCTGTTAACGAGCTCCTGAGCTGAGCTGCATGGGCTTGTAGGCCTCAGTTTCTCCGAACCTCGATTTGATTCGCCTGAAGCTCACTCCGAAGCTGCTTGGCAATCTCAATGGCGTTTGCTGTGTCGCTGTGAACGCAAATCGTTTCTGGAACGATGGGCACTTTAACGCCATCAACGGCGATTGCTGTCTTCGAGCGGATCATCGCCACAGCACGCGTTGTGATTTGAGCGGGTTCGCTGAGCACGGAATCAGGGCGATCTCGCGGAACAAGCGTGCCGTCACGGAGGTAGTTTCGGTCGGCGAAAACCTCGTTGACCGACGCCAGACCATGATCCCCAGCCAACTGAATCAACATGCTTCCCGACAACCCAAAGATTCGGATGTCAGAGCGAGCGTCACGCACGGCCAGCACAATGGCTTCAGCGACGGCAACATCCCGGGCCGCGATGTTGTAAAGCGCTCCGTGTGGTTTCACATGACTCAGGGTGATCCCTTCCGATGTCGCGATTGTCAGCGCCAAACCAATTTGGTCGGAGACCATTTGCCGAATCTCGGATGGACTCATTGGCAAAACTCGTCGGCCGAAATGAACTCGATCCGCATATCCCGGATGAGCGCCGAATGCGACGCTGAGTTCGCGGCAGAGCACGGCCACGTCATGCATTCGAGCAGCATCGCCAGCATGCGCCCCGCAAGCGACGTTGGCCGAGGTGATATGCCGCAGAATTTGACTTTCGATGCGAAATCCGGCTACACCGTTCAGTTCGCCGAGATCGCAATTCAGGTCCACATGTGCCATTGGGAAACATCCATTGATGAGTTCAAAGCTTGCCCACGTCTTTCCCTGCAGGCGAAGTCAATCCCGCGATCAACAACGCATTCTCAAGCATCTGCCGTTGTTGCGCAGCGATTTGCTGAGCCTCGGGAAGGCTCACTTCGCGAAACGCGACACTTTGACCTGGTCGAAGTTGGGCAGCCAGCGAGATGTCGGCCGTGATTACTTGTCCGATTCGATGATAGCCGCCCGTTGGAGCACTATCAGCCATCAGCAGGATTGGATTTCCATCCGGAGGAAGCTGAATCGTGCCGCAAACAAGGCCCTCTGAGGAGAGTTCGTCGACAACTTCGAGTCTCAGCCGTGGCCCGGTAATCCGGTAGCCCATTCGGTCCGACTGAGGCGTGATTTCAAACTCATCGTGCAGAAAGGACGACTGACTTTCGTCTGTCATTCTGGTGAAGTGTGACCCCCGCAGTGTTCGCAGAACAACCGTCGACGCACTGGGAAGATCGATTGTCCGGATGAACCATGGCGGTGCCGAAAACGACTGGTCACTACCAGTCCCGGGGTGCGATGCGTGTTCCTTGAAATCACCGAGCTGAATTTCATCACCCATCTTAAGCGCGCGACCATGCACTCCTCCGACACCGGCTCGCAAATACGTGGACCGACTTCCCATCACCACTGGAACGTCAAAGCCGCCAGCGACTGCGAGATAGCAACGACATCCTCGGCGAGCCGCTCCAAAACGGATACGAGTTCCCGCACGAATCATGACGGGGCAGTGTTGCGGAACTCGCGTATTATCTATGCCCTCATTGGAAGTGACCGGCGACATGTCTGCCCCCGTGATTGCGATCAGCCCACTGTTGGGCCATTCGAGTTCATCACCGGTGAGAGTCATTTCCACTGTCGCTGCATTGGCCAAATTACCAACGAGGCGATTCGCGAGTTCGTGCGAAGGTCGATCCAGCGCCCCGCCGACGGGAACGCCATAGTGACGAAGATTCGGACGCCCGAGATCCTGAATGGTTGACGACAGACCCGAACGCAGCACTCGCACGATCATCATGATGGCTCCTGCTGTTTTGGAAAATCGCTTGCTTCGATCGGAACGAATCGGACTCGATCACCCGCCCGGAGCAGGCAGGGGGGATCGCATTCCGGAAGGAACAACTTCGTTGGAGTACGGCCGATGATGTGCCAGCCTCCGGGAGTTTCCATCGAGTAGACTCCGGTCTGATTTCCACCGATCGCCACGGATCCAGCCGGAACCCTGAGTCGCGGCGAACTTCGGCGGGGCACGGCCAGTTGCTCAGGAAGTCCCGCGAGATACGGAAATCCTGGCGAGAAGCCGATCATTCGCACTGAGTAGTCGCCGCTTGAGTGCTGCCGAATGACCTCGTCGATGGACAAGCCACATTGAGTCGCCAGGTCAGCCAGATCCGGAGCGAACCTCTCGCCATAACAAACCGGAATCTCAATCACCGGGCGATTCGGGCATTGCGAATCCATAGCAACCGTCAGTGAAGCACTGATAAGATTTCGTACATCCGCCCATCGGATTTCCGTTGGATTATAGTGCAACGTGAGTGTAACAAATGCTGGCACAACGCCCTCGAGCCCCGGTCGCCAGCGTTGCTGAATCGCTTCCGCCAATTGCTGAATGCGAGTTGAGATGATGTCCCGACCTGCATTGGGCCATGAAACGATGGCTGCACAGTCGCCGAGCGGATCGATTGATGGACTCAATGCGTCGAAGGATTTCATTCGGCTTCCGAAGTTCGGCCCAGCGGACGGAGTGCTGTCATGAGTCGCTCTCCCGGGCTCAATTGCGAGACTGAGTTTCATCCAGGTTCAGCAACACGCGAGCAACCAGCGTCCATGCAGCAGCGTCCTGAGGAGTCGTATTCTCTGGGAGTTCCGGCAGCATGGCCGAATCGCTGGTTGTGATTTCGCGAGGATTCAACCAGCCATCCGAGATTCTCTGTCGACGAGTCTTCAACAGTGATAGAACCTCGTCACGCTCCGAAGAATTGGGAGTTCGCGATGTACATAGCAGGAATGCGTAGTCTACTCGGTCAACGTCTGTCAATCCTCCTTCACGAAGGACGCGCAATGCAAGGGCTCGAGCAGCTTCAACGAAGACCGTTTCGTTTAAACCTGTCAGGGCGGCAAGTGGCGTATTCGACCGAGGCCGACGAGCACACGAGATATCACCGTTCGGCCCGTCCATGTTGGACATTACAGGATCTGGCATTGAACGCTTTCGAAAGCCATAGACCGTCCGGCGATAACGTTCGGCTCCAGTCGCCGGTTTCCAGTAGGCTGGATAGTTATAGTTGTAGTCAAGCACGTTTTGAGGAACCGGAGGAATGACTCCTGGGCCACCAATTTTATGCGATATCAATCCCGATGCCGTCAATGCGATGTCTCGCACGACTTCCGCGTCGGCACGAAAACGAGGACCGCGAGCGAGCAATTGATTTCGCGGGTCTCGATCCAGCATTTCCGGCAAAGCCACAGAGGACTGCTGATAAGTCGCACTCAACGCGATCGTTCGAATCAGATGTTTGCGGCTCCACCCGTGCTCCATGAAGTCCACCGCCAACCAATCGAGCAACTCGCGATACTGTGGCACCGGCGTTCGAGTTCCGAAGTCATCGGAAGTCTCCACCAGCCCAACCCCAAACATCGCCTGCCAAACCTGATTGACCGCCACACGCGCGGTCAGGGGCGAACGTCGATCCGTCAGCCACTTCGCATATCCCAAACGGTTTCGAGAAGCATCCGATGGAAACGAATGAAACGCGGCCGGAGTGTGAGGTTCGATCTGTTGCAACGGTCGATCCCAGTTGCCTCGATCCAGCAAATGCGTCTCGCGATACCTTGCCGGGTCTCGCTCCTGTAGATGAAGGACCGTGGTTGCAGCAGCCGGCAGTGATTTCACCAGAGCGTCAATCTCTTCGTTGGTGGCCTGCAGTTCGGGGACGGATCGTCGCCAGGCCTCAAAGATTGCATCTGATTGGACAGTGGTCCGCTGCTGCTCCGGCGTCGCCATCGCCAGCGCTGCCGCGTGGTCAAACCGAGGGGCGGCCGGAGCTGCATCCTTCGTAATGCTGAATCTCACACAGCCAAGCATATCCCCAGTTCGCCAGACAACCTTAATTTTTGAGCCATTTGGGAAACTCAGCGGCCTCTCAAACTGAACAACAGCCACACTCGCCTGATTCCGCCGCCCAATGCCTCGATCTGCAGTCCAGCTGGTGCTATCGTTGCCGTCGATCAAGTAGGACACCGGGCCGAACGACTTCTTTCCTTCGTCCTGCTTGCCATCCGGCTCAGAGAAATCGGCCGTCGCGTTGACGAGTTTCTGCTTGACCCAATCATTGCCTTCCGGAACTCTGATAAACACTTCCAATTCGTTGATCGCCCAAGTGCCCAGACGGCTACGTCCCGGACCAGCATGAGGCAAGTCGCTGTGAGGCAACGCTTCGAGCTGCAGTCCGGTGATACCGTCGAGAGCCGTTGCCGCAATCATGAAGCTGTCACTACTGGTATGCCCCGTCATCAACAATGACTTATCGGTGTCCTGAACAGGGTGATTCAGTCCACTGATCGAACCGAGCTCCAGTGCATCCAGCGGCCTCCAGCCAACCCGCTTTGTCTCAACGCCACTCATCCATGTCGCAAGCTCCGATTTCCACTCAGTGCGCTCACTTCGAAGACGCTGTTCGATATCCGAAATCTTCTTTTCAATTTCTTCAAGCTGCTTCAATTGTTCGGGGGAATAGACCCAAGACTGAGCCTCATATGAGTTGTTCAAAAACGCGAACATCCCGTAGTACTCATCATGAGTCAGCGGATCAAACTTGTGAGTATGACATTGAGCACATTGCGTTGACAGGCCAAGGACCGCCTTACCGATGCAGTCGACTCGATCAAACATTTCCACCATTCGAAACTGCTCGGGAACAATCGCTCCCTCTTCGTTGATCATGCTGTTGCGAAGAAATCCTGTTGCGATAATCTGCCGCTGAGTCGGATTTGGAAGCAGGTCACCAGCGATTTGTTCAATCAGGAACTGGTCGTATGGCATGTCGCCATTGATCGCATCGATCACCCAATCTCGCCAGACCCACTGCTCACGCTGCAGATCTTTCTCGTAACCGTTGGTATCTGAATAGCGTGCCAGATCCAGCCAGTGTCGTGCCCACTTTTCCCCAAAACGCTCGCTCCGCAAAAGTGAATCGACCAAAGTCTCAAGGGACTTCTCCTTAGCTGCCTTCACTTCCGTTGGGGAAGGAGGAAGCCCAATCAAATCAAGATATGCTCGCCGAGTAATCGTGGCAGAGGTTGCTGTTGGCGATGGCGATAAATGATTCTGCTTTAATTCATTCAAAACAAATGCATCGATCGGATTCGCTGTGCCCACTTTTGGAAGCACGGCCTTCGTCGGCGGCACAAACGCCCAGTGAGCCTCATACTTCGCTCCTTCAACGATCCACTGACCCAAAGTGGAAACCTGCGATTCCGAAAGTGGGTTCTTCTGATGGGGCGGCGGCATCAGCAAGTCGGCATCATGCGACCTGACTCTCCGAATCAGTTCACTCTGTTCCGGATGGCCCGGCACAATCGCGGCCGCGCCTGATTCTCCTGGCCCGATCGCCGCTTCCCGAATATCCAGCCGAAGCCCCGCCTTGCGATCATTGGCGTCGACACCATGGCAATGCCAGCAGTGTGCAGTCAAAATGGGCTGAACATCTTTCAGGAAGTCGATGTCTACAGCCATAGCAACGCTGCAACTGACCGCAGCGGCGAGTACCGCAGCGACGTCTCTTACGATCTGCAAAATTTTTCTCATGGCGGAGTTCCGCTGGCGGGAAACGCGGAGGCAGGAAAAGTGCAAAACAATCTGTGTCTCAGCGAAACATGATAAACCGTTTGCTTCACAAGGGAATCTATTCCAGACAATTCTCGACATGGTCCGCGAAACGACACTGCCAAAGCATTGTGTTGAGGAAGGTGTCCGGGAGGTTCCAACGCCGAGTATCTGCTCTGTTTTTTACCGGCTTCGAGCTTGAGACACCTTTTTCGAAAGCCCATTACGTGTCGAAAAAGCAAAAACTGCGGGAATCATCGGAATATGATGAGTTGCGACCCGCAACAAATTCGATAAACTCCCGCCCCGGTGCCATTGACGCTTTGAGGATTGTTGAACTTCGATGTCAACTCCCCGAAGCCAGCATGCGCACCCGTAGCTCAATTGGATAGAGCGTCGGTCTTCGGAACCGAAGGTTGTAGGTTCGAGCCCTACCGGGTGCATTAATCTAAAGTGCTTTCAGCAAAGACTTTAGCTTCACGAGCTCTTCAGCGGAAAGCTGTTGAGCTCCTTCTGTTCCCCCCATTAATCCCCCCACTAATGCACTGTTTCGTGCGTGAGCGAGTTTCTCGGCCACCTCTGTGGCTGCCGATTGGGCGGAACGCAGTGCGCCGTAATGCTTCTCTGTTGTCGAGAAGCTGCTGTGCCGCATGATCAGCTTGAGTGCCTCTGCTGAGACTCCCAGATTAATCAGTCGCTGAGCACATCCGCGACGCAGGTCATGGGCACTGGCAAATTTCTGCCGATGCCCGGTTCTGGAGTCGGCTTGCTGGACAACAACGCCAGCTTCCTCCCCGATCATTGCAATCACACGACCGACTCGTTCCTTCGTCAGACGATCCTGCTCCGGCTGTGACTGAGAAGGTAACGCACGTTTCTCAGCACGCAGTCGTATCGCAGCAACGTCCCGTTGTGGGATTTCACCCGTACTGCTTTTAAACGCCTCTGCTCTTACAATTCCTGCGACGACGAGCCAGTTGCGAACAGCCATTTCTGACACTCCACACGCCTTGGCAATCGAACAATTGCTGTATCGAATTGCCAACGCAGCCAAGTCCTTCTTCGTCGGGTGGAATGCGTCCGGATTGGCATTGAGATCACCAGCGATCGGCAGGGGATTGGCGATCCATCCCTTGCGTTCACGACTGGGAATTGCAGCGAGCAGCGTTTCCATTCCCGGCAACATCGGAATCTCCTGCACACGTCCGTTCTTCTGAGAAGAGGGGACGACGATGGTCGGATGATGTCCGGTCCGACTCGGCCACTTCGGATGAATGTGGCGTGTGTCTTCCCAGCTGAAATCCATCAGATCACCGATGCGAAACCCGCTTTCCCAGAGAACCCGTAAGGCAAACTGCCAGGATGGGGCAGAATGCTTTCCAACAATCAGGGGAGTCGCTTCCAGTATTCGTTCGAATTCTTCTCCGGTGACTGGTCGTCCTTTCATGACTTCTTCGACGTCGAATTTCTCAACGTGAGGAACCGAAGGAATCCAGCCGCGAGTGTGGCAGAAGCGAATGAACGCCATGACGGCACCCATGATGCTGTTGACTGTGTTCGGTGAACGAACGTCGTATCGAC